>NZ_JBOFMC010000033.1:0-16698 GCF_051658185.1 Shewanella sp. | reverse complement strand
ATCAACCGATTGGTGCCAAGCTGGTACTGCTGGCCAACAGTGTCTTTCGGGTTCGTCATCGCTATGAACATGGTGGCCTTGGCAGGGAGCGGTATCTGCGCCGACTCGGGCGTTATCGGCAACACTGGTTAACGCAGCTGGAGCAAGGGGCCATGTTGTGCTCGAAGCGCTACCGAGGGCGCTGCGAGTGGCTCATCAAAGATGACGAGATGCTGTGGCGGTTTATGGGTGATGACGATATTCCGCTAACCAACAATGAGGCGGAGCGAGCGCTGCGCGGCTATGTGCTGTGGCGCAAAGGGAGCTACGGCGTGTGTTCACATCGTGGTGAGTTGTTTCGCCAGCGGATCCTGTCGTTGGTGGAGACAGCGAAACGGCTGGGCCGTTGCCCCCAAGAGTGGCTGCGCGCCATCGTCCGAGCCTGCATCGAGAAAACGGATTACCCCATTCCTGCCGAGTTGTGCGTGTCAAGCCCTTGTCGGTGAACGGTTACCCCTTGTCGGTGAACGGTTACCCTTGAACTATGCCGACAATACGCTTGCGTATAGGGAGGTGACTGGGAGTATTAATCGCCAAGTAACCATTAGCTTTTTAGATAGTTTAGCTAAGAAGCTAGATGGCCAAACCCCCACTTTTGTTGTGCTCGATAATGCGAGTATTCATCACCATATCGACCATGAGCACCTCAATCGGTGGTTTTTACAGCACTATATGTTGCTAGTTTTTTTGCCAGCATACAGTCCTGAGCTCAATTTAATCGAAATGGTCTGGCGCGAAGCGAAGCATCGTTTCATTGCTTGGGGCAAGGAAACTTTCGATGAAAAATTAACCTGTATGCTAAATGGTTATGGCACTGAGTTTACAGTTAATTTTTCTTGATCACTTAATTTTTCTTGAGCACTTATCACCGATTGATGCGATGCAGGCTTGGCAGAAAAAACGCCCTGAACTGTTTATCAAATTGGTGCGTAAATCACACAATCTTGCGGGTCGCGACATAATTTTGACTAGGGAACATTCTTTTGGATAAATAATTCAAAAAAGTGATAGATATACTTTATATGAAATTTGCTTCCAAAAGTGTAATGTTTATTCTTATCTTTAATGTTACAACTTTCATAATCAGAGGTTTATTCTATTACGATGCAAAAAAAAAGCAGTGTCTTTAAAAATACAATTTGGATGTTGCTTGAAAAAGGTAGTCGTCTAATTATAGGTGTTCTAGTTAGCAGCCTTATGGCCAGAAACTTAGGGCCTGACGGGTTTGGTCAACTTAATTACTATATTTCTCTTCTCACGATTGCCTCGGTGCTTAGTTCACTGGGTCTTAATAGAATAATTGTTAGAGAAGTTGCCGAACACCTGGAAGATAAATTATGCTGTAATAGCACCGTTGTTACAGCGTTTTATCTGCGACTAACTGCCTCACTGTTTCTATGGCTTATGGCAAGCGTTTTCAGTTTATTATTCTTGCCTGAAAGTATTCACTTTGTCGTTATCATTTTTTTCTCGTTGTTTTTCATTTCATTTGATGTTTTTGATTTCTATGCTCAAGGCACCTCGGATTTCAAAGTCATTAGTCTTTGTAGACTAACTACATTTTTAATTACCTCATTGCTCAAGATCGCTATTGTTTTGCTTGATGGAGGACTAATCGCCTTTGTCTGGTTGGTGATGATAGAATATTTCCTAGTAGCGATATTTTTTTATGTTTTTTTTATCAGAAGACACCATATATCTATTGCCCCTGCACAGGCTAAAATACAGCAAGGTGCCGAGTTGGCGATGGAGTCTTGGCCCGAAATTATTGCAGGTTTCGGGGCGATACTCTTTATGCGACTTGATCAAATCTTCCTGCAGTGGCTATCAGGTGATGCGAGCGTCGGAATCTACTCTGCGGCAACGAGGATTACTGAGGCTTGGTATTTTTTACCATCGGCGATTATCGCAACTACGTTTCCCAAATTGGTGTCATTACGCAACTTATCATACGAGCGTTACTTTGAGGGCATTCGAGCGTTGATGTCTTTTTTGATAATACTTTCCGTCGCTGTTGCCCTCTTTTTCAGCCTGACAGCTGACTGGATTGTTGCTCTGCTCTTTGGTTCAACGTATGCCGAAAGTGCCAACGTGATTGTATTGCACACTTGGGGGGGGATTTTCCTTTGCATGGGGATTGCCTCTGGCTCTTGGTTAGTGGCAGAACGAAAGCTTAAATTGAATTTGCAGCGTAATTTGTTTGGTCTTGCAGTGAGTGCTGTGGCGAACTGGATGTTGATTCCGCTTTATGGTGTCACAGGTTCTGCTTGTGCTACCGTTGCTGGGCTTGCCGCTGCATTCTACTTCTTTGATCTACTGCATCCTCAGCTTAGGCCAATGTTTTGGCTCAAAAGCCGTGCTTTTTTACCCATTCATCTCTATCAATTCGTCCGTGACCGGAAATAATTTTATTATGAAGCTTAAATCTATTTATAAACATATGCGGCACTCATTTTTACAATCTGGTGCTGTGTTAGAAAAACCAATCGTAATTCAGTTCCCGGTCATTGATATTTGTAACTCTCGCTGTCAGATGTGTCGCATTTGGGAGAACAAGCAAAGTCAAGATATCAAGGTAGAGGATTTACGCAAAGGATTGAGCAGTGAGCTATTCAGCCACGTTGAAGGGATCGGTTTTAACGGTGGTGAGCCTACTTTGCGTAATGACTTGCTTGAGCTGGTTGAGGTAGTGCTCGAGCAATTGCCGAATCTTAAGCAAGTGTCTCTCATCACCAATGCCTACAAATATCTGCAAGTAATCGAACAGATTGAAAAGATGGGGCGTCTGGTCAAATCCCGTGGCAAGCATTTTGATGTCATGGTTTCACTGGATGGCTTCGGCGATGTGCATGACCGAGTGCGTGGCCGCTCCGGAAATTTTGAAAATGCCAAGAAGGTCCTGGCATTTCTGAGTGACTTTGACGGAGTGGATAACGTCAGGATTGGTTGTACCGTCATTCGGGAGAATGTTTACCACCTAGCAGATTTATTCGAATTTTGTGTCAATCATGAGTTGTATATCAAGTACCGTCAAGGAGTCCCCCATCAGCGGCTATATACAGAGAATTTGTTAGACCCATATGCGTTAACTTTTGAAGAAAAATATGAGTTTGTTGAGTTTCTCGAAGGGCTCATCAAGTATTACGAGCCGAGCCCGTTGCAGCGTTTCTTCTATCGTTCACTGATTGACCAAATTCTGCACGACAAACCGCGGGCGGCGGGATGTGACTGGCAGCATCGTGGTGCTACCATTACTGCCAAAGGCGAACTCGCATATTGTGCGGTTAAAAGTAAAGCTTTGATGAGTAATATTGCCGATGGGGATCCTATGCAGGCCTATTTTGGCAATCAACCTCATTTAAACGATATCCTCGCCAATGAGTGTGCCAATTGCCACCATGACTACGTTGGTTTGCCCAGTCCAGCTGTTTATCGTCGGATGATGGTAGCGCGGATTGATGAGCGGATTGGTCTTAAAGAGAAGTTGCGTCGAGTGCCCGGGTTTGCAACGCTCAATCGTTATCGCCACCGCCATGGTTACAGTAAGCAACTTCAATATTATCGTGCTCAAGGTGATCGTCCGCATGTATCCGTTGAAGGAAAACAGGTCCTTATCTGTGGCTGGTATGGTACCGAAACCTTGGGCGACAAGGGGATCATCGGTGGGGTGATGCATGCGCTGAGACAGCAGCTTGGGGAAGATACTCGGTTTGTTGTGGTTGCTCTCTATCCCTATATCAGCGAAATGACTCGTCGTCAGATGCCGGAATTTCGTAATACCCGAATTGTGGCTCCGGAGGAGGGGATTGGTCTTGCCCGTCACATGGATTATGTGGTGTTTGGTGGCGGTCCTTTGATGGCAATTGATGCACTGGCTCCCATGCAAGCCATTTTTGAGCGCGCCAAGCAGGGGCAAGCACGTACGATAGTGGCTGGTTGTGGTGTCGGCCCACTAGGGGATACTTGGCACAACAACAGCATCGCGACCATCTTGCGATTGGCGGATATCAGGGTCTACCGGGATGTCCGTTCGCGCGACTACGCGCAACAGATTGGTGTGGATGCTGCGCAAGATCCAGTGGCAGAAGATCCGGCCTTTACCTGGTTGGCCAGCATCGCTGGGCAATTGCCAAACAAGACGCAAGATCCCGAGCGCCAGACCCTGTTGTTGGGGTTGCGTGATTTCCCCTATCAGGAGTATGCCAGTCATATTCCCCTTGCCCAAGCGTTGGCCATTCGCGATAACTATGAACGGGTGGTTGTAGAGGCGTTAACTCAGTTGGCAACCAAACGCCCCAATCTGGTGATCCGACCACTGCCTATGTGTACCAATCACTTCGGGTCGGATGACCGCTGGTTCTATCGTCGCCTGTTTCGTCAACAACCCAAACTCGAAGCTTCTCTTGACTACTCGTTGCTGGGGCCTGAAATGGCACCGCTCCCCTATTGCGTAGCATTCAGAGAAGCTGATGCGTTGTTGGCCATGCGCTTTCACTCGTTGGTATTTGGCTTGGGGCTCGGTTTGAACTCGGTGGGCTTGGACTACACCTTGGGCAAGGGCAAGGTTCGTTCTCTGGCTGAGCGCTTTGGTGCGCCGCTGCTGGGCATGACGGATCTCAAAGTTGAAGAATTAGTGACTGCGCTAGAAAGCGCACTGGATGCACCTCCTGCCATGCCTATTGCCATGGAACAGCTTGGCTTTGTCCCTGCGTTGTTGGCAAAACTGCAGGGGGAAAAGGCATGAGGATCCTTCACATTTGCTATAGCGATCTGGATGGTGGTGCCGCGCGCGCTGCCTTTCGTTTACATCAGGCACAGCGTAGCCAGGGTGTCGATAGCCACATGCTGGTGATCAACAAATGTTCGGATGATCCCTTTGTGCATACGGTTTCCGGTATGCGTCAGTTGCGGATCAAGCTGGTATCCGCATTGAGCCGTCTGATCTTGCGCGGCCAGAAAACCCCTAATACGGTACACCATTCACTCAACCTGTTTCCTTCAGGCTTGCTGCGTGAAATCGCCAAATTAGCCCCCGACGTGGTCAACCTGCACTGGCTGGGGGGCGAGATGTTATCAGTAGGCGAGATTGGTCGTATTAGCCAGCCGGTAGTCTGGACGCTGCACGATATGTGGGCTTTTAGCGGGGCCGAACATTACGACGATGACAAGCCATCGCAACGTTATCGAATGGGGTATAGCCGCGAGAGCCGCCATGAGCAACATGTCGGGCTGGATCTCGATCGCTGGACCTTTATGCGTAAGCAAAAGGTATGGGCTGGCAAGTCATTTCAGATTGTCACCCCCAGCAACTGGCTTGCTGACTGTGTTCGGCAAAGTACCCTGTTTGCCGAGATGCCGGTGACGGTAATCAGCAACTGTATTGATCACAACGTGTACCGCCCGCTGCCCCGCGAGCTGGCCCGTGAAGCATTTGGGTTGCCACAAGACAAGCAGTTGCTGCTGTTTGGCGCCATGTCGAGTACCTCGGATCCCCGTAAGGGTTATCACCTGCTGATCCCGGCATTGCAACAGCTCAAAACCGAGGGGGGAGCGGAGCAGATAGAGCTGGTGGTGTTTGGTGCCAGCCGCGGTGATGCGGGACAAGTGACTGGGATCAAGACTCACTATATGGGGCGCTTGCACGACGATATCAGTCTCTGTTTGCTTTATAACGCCGCAGATCTTTTTGTCGCCCCTTCTCTGCAAGATAATCTACCTAATACCTTGGTCGAATCATTGGCCTGTGGCACGCCTTGTGTTGCGTTTAATATTGGTGGGATGAAGGATTTAATTGTTGATGAATATGATGGTAAGTTAGTTAGTAATATTTCATTTAGTCAACTTGGTTATGCGCTTAGCAGTACACTACGACATGAAAATCGTAAAGAGCTTCTTTTCCAGAGAAGCTTAAGTTGTAGGTCATGGGATCAGGTTGTTAAGCTTTATTGTAAGGTTTATTATGCAATCAATAGGTAGATATGGTTTTGTTAGATCAAAAGTAACATCCTTTTTATTTTTGCTTGCGATATTGGTATCGTTATCACCATTATTTGTTTATTTCATAGGCATTCCTGGTAATATTATTTTTCTCTTTACTCTCGCGAGTATCATTATTTTGAATTATAACGTTCATATCGATTATAAATTGATTACGTTATTTTTTTTAATTATTGCATCATCAGTATTACTGGGTTTAGCATGGCAAAATGCTAATTTCATAACGATTAGCATATATTGCACCTTATCTCTTATTGTTGCCAAAATAATATGTGAACGATATTTATCTGATGTAATAAGTTCATTGACTTTTTCATTGCTGGTTATTTCATTTTTATCATGGGTTGGGTTTGTATATGCTCTTAACGGTGGTGTAAGTATACTTGAGGTTATTAATCCTGATGGCCGACACGGTTTTTTATATTTAACAACCATGACAAATTATAAAGTTGGGAATTTAATTAGACCTACTGGCTTTTTTGATGAACCAGGTGCCCTCTCATTCTTTATTTGTGTTACTGCTTATTTGCGCGACGCTTTAAATAAAAGAAAAAAAATAACACATATACTATTGGCTCTAGGTTCTATAACCTTTAGTTTGGCGCACTTTATATTTATATTTATATTCTTTTTTTCTTCAAAAATAATGCCATTAAAAAATAAACTGTATGTAATGTTTATTGTGGTTTTAATTGCTCTTTTTGTTCTTCCATACTTATATAATACTGAGGCATTTGATACTTTTATAATGTCTAGACTTGAAGTTAGTCAAGATGGCTCGATTTCTGGCGACAATAGGTCTGAGCGAATAATTAATGCATTCAATTTAGTTAACGAGCATCCTAAAGCCTTTTTATTCGGTCTAGATGATAGATGTATATCTGGTGATAACCTGTGTTCCCATTTATATCCACCATATGGTGAGAATTTCCTATCACCATTAGTCCATTATGGTATCTTTAATTCTTTTTATTATTATTTTATTGTTGCAGGTTTTTTAATTACAGCAATTTATCGAACAAGAGGTGGGCTTAATTTAATTAATATATCGGTGGTCGCATTGCTTTTACAACGGCCATATGCTTATTCATATGGATACTCTTTAGTTGTGGCGGTATGTTTTTTTATTGGAGTTTTGGGCTATGAAAAAAAAAGCCATAAATAAAAACTCTAACTCAAATGGTGTTTTTTATGCCTGAGCTAAGTGTTATAAGTGTAAATTATAATGATTCTACTGGCTTGCTCAAAACAATTAGAAGTGTACGCACTTCTAATTTATTAAACATAGACAGGTTTGAGCTTATAATTGTCGATGGCGGCTCAACCGACAATACCGTTGATGTTATACAGAATAATATCAGTATTGTTTCAAAATTTATTAGTGAAAAAGATGCTGGTATCTACGATGCAATGAATAAAGGCATTAATTTATCATCTGGTGATTGGATTTATTTTTTAAATGCAGGTGACACTTTTGAAGGTAAAAATGTACTTTCAGCTTTATTGGATGAAATTAACAGCGCTACCGACGATATAAATATGCTTTACGGCTCACATAAAGCTGATGGAGTTGAACATAAGCAAGTTTGTTCATTACCTTTTCTTGTATCTCATATGATAAACCACCAAAGCATGATTTATCATCGCTCTTTATTCGAGCATGGTTATGATCTACGCTATCGTTTTTGTGCTGATTATGCGCATCTGCTGTCTGTATGGCCACAACTCAAGCCCAAGGCATTGGATCTCTGTATCGCAAATTTTGATACTACTGGTGTCAGTTCACAAGCATCCAATAAAGCACGCATGTGGCAGGAGCGATTACAGGCGGTGTGGCGTTCTGATTTAAAATTTACACAAAAAATCTTACTTAGTCGTCGGGGGGTAATGGCATGGCCATACCATTACTTAAAAAATTGGCTGGTAAGGTTAAAATAAATGAGTAAATCTAAATGTGGTGTAGATTTACTGGTTGGTGTTTGCCTTACCAAAACGGATTGGCTCGCACATAAAAAAACATTGGTTCGCTCATTCCAGCATATAGTCGATGCTTGGGGGGGGAATGCTTTTGTTTATGTAGTGTTACAGGGCAATAAAGATGTAAAAATATTAAATGCTGATTTTCCTGATTACCTCCATTTGTTTGAAACCGATTTTATGGGTGTGTCAAATGCGAGAAATTTATGCTTAGAGCACGCCAAGGAAATCAGTGCAGAATTTATTTTGTTTCATGACGCGTCAATCTTTTGGCCTAAAAATAGCGCTGAGTTCATTTCGTCTAACAGATATACACATCCTAAAGTCAAAGTTAGATTTTCAGACAGTGTTATTGATTGTTTTGCTGAAAAAACAGAGTTGCATGGTAAGAAAAGGAAAATTAACCCAATATATAATACATATATTGGGTCTTATTTGTTGAAGGTTTCAGATGTCGATGGAATCATTTTTAATGAGGCATTCGGCCCTGGCCAAAATACTCGCTTTAAAAGTGGTGAAGATGTTTTGTTTTTATTCGACTATCTACAGAAAATAAAAGCCTGCCATGTGTTTGAGGCCGATGAGTGTTATGTTTTTCATCCGAAAAGATCATTAAGTTATGATAAGCATTTAACTTATGCGTCGGGACAGGGAAAAATATTTCGGATTTTGTTAGCTAAATATCCTTCTTTTTTGCTCTATCGAGACTCTATTTTATTTTTTGGCAATGCAGTGATGCGTTGTTTATTAGGTAAACCTAACGCCTTGCGAATTTTGAAGCAGAGGCTTATTGGTTTTTTTGACAGAGGTATTAATCAATGAAAGTAGCATTCATCACCGGCATCACCGGCCAAGACGGTTCTTATTTAGCTGAATTATTGGTTGAAAAGGGTTATCAAGTGCACGGTTTAATCCGTCGCGCCTCTTCTTATAACACCAGCCGCATCGATCACCTACGCCAGTTAAGCGACAATATTACCCTTCACTATGGTGACTTGTCTGACAGCTCTAACCTTAACCGCTTAATCAAAGAAATCGCGCCTGATGAGGTGTATAACCTGGGCGCTATGTCCCATGTGGCGGTATCTTTTGAATCACCGGAATATGCCGCAGATGTGGATGCCATCGGCACCTTGCGTATTTTAGAAGCCATTCGCGTGAATGGTTTAGCGCAAAAAACTCGTTTTTATCAAGCCTCAACTTCAGAGTTGTATGGTTTAGTGCAAGAAACACCTCAGCGTGAAACTACACCATTTTATCCACGTTCCCCTTATGCTGTGGCCAAAATGTATGCCTACTGGATCACGGTAAATTACCGCGAGTCTTATGGCATGTATGCTTGCAACGGCATTCTGTTCAATCATGAGTCCCCACGCCGTGGTGAAACCTTTGTGACCCGCAAGATCACCCGCGCCATCGCCAATATCGCCCAAGGCCTCGAACGCTGCCTGTATCTGGGCAATATGGATGCGCTGCGCGACTGGGGCCACGCCAAAGATTATGTGCGCATGCAATGGATGATGCTGCAGCAAGATGCGGCAGAAGATTTTGTGATTGCCACCGGCAAACAGATTTCAGTGCGTGAATTTGTACGGATGTCGGCCAAAGAGGCGGGCATTGAGCTGACCTTTAGTGGTGAAGGCGTGAATGAAATTGCGACGGTAACAGCAGTAGATGTTGAATTAGCGCCTGCAGTTAACCTCGGCGACGTTATTGTTAAAGTTGATCCACGGTATTTCCGTCCGGCAGAAGTAGAAACGCTATTAGGTGATCCTGCTAAAGCTAAAACTAAATTAGGTTGGGTCCCAGAAATTACAGTAGAAGAGATGTGTGCAGAAATGGTGGCGCATGATTTAAATAAAGCTAAGCAACATGCGTTGCTCAAAGCACACGGCTTTGATGTGAGCATTTCTTTGGAGAATTAAGCATGACTGGTGCAGATAAGGCCACAAAACGCGTGTTTGTGGCTGGCCATCGCGGCATGGTCGGTTCAGCTATTTGCCGGCAATTGAGTCAGCGTAATGATGTTGAATTGATTGTGCGCACGCGTAGCGAATTAGATTTAACCAACCCAGTTGCAGTAAGCGCATTTTTTGCTGAGCAGTCTATTGATGAAGTGTATTTAGCTGCAGCAAAAGTCGGTGGTATTCATGCCAACAACAGTTACCCTGCCGACTTCATTTACCAGAACCTGATGATGGAGTGCAACATCATCCACGCCGCACATGTGGCTGGCGTGCAAAAGTTGCTGTTTTTAGGCTCGTCGTGCATTTATCCCAAGTTGGCGGCCCAGCCGATGACGGAAAATGCGCTGCTGACCGGTACGTTAGAAGCGACCAACGAGCCTTATGCCATCGCCAAGATCGCCGGTATCAAATTGTGTGAATCGTATAACCGCCAATATGGTCGCGATTATCGCAGTGTGATGCCCACCAATTTGTATGGTGAAAACGATAACTTTCACCCGGAAAATTCCCATGTCATCCCGGCCCTGATGCGCCGCTTCCACGAGGCCAAGTTACGTGGTGACAATGAGGTGGTGGTGTGGGGTAGTGGCACACCGATGCGCGAGTTTTTGCATGTTGATGATATGGCGGCCGCCAGCATTCATGTGATGGAGCTGGCTGATGAGATTTATCAGGCCAATACCCAGCCGATGCTTTCTCATATTAACGTGGGCACCGGGGTCGATTGCACCATTCGCGAATTGGCACAGACCATGGCTAAGGTGGTGGGCTTTGCTGGTGAAGTGGTATTTGATGCCAGCAAACCCGATGGCACCCCGCGCAAATTGATGGATGTCAGCCGCTTGGCCAATCTGGGGTGGCGCTACACCCATTCATTGCAAGCCGGCCTAAGCCTGACTTATCAGTGGTTTTTGGAGCACCAAGATGCCTTTCGTAAATAAACAGGCAGCACGTCCGCATCACTGGTTAGATAAAGCGCAATTTCAACAGATAGTGGCGGCAACGCCACTTATCTCGCTTGATTTGATTGTGCGCAACGCACAGGGTCAGGTGTTGCTGGGGCGGCGGTTAAATCGCCCGGCGCAAGGGTGTTGGTTTGTGCCCGGTGGTCGAGTGCGTAAAGACGAGCGCTTGGATGCGGCATTTTTGCGTTTGACCCAAGAGGAATTGGGATTTAGCGCGCACCGAGAACGTGCCCATTTTCTTGGCCCTTATGAACACTTTTATGACGACAACTTCTCTGGCGATGATTTTTCCACCCATTACGTGGTGCTTGGATATGAGCTGGTGTGGCAAGGGCAGCAAGATGTGCTGCCTGTGAACCAGCACGACCAATACCGCTGGTTTGCGGTAGATGAGTTGTTGCAAGACAACGACGTGCATCAACACAGCAAAGATTATTTTTTAGAAAGGACGTAATGCCATGTTATTGCCAGTAGTAATGGCTGGGGGCTCAGGCACGCGCCTTTGGCCATTGTCGCGTACTTTGTTTCCGAAACAGTTTTTAGCTCTGACCTCTGAGGCGACCATGCTGCAAGAAACTTTGCAGCGAATTGCCCCGCTAGCGCATCAACCGGCGTTTATCATTTGCAATCAAGAACATCGTTTCATCGTGGCTGAGCAGTTACGTAAAGCTAATCTTGCGCACGGTGGTATTGCGTTAGAGCCAGTGGGACGTAATACCGCACCTGCGGTGGCGATTGCTGCATTGCAAGCGCAAGCGCGTGGTGAAGACCCGTTATTATTGGTTTTGGCCGCAGATCATGTCATTGCACAGCCAGAGGTCTTTTGCCAAGTAATCGAAGCCGCAATGCCTTTAGCGCAGCAAGGTAATTTGGTTACCTTTGGCATCGTGCCGACAGTCGCTGAAACGGGTTATGGTTATATTAAGCAAGGTGATCAAATTGAATGTGGGGCGAGTAAAGTCGCCGCTTTTGTAGAAAAACCTGATTTAGTTGTGGCACAAAGCTATTTGGCCGATGGTCGCTATTTATGGAATAGCGGTATGTTCTTGTTTAAAGCCTCAGTCTATTTGAATGAATTAAGCAAACACCATCCAGAGATAGTGAACTCTTGCCAACAAGCATTAACCTTGGCACAAAAAGATTTGGAGTTTATTCGTCTAGATCCTAATGCTTTTGCTGCTTGTCCAGATGATTCGATTGACTATGCGGTGATGGAAAAAACGGCTAATGCTGTGGTGATGCCGCTTGATGCGAGTTGGAGTGATGTCGGGTCTTGGTCTGCGCTGTGGGATGTTAGTGCAAAAGATACGCAAGGAAATGTGCTGCAAGGCGATGTGTTAACAGAACAAACGCGAAATAGTTTTATTTATGGCCAGCATCGTTTAGTGGCTACGGTGGGTATTGATGATGTCGTCGTCGTAGAAACTAAAGATGCGGTATTGGTTGCGCATAAAGATAAAGTGCAAGATATAAAAGGCATTGTAAATCAATTAAAGCAGAGCCAACGCCCAGAGCAATTGCAACATCGGGAAGTATTCCGGCCATGGGGCAGTCATGATGCGATTACCGATGGCGAACGTTATCATGTAAAACAGGTAACTGTTAAGCCGGGACAAAAAACGGCTGTGCAAATTCATCATCATCGTGCTGAGCATTGGGTGGTGGTTTCTGGTACCGCACGAGTTTATCGTGGTGATGAAAGCTTTATTATTAGTGAAAATCAATCCACTTATATTCCACTCGGCGTAGCACATGCTATAGAAAATCCAGGCCAACTCCCGTTGGTTATGATTGAAGTGCGAACCGGGATTTATTTAGCGGAAGATGATGTGGTGCGTGTGCCTTCACATGGTGCTGGCTATTGAGGCATTAGATGCTATTTAGCAGATAAGGTTAAATGATGCTAAAAACAAAAAATATTATTGCTGGTAGCGGAGTGGCGTTTGGCACCAGTGGTGCCCGCGGATTAGTTGTGGATTTTACATCCGAAGTGTGCGCGGCATTTACGCATGCGTTTGTCGCTGTGCTGCGTAAAGAATGTGATGTTACTAAATTAGCCTTGGCGATTGATAATCGCCCCAGCAGTTATGCTATGGCGCAAGCTTGTGCGGCAGCCCTTATCCAAGCGGGAATTGCGCCGATTTATTACGGTGTAATTCCGACACCGGCTTTAGCATTTAAAGCGATGCAGGACAACATGCCTTGTATTATGGTAACGGGCAGCCATATTCCATTTGATCGAAATGGCTTAAAATTTTATCGTCCGCAAGGTGAAATCACCAAGGCGGACGAGCTGGCCATTCTTGCTGCCGAGGACAATTTTTCTCGCTTAGCCGATTTACCTGAATTAAGTTACTCTGTTGAGGCTGCGCAAGCGTATTGTCAACGTTACACTGAATTTTTTAATACAACATTATTAGCCGGTAAACGAATTGGTATTTATGAACATTCAAGTGCGGGGCGAGATTTATATGCGCCGTTATTCGCATCGTTAGGTGCTGAAGTTATTCGTATTGAACGTAGTGATGAGTTTGTGCCGATTGATACCGAGGCGGTGGCAGAAGAGGATAAGCAAAAAGCACGGAAGTGGTCAAAGCAGTATCAATTAGATGCTATTTTTTCTACGGATGGTGATGGTGATAGGCCTTTAGTTGCCGATGAGCATGGCGAGTGGTTGCGGGGTGATATTTTAGGCTTGCTATGTGCCAAAGCGTTAAAAATTGAAGCGTTGGCTATTCCTGTTAGTAGCAATAGCATCATCGCCGGTGATCGCGATTTTGCGCAGATAAAATTAACAAAAATTGGTTCGCCATATGTTATTGTTGAGTTTACAGCATTGGCGCAAAAATTTAAGCACATTGCTGGTTTTGAAGCAAATGGTGGCTTTTTATTGGGTTCGAAAATAAAATTAGGCGATGCTACATTAGCGGCACTGCCAACCCGAGATGCTGTTTTGCCATTTTTAATGTTACTTGCGGCGGCGGGGAAAGACGCTATTTCGCCATTAGTCGGCGCATTACCTGCGCGGTATACGTATTCTGATCGAATTAAAGATTTTGCAATCAAGCGTAGTCAAGATATATTAGCGCAAGGTTTAACCGCGCCACAACAATTATTGGCGAAGTTAGGTTTTTATGAAGTTATTGCAAGTACCGATAACACCGATGGTTTGCGTGTTACCTTAGCGAATAAGGATATTATTCATTTGCGGGCGTCTGGTAATGCACCTGAATTACGTTGTTATGCTGAATCGGCTTCGGTAAAACAAGCGCAAGCATTAGTCACACAAGTGTTGTCAAAAATTATTACATTAAGCTGAATGTGAGCAGGGTACACACTAGTACCCTGATTGAGATGGATTGCTTATGTGTTTTTACTACTTGTATCCAAGCGGTGAAAATTAGTAAACAATCGATTAACGAAAATTATTAGGCATACAATGCAAGCATTTTATTTGATGAAAAATCCCATTCAAAATTATGCATGGGGTAGTGTAACTTCTTTAGCCCAGTTGTTTGGCATTGAAAACTATTTACAACAACCACAAGCTGAATTATGGATGGGGGCGCATGTTAACGGTTGTTCAATGGTACAGCATGATGGTCAATGGCTGGGTTTAGATAAATTAATTGCACAAGATCCGCAGGCTATGTTGGGTGCGCGCACAGTAGAAAACTTTGGTGCGCTGCCATTTTTATTTAAAGTGCTTTGCGCGGAGCAAGCACTTTCTGTACAAGTGCATCCGAGTAAAGTTCAGGCCGAGATGGGCTTTGCACAAGAAAACGCATTAGGTATCCCTTTAAATGCTGCGAATAGAAATTTTAAAGATCCTAACCATAAGCCTGAGTTAGTATATGCACTAACTGATTACCAAGCAATGAATGGCTTTCGACCCTATGCTGAGATTATTGAATTATTTCAGCGCGTGAATATGTCTGTGTTAGTGGATCTAGTTTCGGCATTTGCGAAAGATCAAAATCCACAAGGTTTGCAAAAATTTTTCCAAGCGATGTTAACGCTCGCTAATCAGGATAAAATTGCGGCATTGGAACAGTTATTACCTTATGCGCAACGGCATTCAGCGGAAGAGACTTTTGCCTTGATTACGCATCTGGCGGCAATTTATCCGAATGATATTGGTTTGTTTGCCCCATTAATGTTGAATGTGTTGACCTTATTACCAGGACAAGCGATGTATTTAGATGCTTGTACCCCCCATGCTTATGTACGCGGCACGGGATTGGAGGTGATGGCAAGTTCTGATAATGTATTACGAGCTGGTTTAACATCTAAGCATATAGATGTTGATGAATTGATTAGACACACATTATTTATGCCAATCGAACGAGAAAGAATGCTAACAGTAGCGGAGCAAGAAAATGGAGTATCTATATTTCATGTGCCGGCTTCAGACTTTTCATTTTTACTGTATGAAAAACATAAGCATGAAGTTGTTATGAGTAACGCTAAAATATTATTTGTTTTAGATGGAAATGCTGAATTAAGGTATGAGAATGAAGTATTAATCCTGAATAAGGGTCAGTCAGTTTTTATACCCGCCGGTATTGAAAAATGGCAAATGAGTTGCTCTGCTAAAGTAGCAATTGTTAGTAATCATGTAACTGGTGGCTTGGTGTGAAGATTTCAATTATAACTGTTTGCTATAATAGTGAAAAAACTATACGTGATACTATTGAATCTGTTCTGGCACAAGATCATTCTAATGTAGAATATATTATTGTCGATGGTGCATCTAAAGATCGGACGTTAGAAATAATTGATGAGTATAAAGATAATATATCGGTAGTTATTAGTGAGCCTGATCGTGGCATCTATGATGCGATGAACAAGGGTATTAGTTTGGCGACAGGCGATATAGTTGGGATATTAAATTCAGATGATTTTTATGAAACTAAAACTGTTTTGACAGATGTTGTTAATTCAATGAAAGATGACAAAAAATTAGACATGATCTATGGTGATGTTGTTTTTGTTGACGGAAATGATTTACAAAAAATAAAAAGATATTACGCTTTACCAAAGTTCAAAGGAAATTTACTTCGATTTGGTTGGATGCCACCTCACCCTGCAACATTCATTAGAAAATCGTTATATGAAAAAATAGGATTATATAAAACAAAATTTAAAATATCTGCCGATTACGAGTTTTTTGTTAGAGCAATATTGATAGGCAAAGCTAAGTATAGGCATGTTAATTCTGTATTTGTCAGAATGAGAATGGGAGGGGTGAGTACAGGCGGCATTAAAAGTACAATAACTTTAAATAGAGAAATAATAAAGGCATGCCAGGATAATGGTGTATATACAAATATAATTTTTCTGTTGACAAAAATACCATTTAAGCTACTTGAACTTTTGAGGCGACCTAAACAGAATGACTAAAAAAATGATTGCTTTGTCTGGCTGTGGTGGATTTGTAGGTCGGTCCATTTCATTAAATATTATTCATTCTTTTTCAATGGATATAATTGCTGTTGGTCGAAATGCCATCGATAATGCAGTTAAGCATCTTTATTGTGATTTGAATCGCGAATTTACTATTGATCTTAATGGCGTGGATGTTTTTATTCACGGTGCTGCCCGTGCACATATAATGCAAGATTCAGCAGAAGATCCACTTGAGCAATATATGGCGGTAAACTACCATGGCACGCTTAATTTAGCACGGCAAGCGGCAGCAGCGGGTGTTAAACGTTTTATCTTTTTAAGTTCGATTAAGGTTAATGGTGAGG
>NZ_JBOFMC010000032.1:0-2224 GCF_051658185.1 Shewanella sp. | reverse complement strand
CTTGCATGCTGCACGGTTTTACAACGCAAGTGATGACAGCGCAAGTTCTCACAACTAAATTAAATAACTCAATTAAGTAACTCAATTGAGCAACTCTAGTTATCGTCATGGCATCTACAGCGTCAGCTGAATAAAGCCGCCGGCGGGGAGCTGGGCGTTGTACGTTAAACCAGTAAAGGCATCGCTCAATAATAATTGTTTGTGGTCAGCAGTTTGAGTCGCGATGCAGAGGCGCTCATGGGGTAAAATCGTACGGAACTGGGTGACAGGCTTATCCCAAGTTCGCGCACCTAATGACACACTGTCCGCAAGGGCTAATGGACTTAATCCTTCACTATTACGTAAATAGCACCGCAATCCCTTACCCGATTGGGCAATCGCTGCTCGGTACTTGGTCAGGTCAATGACAAGGTAAATAATATCGACGGTGATATCGAGCCCTGACTTTACTAAGCGTTCATTCAAATAGCTCAGCATGTGGAATGGCTCAAGAAGGGTACTACTCTGCCCCGTTCGATAACTTTTCAGTTTTTGATTGAAAAAGCTGCGTAATAACACACACCCAAATGCAGCCCGATTATTTTCAGGGTGAAGGTGGGCCATATACATAATAAAGTGATTATCCCCCACCTGCGTCGAGTCAATAAAATAGCTGCTGATATCACTATTTTTAAATAGGCTGTAATCGACTTTTACTGCGGGATAACGAATATGAGAGGCAGGAAATAATTGCTGCTGCACTTGCTTGGCAGCTTCCACACTTTGCTCTAGCAGAGCAAGATTTGCATCGAGTTCTTGGTGGGATAAGGCATCCATTTCATCGATGCTAGGCTCACCCTGGTGGCTTGCTTGTAAACCTTGTTTAATGGATTGCTCAATAATAAATAAGTCTGGCACGGGCTTCACTAAGTAATCACAAGCGCCAATACGCAGCGCCTCCACCACATCGGCCATCACATTATTACCCGATATCACAATCGCGGGGATCAGTGGCTCAAGTGCCGTCATTTGTTTAAGCATCTCGAGGCCACCGAGCTTAGGCATGCTCAAATCGGCTAGCACAATATCAAATCGTTGCTGCTTAAATAACCCTAAGCCTTGCTCACCGTCACAGGCTTGGACAACAGCGGCCCCGCGCGCTATTAAAAACGTAGCGACAATTTGCCGAAAAACAGGGTCATCCTCGACCAAAAGTACTGAAACATCATTTAACGCCATAAAAATTCCAGAATAAATTCATCGAGTAAGCGACATCTCAATCAGTACATCGGAAGCATCATACGATACGATAAAAACTGTGTTGCCATTAAGCCCTTGGCAACCAAGTACAGTGCATAGGTTTACTCAAGCTCCTGCATGTATTGTTCGAGCAACTCATCATCTTGTTTTTGCGGAACATCACCATCGTAAACTTTATAGTCAACGTGTTGTAAATACGCGTCCTTCACAAAGGCATAGGGATCAAGCGCATTATCCACGAGTCTTTCTTGATCAATTGCCGCGGCCCTCGAATGCAGACTTTTGACGCCCCATTTGATCACTGTTTGCCACATGGTTAACTCAGACAGGGGGAAGTATAGACCATCAACCCAATCCGAGGCGAGTTCGCGCACCACATAGGGCCCTGCAAACGGGGCCATAAAATAGGGGCCATTTGGAACGCCGTAATAGCCTAACACCTCACTAAATTCGTCTTGTTTGCGGGGCATCCCCATCATATCGGCGACATCGATGATACCGAGCAGGCCAATGGTGGTATTGACTGTAAAACGCCCGCCAGCATTGGCGGCCCATCGCCATTTGCCCTGCAGCGTGTTGTTCACTAGGCTACTGGGTTCTTCGAGGTTTTCTAACACATTATTGATGCCCGTTTTTACCGGTCTTGGGAGGTAATCGTTATAACCGTGCGCGATCGGGCGATAAAGATATCTATCTAAATACAGATAGTTAAAATCCCACATGGTGCGGTTAAAGCTTTCAAACGGATCCTTTGGATCATCATAGGTAATGGTGACCGGCGCGGAGGTTGGCTGTGGAGTTGCATCGGAAGCAGGCACTTCTGTTCCATTGGCTTGGGGCAACAGCGCACATCCTAAAAATAACCCTATCCATTTCAACTTCATAATGCTCTCTTAAAGTAAATTTACGGCGATAAGTTACGGTATTGAAATGCCGATGCGATAGCGCGTTTTTGCCAAGCAGCTTAGGTGCTATGGCATCACTC
>NZ_JBOFMC010000031.1:0-14580 GCF_051658185.1 Shewanella sp. | reverse complement strand
TGGGCACCAGCACTAAAGTGCGTCAGGCCCAGCAAGCCGCTGGCAAGGCGCAGGCTAATCAACTGAGTGTCGCCCTTGAATTGCAAGCCGATTGTTATGCTGGCGTGTGGGGGCATTATGTCGATAGACAACTCAATTTGCTCGACCCCGGTGATGTGGAAGAGGGCATTGCCGCCGCGAGCGCCGTGGGGGATGATAGGCTGCAGCAAATGGCAGGGCGCGCGGTGCAACCTGAGGCCTTTACCCATGGTAGCTCTGCAGATAGAGTGAAATGGTTTAATATCGGTTTTACCTCCGGCAAGCCTGCCAGTTGCAATACCTTTAATGGCAAATAGTTTATGGTAAATAGTTAATGGCAAAGACAGAGCCCGTAGTAGCGTTAACTTAGGATAGATAGATGGCATTTGACGATAGGTTTCGGCTGAGTAGCCACGCGGTGATCACCAATGACTTAGGTCAAGTGCTGCTGCTCAAAGCGAATTACGGTGATGGTGCTTGGGGATTGCCCGGCGGCGCACTGGAGCCGGGCGAAACTATCCATGAGGCCTTGCTGCGGGAATGCCAAGAGGAGCTTGGTCTTGCCGTCGCGATTGAGTACCTCAGCGGCGTGTATTATCACAGTGCTTATCAGTCGCAAGCCTTTATCTTTCGCTGCGAGTTAGTGCGCCCCGCGCCTGATACGGCGATTTGTTTAAGCCATGAACACTCCGCGTTTGCCTTCCATGATATCGACACGCTCAGCGCGGTTCAGCAGCAAAGAGTCAAAGATTGTCTTCATTTCAACGGCGTTGTGATGAGTGCCAAGTTTTAAGGCTTTGTCAGCAAGTTCGAGTTGTTACTTGGTTTGATTGCTTTTAAAAGCAAAGTCAAAGTCGCGGGGCTTCATCCCCCTGTTTTTTAATCAAGAGTCGACCAAAAGGGGATCAACAGCAATTCCCTCTTGGATCTCCCTTGCCGCCCCTAACGGAGTTGAAAACCCCTCCTGTTCGGCGATCCCTGCCTCTCGCTCATAAGCGCGAAAATCACCGATTTTCATTCGCCCCTGTACCTGCGAAAGCGAGCTCGCCATCCATGGCGAGACTCACGCAATTTGTCTACTCGCCCTGCGGCAACTCCGAGGGGATGGCGTATATCTTTGATTATTGCGTTGTCTGTGGGTCACTTTACGCATTAAAGCGTTGTGGATGTCCTGTTTCACCTTTCACCCTCCGAAAATCTGACAGTGGGTGCTTGTTAAATTTAGTTAAGTATTTGTTGCGAGCGCAATGCTTTTTGTTTACCTTGTGTCGGTGGGTGAAAATTAAACAACCTGATGATTTGGCCAATTTTAAGCAGATACATTCTTATATAACGAAAGCTTATGTTATAAGTATCTGAATCTAAAAATAGGTGAAATCTTTGAATGCAGAAATTAAAAAGATGTTCATTCGTAATAACCATAAAGTAAATATGTATTTAAATTAATAAATAATATTGGCCTTGGGTAATATCATTTTAGTAGTAAAAATTTAAACGTGTTAGGCAGGGTTTATTATAATTATCACACATTGAAAGTATTACCAAATTTGATTGGCAATAAAAATAAAGAAGTGATTGAAATTGAAAATTTAATAATTTGTTGATTAGGGATGCATTCGATGTTAAATGGAGTTTTACTTGTAATTTTAATCATTGTATCATCAAGGTTGGTGCTTGGTAGCTATTTCAAAACTTGTAACAATATCCAGTTAGCTCTCAAAAAAAGCAATGACCCAAACAACTATTTTAAAACACTGAGTAAATTTGATATTTTACTAGTGTTTTTTCTAAAGCCACTCTTTATCATTTTAATGATGGTAATTTGTATGCCAGTTTTAAATGGTTTTGAAATTCCTGAGCTAAAATACATTGTTAATTTTAAAATGGCTGAAATTGATTTTGTGTCATTAGTTTTGTCGATAATCTTAGCTGTTAAAGTCTTTATGTTGGTAAAAAATGTTTATATGTCTTACGTTCTTTCTGTTATTAGCATAATCTGGGCCTATTATACATTTTACACTATTCAAAATAATTACCTTGTAATATTTGCAGTTGTTATGATATCTGAATCGGCAATTTCATTTTTTATGGTAAAAGATGATGAAAAATAAAATATTTTTCTTATTGCTCATTTTTTCTGGTCCTGTTTGGTTCGCTATCCTTTTTGAGTTTTTTATATTTATTGAATTACTAGGTATGTCATTGTTAATAAAGACGGCTTTTTGGTATTATATTGATTATTTTAAAAATATATTTAATATCACTTGGCGAAAATTATTTAGTACAACAGAGAAATAGATTACTGAGTCACCCATTGTTAAATTTACAGAGTGCCTGCTCGTCAGAAGGCTTCCAGATGACTGTAGGGGTTGGCAGATTAAGCACTGTTATGGAAGTGACCGTCCGTGACAGGGATGTCACGGTCGAGCACACAGGGATGTGCTTGCTGCGTGTCACTGAAATGACAGTGCTTAATCGTTGAAACAGAATGATGAACCCCCTTTCTATGAGTAATTAATACCGCAGTGTCTTTGTTTAATTCCAACCCAAAACAAATAAAAGCTGGATTCCCGCTCACAAGCATTGCGGGAATGACGGTGCTTAATCAATGTAGCCATTACTACACAAGAGCAAACCAAGGTGCGGCAACATATCACTCTCATTATGGCTCTCGTCTTATGCCGCTTGTCTTATGGATCAGGCGCGCAGGCGGGTGTTCTTCTGCTATACTGCTGCCTCGATTTTTTTGGAGGCGAGAATGGACGTATCTTCTTTACTTGACGGCCTAAATGACAAGCAACGCGAGGCTGTCGCGGCACCGCAATCTAGCATGTTAGTGCTTGCGGGCGCGGGCAGTGGTAAAACGCGGGTATTAACCCACCGTATTGCGTGGTTAATGCAGGTTGAACAGCAGAGTCCATACTCAATTTTAGCGGTCACTTTTACCAATAAAGCGGCGGCGGAGATGCGCGAGCGCGTTGAGAAAGTGGCTGGCGCGAACATGGGGCGGATGTGGATTGGCACCTTCCACGGCTTGGCCCACCGGTTATTGCGCACTCACTTCCAAGATGCAGGCCTACCGCAAAGCTTTCAAATCCTCGATTCGGACGATCAGCTGCGTTTGCTTAAACGCATCCTTAAAAGCCTTAATTTAGATGAAAAACAATATCCTCCGCGTCAGGCGCAGGCGTATATCAATGGTAAAAAAGACCAAGGATTACGGCCTAAGCATATCGATGCAGGCGGCTTTCCGATTGAGCAAAATCTGTTAAAAATCTATCAGGTGTATCAAGAGTCCTGCGATCGGGCAGGTTTAGTCGACTTTGCCGAAATCCTGCTGCGCGCCCACGAATTGTGGCTGAATAAGCCGCATTTGCTGGCGCATTATCAAGAACGCTTTAAGCATATTCTGGTGGACGAGTTCCAAGATACTAACGCCATTCAATATGCGTGGATTAGAGTGCTTGCGGGCCAGAGCGCCAATGTGATGATCGTGGGTGACGACGACCAATCCATTTACGGTTGGCGCGGCGCTCAGGTCGAAAACCTGCAACGTTTTTTACAGGATTTCCCGACGGCCACCACCATTCGCCTAGAGCAAAATTATCGCTCCAAGGGCAATATTCTTAAGGCATCTAACGCCTTAATCGCCAATAACCCCGAACGTATGGGTAAAGAATTGTGGACCGATGAGGCCGACGGCGAGCCGATCTCCCTTTACTGCGCCTTTAACGAAATGGATGAGGCGCGCTTTATTGTCGGCCGGATTAACGATTGGCATGAGAAGGGCGGCAATTTGTGCGATTGCGCGATTTTATACCGCTCTAACGCGCAGTCGCGGGTGCTTGAAGAGGCGTTGTTGCATAAGGGCTTACCTTATCGCATCTACGGCGGTCTGCGCTTTTTTGAGCGCCAAGAGATTAAAGATGCCATGGGGTATCTGCGGCTTATCAGCAATAAAAATGATGATGCCGCCTTTGAGCGGGTGGTCAACACGCCGCCCCGGGGCATTGGCGATCGCACCTTAGATATTTTACGCACCACGGCGCGCCAGCAGGAATTAACCTTGTGGCAGGCGTGTTTACGCTTGTTAGATGAAAAAGTGCTGGCGGGCCGCGCGGCTAATGCGGTGCAAGGATTTATGGATTTAATCGTCACCCTGCAGGAAGACACGCAGGATATGGCGTTGTATCGCATGGCCGATACCGTCATCCAAGCCTCGGGTCTTAAAGTGATGTATGAGGCCGAAAAAGGCGAAAAGGCGCAGGCGCGGATTGAAAACTTAGAAGAACTCGTTACCGCGGCGCGGACTTTCGAACTGCCCGAGGAGCTTGAGGATATGGGCGAGCTTAACGCCTTTTTATCCCACGCGGCGCTGGAGGCGGGCGAAGGCCAAGCCGACGCCTTTACCGATGCAGTGCAGCTGATGACCCTGCATTCTGCCAAGGGGCTGGAATTTACCGTGGTGTTTATGGCCGGGGTAGAAGAGGGGATTTTCCCGAGCAAAATGGCGCTAGAAGAGGGGGATAGGCTCGATGAAGAGCGCCGTCTGTGTTACGTGGGCATGACCCGCGCCATGGAAAAACTCTATCTTACCTATGCCGAATCGCGGCGGATTTATGGGCGCGAAGATTATGCGCGTCCCTCGCGCTTTATTAAGGAGATCCCGCCGCAATATGTGGATGAAATCCGCCTAAAGGCGCAAGTGTCGAGCCCCATGGCCAATTCGCGTTTTGCGCAATCAAAGCCTGCCGCCGCCAATGATACCGGTTTTCACGTCGGGCAACGGGTGAATCATCCCAAATTTGGTGAGGGCAAAGTCACTAACTTTGAAGGCAGTGGCGCTCAGGCGAGAGTGCAGGTGAATTTTAATGATTTTGGGAGTAAGTGGCTGGTGGTCGCCTATGCCCGTCTCGAGGCGCTTTGATAACCTCTTGGCGTAATTGTTATTTTAACTTGGCGAGTTTTACAGGATTGAAACTCGCATCGAGGAGAGCTTGGGTATATGATGCCAATACTAGGCAAAAGAAAGACCTAAAAAGAAAAAATTGGGAGTACCTAGTTTATGAATTTTAAGCAGAAGTGGGATGTGTATTCCCGCCTCACTCGACTCGATCGTCCCATCGGTACCTTATTACTCCTGTGGCCATGTTTAATGGCGCTGATGTTAGCGGCGGGCGGGATGCCTGATCTCAAGGTGCTGATTATCTTTGTTATCGGCGTGGTGGTGATGCGTGCTTGCGGCTGCATTATTAACGACTATGCCGATCGTAATCTGGATGCCCATGTTGAGCGCACTCAGTCCCGTCCTCTCGCCAGTGGCGAAATTAGCACCAAAGAAGCCTTGCTGCTGTTTGTTATCTTAGCCTTAGTGGCCTTTAGTTTAGTCTTATTGCTCAATGAATTAGTGGTTAAGTTGTCGGTAGTGGGCATCATCCTCACTATCATTTATCCCTTTACCAAACGCATTACCAACATGCCGCAAATGTTTTTAGGGGTGGTGTGGAGTTGGTCGATTCCGATGGCCTATGCCGCGCAAACGGGCGAAGTGCCGATGGCGGCGTGGTGGTTATTTGCCGCCAATTGGTGTTGGACTGTCGCCTATGACACTATGTATGCCATGGTGGATAGGGATGATGATCTTAAGGTGGGGATTAAATCCACTGCAATTTTGTTTGGCGAATATGATCGCCAAATCATCGGCTTATTCCAAATTGCGGCATTATTGTGTTTTATTGCCGCCGGCTGGAGCGCCGATCGTGGCCTATTGTATGGCTTAGGGATTTTGACCTTTGTCGGCTTTAGCACCTATCAACAAATGCTGATCTTTGGCCGTGAACGCGCCCCGTGTTTTAAGGCATTTTTAAATAACAATTGGGCAGGACTGGCGCTGTTTATTGGCCTTGGTGCCGATTATCTGGTGTGATTGCGCCAATAAAAAGCCCGCACAGTGGCGGGCTTTAGCTTAAGCGACTGAAGTGTTTAGCAGCTTAAGTGTTTAGCAGCTTAAGTGTTTTAGCGGCTTAAGTAGAATGACTGAGCAGGCAATTATTGCGCTGGCGCTTCGCTGACGTCACTGGACTTAGCTGCTGCTTCTGGCTCAGCAGGGGCTACCACTTGGTTGTCCATCGGCGTCATCTGTGAGCAGTCGTAGGCATTACCCATCATGGTGACAGAGCTTAAAAAGCCAAAGTTTTCATATAGATAAACTGTGTCGGCATTCAATTTATGTGCTTTGATGCGCAATTCATTCAATGTTCCCCACACCATATCTTGGTCACTGTGGAGCCAGTAATCATAAAAATGCCCTTCTGAGCCAAAAATGGTGCCTTTATGGACACAAGTATTGATGGCTGCAGGGTTATTCCAAATGACTTTTACATGGCGAGATTCAGCCGTGGGAAAGGTGATACAGCCGCTTAACCCTAAAGTCATTAAAGTGATCAGCGTGAATAAACGTAAGTTTTTCAATTTAAGCTCCTGATGGATATCAAATTTTTAAAGTAATAGCTTATTTACGGCCAATCACTTTTATGCCCGCTTTGCTGCGGTCGGAATTGCCATAGACTTCAATTTTCTTCACACAGCGACGGGCACCTAATGACTTCCATCTGCTGTTTTTATCTTTGGCGATATCAGCGTCGAAGTTTACCGTACGAGTTTTATCATCACCATAGGTGACGACCACGCGATCGATATACACATCACGCTCGGCTTTGATGCTAATTTCTTTGGCTTGTCTGCAAATCACTAACGGGATGGTGGCTGCTTGTTCGCCGATCCCCAGGAGGATGGTGCGCCCGAGTGTGATTTCTTCGTCATCATCCTTTTTGGCATGTGCGACGGTGGTGCTAACCATCAGAATGGCAGCGATGAACAGTTGTGCCATTTTTACTGGTGAAAATAGGTTTGATGTGGACATTTTTTACCCCCCAAAAAAAGAGGCGCATCATAGTCGTTTCATGTGACTTTACCTAGTTGCTCAGCCTGTTTGTGCGGGCTATGTCACGGGATATTTTTGCGGATTTTAACAATAGGTTATGATTGCGAAACTTGTGTTAGTTAGCGCGTTTTTTAAACAAAAGCGTTTACATTTTGATTGCATTCAGGCTCGCAGTTTTTAAAGCTGCATGGTTAGCGCCGAATCGTTGCCGATGGTTAATCGTGTCAGAACGATGCGGTATTGCACAAATGTGTTCTAAATAGATGATTTATTGGCTTATCTAAGTTAGTCTGCACTGCGATGATTGGATACCTTTAGTTTGTTAGGCCTTACACTCTTATTTATCACCTGACAGTTGAGGAGCAGTTTGACGATGGCACCGATTTTCACTAATGCTGCGGTTGGCCGTACCCTGTTGATTTTATTACTGTGTGCTGGCGTATTCTTTTTTATCGACTTTCTCGTGCCCGCCTTAGCCGCCTTGATTGTGTGCTTTTCGAGTTGGCCACTCTATCGCCGCTTGTTGGCCAAATGCGGTGGCCACTCGCCTCTGGCGGCGAGTATCGCGCTGCTCTTTATCGTACTGGGGTTAATCACTCCGCTAGTACTTGTTTTTTCCTATGCTTTTCAAGAAATTAAAATTTGGGTTGATTGGTTAGTGTATGCTAACCAATATGGCGCGGCGGTGCCCCAATGGATCAAGGATCTGCCTTTAATCGGTGAATGGTTAACCCTGCAATGGCAGCAATTTATCGGCGAGCCCCATGAGCTTGGTAAAATTGTCAGTGCGATCAGCGGCCAAAATTTGAGTGGGATTTCGCGCTGGGTGTTGCAGCTGGGCTGGAATACCTTGGGACTATTATTAACCTTACTCTTTATGCTGATCACCTTATTTTTCTTATACAAAGATGGTGAGCAGGTCGCTAAGCAGGTCGATATTGTGGGGGAGCGGATTTTACCGGCCCGTTGGCATACTTTTTCGCGCGTGGTGCCTGCAACGGTCAGCTCCACAGTGATAGGGATGACGCTTATCGCCATCGGTGAGGGCATAGTGCTTGGGACGGCGTATTGGATAGCTGGCGTACCCTCTGCCGTTGCTTTTGGGGTCTTAACCGCATTCATGGCATTGATCCCCGGCGGCGCGCCAACGATGTTTACCCTGATTTCCCTTTATCTGGTGGGCACCGGTGATATGACGGCGGGCATTGGATTATTCCTCTGGGGCAGCATTGAACTGTTTATTGTGGATAAAACCCTTCGGCCCAATCTGGTCGGCGGACCGATTAAATTGCCGTTTTTACCCACTTTTTTTGGGTTAATTGGCGGGGTGAAAACCATGGGGTTTGTCGGATTGTTTGTCGGCCCGGTGTTAATGGCCCTGTTGGTGGCGATTTGGCGCGAATGGCTGAGGGAAGAGCCTAATGAAGCCGATGAGCTTGAGCCTTAGGCTGATTTTTAGTCTTGCGATTGAGCCAGCGTTGTTAGTGTGTGCTTGCGCTCACTGGTATAGTGCCACCAAGGCCGCGCCTCATCCCCTGCCATAAAGCGAGTGATGGAGATAAACACATCGAGCATGCAAGGGTCGTGTGTTATTCCCGTCAACTGGTTAAGCGTGTTGTACATTTCGTAGGGATTTCTGCCCAGCAGTTGCTCCGGGTCGGTTATCCCCAGCAGGCGTAAATCGGCGGCGCAGGCTTTACCTATATTGGGAAGGTCGGTCAGTTGTCGCACCTCTGCGCGCATCACCTTTGCTGGATGCATATTGATATCCTCCCCTGTCGTTTCACTACGAGTGCCAGCACGAGCTTGAGATCGTTACCTATTCAGTCGCTGCGCCAAGTCGGCGGGGCGATAATATACGGATTTTAGCACTTTGCCTTGGCGCACCACTTTGCCTTCCATTTCAACATCTTTAGCGCATTTCGCTATGATGAAATCGCCCTTCTTGCTGCCTACAATGTCCACACCTTGCGTGGCATAAAAGGCGATGGTGTCCGCCAGCTCTTGCTCGTTATGGCACACTTTACTCATATTACTGGCATGGACTTCGTCCCAACAACTCATAAAGTCGATGCGACTTTGGTGAGCGATGCAGAGCAGTAAATCGATAAGATAGCTGATTTCTAGCCGGTCGGTTACCTGCCCGGCGCCTAAATGGACTAATCGTCCCATTAACACATACACCGAATCGATAATGGCATCCGCTCGTTCAACTAGGTTAGTCGCCTCGGCAAGTTCAGTGAGCTCTTCGATGATCAGCGAGGTATGTAAGGTATCGGCTTTATCATCTAAGGAGTCAATATCATTGACCGGCAGATCAAAGGTGTAGCGAAACTCGCTAATATCGCGGTATAGCTGCTGATAAAGGGGTTGGGTTAAACGGGTCAGTTGCATGGGATGTGCCTTGAGGTGCTGTTGGCAAGCAATGGTAAATAATTACTCTGCAGCATATCAAGCCAGCAAGGAAAGTCACTGCCAAAAAAATACCCGCTGCCAAATCGGGTGCAGCGGGTTTCGGTAAACTTGAGGTAAACCGCAGGGAGATTATTGTGTGACTTGAAAAGCTACGGGGTGACTTGGCCGTATTTGGCGATCAGTTGATCTAAGTAGAGGGCAACATCTTTATCCCCCCAATCGAGATAACCGCGAATAAAGCCGACTAAATTCCCCTTAGCATCAAAGAAATAACTTGCCGGCACCACAGTCGTTGGCAGGATGCGCTCAACATTTTTGTGAGGGTCAAGCCAAGTGCTGTAATTATTGAAGCCGTGTTTGTTGAGAAATGGGCGCACATCCTGAGTTTCTTCATCGATGGAAATGGGCACTATGCTGAGGTTTTTGCCTTGGTATTGCTGCTGTAACTTTTGCAGCTCGGGAATTTCCCTAAGGCAGGGGGCGCACCAGGTTGCCCACAGATTGACGAGGGTAAGCTTGCCTTGGTGTTGGGTTAAGGTTTGGCTTTGGCCTGCTTCATCCATAAAGGGAACTTCGGGGATGCCGCGGGCATATTGCATTTCGACAAAACCGGTAAGCTCTCGGGGTTTTTTAATGGGTTCGCCAGTACTGTAGAGCTTGTTGTTGAGGGCGTGGCCGTGGCTGCTTTGGGTAAAGAAACACAGGCAGCTACATAACAGCAAAGGGAGATATGATACTTTCATCACTAATCCTACATGTTTAAGAAGTTGATTTGGGTTTGCGTGAGATCAGCGCTAAACACAGTCCCACGCCAAGCACTAATAACAGCACTGGCCCCAGCCACAGGGCGAGGGTTGCTGCCTTAAATTCGGGCTGGTAACGGATTTTTTCACCGTAGCGTTCCACCATAAAATCGAGGATGTCATTTCGACTATAGCCTTGATCTAACATGGTAAAAATCTGAGCCTTGAGTTCATGGGCGATGGGTGCTTGGGACTCAAATAGGCTTTGATTTGTGGCCATCGGGCAGCGTAGCACTTTGCTTATCTCAATCGCCTGTTGCTGGTGGGAAAGGGCTGCTTGTGGTTGCTCTGCTGCCGTCGCGATAAAGGCGGTGCCAGCACAGCAGATGGATACCGACAGAATCCACACGAACAGGCTCAAATAGGGGGAGCGAAATAAAGGATACATTAGGCAAGCCTCTCCGTAGGTTGAGTCTGTGATGGCCGCATGGATGGCGCTTGAGTTTGTGCGTGATGAGTTTGCGCGCACGGACGCCGTGCGGGCCAGGCGGCAATTGCACCGCCAAGCATCATCAATAGGGCACCGAGCCAAATCCAACTCGCCAGCGGTTTGTAGGTAATGCGGATCAGGTATTCGCTGTCGCTTAACGGCACTCCCATGGAGACATAAATATCCCGCCATAGGCCATGATCGATGCCCGCATGGGACATTTCCATCGCGTTGCTTTTAAAGGTTTGTCGCTGAGGTTTGACATAACCTAGGATGATTTCATCATTCGCGCCATCGCGGATACTGATATTGGCCTGAATAGCGGTAAAGCTGTTGCTGTCGACATTTTCGGTGGTTTCATACACAAAAATATAACCCGCTAGCGGTTTACCTTGGCCCGGCCCCATCCTTAGCAGCGCTTCTTGTTCAAAAAACGATACGGCACTGGCGCCGATAATGCTGATAGCAACCCCAAGGTGCGCGAGCATCATGCCGATCAAGCGTTGCTTTGAGGTGTGCTGTTTGCTGCACGAGGTTACCTGTGGTTGCATTAAGGCTTGCGGTTGGGTTGCGGCCTGTGGCTGGGGTGAGCCTTGTGTTACTGTGTGAGTTAGCGTTTGGGTTGCACTGGCGCGTTTACCCACGCGAAGGCCAACAAACAGTGTTAGTAGCAGGCACACGATAACCCATAATGCCGCTGCGGTGCCGAGCAGTAAGAATAAGTTGCTGCCGGACGCCGCCTGCAGGCTTACCCAAAAGGCGATGGCTAATACGCCAAGGCCGAGCAGTAACAGCGGAACGGCTTGCGCCTTGGAGGCTTTTTGCCATTGCACTAGAGGGGCGATTCCCATCAATAGCGCAATTAAGAAGGTCAGCGGCACAAAAATGGCGTTGAAATAGGGCGCGCCTACCGAGAGGGTGCCCAGATTGAGCAATTCATAAATCAGTGGATAAAAGGTGCCAAGCAATACTGAAAATGCCGCCACCACTAAAATCACTATGCCCAGCAGTAACAAGGTTTCTTTGCTGTAGAGGCTAAAATGGAGGTCGCGCTTAAATAAGTTGGCCTTGAGGGCAAAGATCAGCAGCGCCGCACCGACAAACAGCACCAGCAAACAGAGAATCGACATCCCGCGGGTGGGGTCCGCTGCAAAGGCGTGCACCGATTGCACTATGCCTGAGCGCACTAAAAAACTGCCCAATAAGCTTAAAGAAAACGCTAGTAAACAGAGCAATAGGGTGGTGATGTTAAACCCTTGCGTGCGCTTGGTCAGGACGATGGAGTGCACCAACGCGGTCGCCACAAGCCAAGGAATAAAGGAGGCGTTTTCGACCGGGTCCCAAAACCACCAACCGCCCCAGCCCAACTCGTTATAGGCCCACCACGAGCCAAAGGCGTTACCACCGGTCAGGAAAATCCACGCGAGTAATACCCAAGGTTGCAAATACTGCACCTGACGACGATTAAAATCCCCTCCCAGTAAGGAGGCTAAGGCGGCGGCAAAGCAAACCGTGAGCCCGACATAGCCCAAGAATAATAGCGGAGGGTGCAGGATGAGGCCGATGTCCTGCAAAATTGGGTTAAGGTCCCGCCCTTCAATAGGGATATTAGGGAGCAACCGGGCAAAAGGATTGGAGGTAAACAGCAAAAACAGGTTAAAGCCCAATATCACTAAAGATAAAATGGCCAGTACCCGTGCAAAATACAGGGTATCTTGGTATTGCTGGCTGTCTTTATCCTTGCTGCAATCCGTTAAGTGGATGCGGTAGCTAATGAATGCGCCCCACAATGCAATCGCAAATACCCAAAATAACATTGACCCTTCATGACTGCCCCACACCGCGGCAAATTTAAAGCCGAGGGCCAATTGGGTATTAGAATGGTTGGCCACATAGGCGACGGAGAAGTCATCAGTAATAAAACAATAAACTAAACAAGCGAGCGACGTTAATACGGCAAAAAATACCATACGAAATAATATAGGGCTTAAGCCAATCAAATAAGCCTGATTGCGTATTATCCCCACCATAGGTAGAGTCGCAGAAAATAGTGCAAACACCGTACTGATAATGAGCAGTATATGACCTATTTCTGGAAGCATTGTCGTCATTGATTAGTCCTTCGAATAATACTCACCGCATGAGCATTAATGATGAAAATAAGCATTAGCGCTGAATATTAATCTAGCGCGAGGTATTTTCATGGATGAATGTTGTCACCATGGTTCTCACCCTAAGGTGAGGCGCATCATTAGATTAACTCGGTTAGCAAGATGAGTTGGCTAAGTGAGCTAATTAACCTATTTTCGCGCCGAGGTCATTAACCCAAACTCAGTATGGGTAGCGAATGTGCCACTGACCTTAACGAGTGCCAACCTATAGCTGATGCTGAGGGTAGTCGAGTTGCCCAGCGAATAATGTGATCTGTTTCGTTATTAACGCGTGGAGTTGTGCAGGTGTGCATTTTTGAAAGCTAAAAGCCATTTTTAGAACTATTTAGATCTAAAATGGCGCATTTAACATCTAAAATAGCGTGTCATCACCTTTGTTAAGTGATTGTATTTAATGCTTTAAGTAGCTTTTTAGTCCTGTTGATATCTGAATCAAAATTTAATGTGCACTAGCTCTAATTTTTCGTGGTTTGTCTGTTCCATTATGGCGCCACTGGTCAATTGTTTGTGTCGTTCAGTGAACAGTTAGGTTCAGTGGAAAATATAAAACTAATGATAATTAGGAGTGAGTGATGAAGCGATGGAAATCCAAAGTAGCCTTAAGTGTGCTGCTTGGTTTAGGTTCTGCCGTAAGCGCTAGTGTAATTGCTGCCGATGCTAAATCGGATGGTAAAGTAGTACCAGGATATGGGAATAAGCAACAATCTTCTTATACCCAAGGTATTTTAGCCAACCCAGATACCACATTAGAAACCCGTGGCGTGATGACGCTGCAGGATTATATTGTTGCGGAACAAGAATTGTTTGATTTTCTTTTTGAAAATCACCCAGTTTTTAAATATGACGCAGCAGGTCGTTTAAAAGGGACTTATAAAGTCAGTGACCGTGGTGAAGAATATTTAAAAGAAGGTACCAGTACTGCTTATAGTAAGTACAACAAAGAAGTTAACCCTAACGACGGTACTGCGGTCACTTACAGCAAATATACCGACGGTACTCGCCCAATGGCGCTGCAATATCGTTTAGGTGAAAAATCCATTCTGGATTTCCCTAACAAGTTTGTTGGCCCAGAAAAGTGTGGTGAGTGTCACGCGCCTGAGTACGAGAAATGGAAACGTTCACGTCACTCTAAGACAATCCGCTTCCCAGGTGAGCACCCAGAAGTCGATAACGATCTGAAGAAAACCATGTATGGCACTAAGGATACTTCTATCCTGCCATCAGGTATCACGCCAGATGCGATTTACGCCACTGTCGGTACGCCACGGACTAAATACGGTTTTATCGATGCCTACCTGGTTCGTGGTACTTACCACGTTAAAGACGGTCTATTAAAAGACGGTACAGGGACTATGGTCGCTGGTGGTAACCAATTCTCCCGTGGTTGGGCTGAGTGGTTAACCCCTGAAATGGCTCAAAAAATCAATAAAGTGATTCCTTCTTTCCCAACGAAGATGGAAGACTTTGGTTTGAGTGGTTCACACCAATGGGGTATGAGCTCTTACGGTGCGAAATACGAGAAAGAATTCCTGTTCCAACCAGCGAGTTCTTATTGCGAAATGTGTCACACCTTTAAGTTTGACTTCCAAACTAAAGATGAATTCTTTGCTGCCTTAGGTAACCCGAAAGAGCTGCAAAAGCACACGATTTCTAAAGGTATTACCTGTGAAGAGTGTCACGGCGCAGGCGGTCACTTAGATGGCGGTATCGGTGGTGGCATGCCTTCGAACTGTTCTCGTTGTCACCAACGTTTCAACTTCGCTGAAGAATTGGCCGAAACGCCACAAGCGAAAGAGAAGC
>NZ_JBOFMC010000030.1:0-24221 GCF_051658185.1 Shewanella sp. | reverse complement strand
GATTTATGTCAGAAAACGAGTCGATTTTGAAGTAACATAAACGTTTGGATGTCGGCCAGGATATGCAGGATATGCAGATGGAGCAACAGACCCTCATTGAGGCGGTTAATCAAATCATGCCCTTTGGTAAATATCGGGGTAGAAAGTTACTCACTTTGCCTGAGCCGTATTTGGTGTGGCTGAAGCAGCAGGGCTTTCCCAAAGGGCGGCTTGGTGAGCAATTGGCGCTCATCTATGAAATTAAGCTAAATGGCCTAGAGGGTATGCTCAAGCCTTTGCTAACATAACCTTGGCGCCACCATCGCCTGTGGCTGCAATGGGGCGGCGAGGCGAAAATATCACCCTAGTTTGAATGAGTTCCCCGCTAAAGGGAGAAAATCCTACTTTTGCGATAGGTGTTGTATTTCGTGATAGAGATTAGCGATTTATTCTTTTTGGCATGGTATTAATAACGCATATTAGCAAAACATAAGGAATGCAAGCATGATGGCAAAATTGGTAAAGTTAGTGGCAGCAGCAACCTTAGCCTTAGGGATGACCAGTGCTTGGGCACAGGGCGTGACCCACGAGGGTACGGTCGTTGATACCATGAATGGCGGTGGTTACACTTACGTGCAAATTAAAGAAGCTGACACGACCTTTTGGGCTGCTGGCCCTCAAGTTGAAGTGAGCAAAGGTGATAAAGTTGCGGTGGTTGAGCAAATGTGGATGAATGATTTCACCAGCAAAACCTTAAATCGCACTTTTGATAAGTTGCTGTTTGTGGGACAAATCGAAAAGAAATAATCGATAAAACCTCACCACTTGTTCGTCCCCTTCGGCCTCGGTTCATCCGGGGCCGAATTGTTTGCTTCTGCTGCGCCCACCCAATCGTCTTTTAGTCCTATTGAGCGTCATTTAACGCTATTGATGTGCTGTCTGAAGGCAATGTCATGCCGGGACTATTATGGATCCTGCGCTGAGGCGAGTTATCCCTCATTGAGATTGGTGCTACCCATAGGCCGTAAAACCCGGCAGAATAGGGCGCAAATGTCTTGCTATTGGATAAATCTTGTTACCGAATGACGCTATCCACATTGTGCCTTTTGAAGCCAAATACGCTCGTCAAGTGAGTGAGCTGTTTCACTTAGCGGTGCAGCAAATACAGCATGAGCGTTATCCCAAGGCACTGTTAAATGCGTGGTCTGCGGCACCGCGTTCAGCCAAACATTGGCAATTGCGTTTAGGTCGCACTCAGGCTTGGATTTTGTTGGTAAAGGAAGCTCTTGGTCCCCAGCAATGTGTTGGCTTTATTAATATGGCAACGGATTTTGCCCATCGCGGCGAGATTGACAGTTTATATATTCACCCCGATTGGCAGCGGCAGGGGCTTGGCAAGCGGGCTTATCGGCATTTAGAAGATTGGGCAATCTCCCAAGGTTATGCTAGCTTGCAGGTGGACGCCTCCTATTTATCGCGGGGCTTGTTTATGGATATGGGATTTACCCAGATACAGCGTAGTTACCAGCAAAAGTTGGGGCAGATCTTGCCGAGTTTTTATCTTCGCAAAATGTTGCCATTGAATGAAACCCTAATTTGATCATTGTTTACGGCCTTGCGATTGCGTACAGGAGCGAATCGAATGCAGATACGTTTATTCTCCTCAAAGGATGTGACTGAGCTTGTTTCGGTCTTTAACGCCAGTGTCATGGAGGGCGCGCAGGAATATTACTCACTGACCGAACGCCTCGCATGGGTGCAGCATCGCGGCGAGCCCCGTAGTGAAGCTTATTGGTTGGCGAAACTGGCCGATACCCTGACGTGGGTGGCTGAGGAGGATAATAAGCTGGTGGGCTTTATCAATCTTAAACCGATAAACCTGCAAACTCCTTCCTTGACCTTGGGCTCTGAGGGCCAAGTGGCGCAAATCGATTGTTTATTTGTGCATCCCGATTATGGCCGTGCCGGTGTGGCAACCTTGTTGTATCTTGCCTTGCTCGAAGAGGCCAAGCGGCGTGGGCTCAAAAAACTCACCGTTGAGGCCTCCTATCAGGCGCGGCCATTTTTTGAAAAACAGGGATTTCACTGCATCCGCCGCAATGAACATCGGCGCTATTTAACCGCCGCGGATGAGCAGCAAAATAAGCCGCAGCTACTGGTTAATTTTAGTTTGCTGCTGTCTCTGAGCTAACAGCCTTAAATGACAGCTCTTGAACTAAAGCTCTTAAACTAAAGCTCTTGCACTAAAAGCCCTAAATGAAGACCGTTAACTAAAGTCGTTGCGCTAAATAAGCCGCATCAGTTTGCCATCGGTTATCACGCGAGTGGGGGCTTTGCCCGTTTAGCCGCCGCCCTTACCCTCAAGAGTAAAGGCGGGAGGCCATCGTCTCATACGATAGCCTCGCGTCCCGGCTTAACGTGATTGCCAAGCCTTATCTCTTCCCTTATCTCCACTCTAATGTTCAAACTTTTCGCCAAGCACCTTAGGTTATCCAAAGGTTCGGCCTAGCCCCTGAGCCTTTTCGGCGCTGTGTTTAATCTGGCTGGCGGCTTGACTAATTTGGCGGGTCGCAGCGAGGTTTTCGCTGCTGGTTTGGCTTATCACATGAATATTACTGGCGATTTCATTGACCACTAGACGCTGCTGCTCAGCGGCAACGGCATTTTGCTGGGCAAAACTATGGATATCATTCACTTCTTGGTGAAGAGTGGTGATATTGCTCGCTGCAGTTTGGATATCGTTCGCGCAGCGTTCTGCATGCTGGCGATGTTGTTCCATCTCCTTTGCCCAGTCATTGAGCATGCTAAACATTTTATCAACGCTGTGGGAAATGCTATGGGTCGACAGTTGGGTTCGGCTCGAAAGTGCCCGTACCTCATCGGCCACCACGGCAAAGCCGCGGCCCTGCTCTCCAGCGCGCGCGGCCTCAATGGCCGCATTGAGGGCTAATAGGTTGGTTTGTTCGGCGATGGCATCAATTTCTCCCATGGCATTGGCCACTCGTTCAGCCTCTTGCTTCAATTGATGGGCGTTATTGGCGGCCTTGGCGACAGCACTGGCTAAGGTGCTCACCTGTTGAGTGTTACTCTGCATATTGACGCTGCTGCTTTGACACAGCTCATTGGCATTATTGATACTTTTTGAGGTGAGTTGGCTATTTTGGGCAATTTCAGCAATGGTGGAACTCATTTCTTCCATTGCGCTAGCTAATTGTTCAAGTTGATTTTTTTCTTGATCTAGGCTCGCGTTGGTTTGCGTGGTGGCCACCACCAGCTGATCGGCAATCCCCAGCAAGTGATTGGCTTGATCCTGCGTGCGCCCCAGCACGCCATTCATCTTGGCTTGTAACATGATCAGTTGGAAATCCAGAATCGATGAGGTGTCGGCGCCAGAATAAATGTAGCGGCTAAGGGAGTCGTATTTTTGCTGCAGCGCCATAAGGGTTGCCGGAATACGAAAGGCTTCATCAAAGAAGATGGCAAGGTTGATGGCCATGATAAGGCCGCCTGCAAGCAGGATCCCCCATCCCCAGTAATAGCCTGCGGCGAGCAGACCGCAACTGGTGAGCGCCGCCGAGAGAATGCGCTTTTGTTTAAGGCTCAATGGCTTGGCGATGGGTTTGTCTTGCTTAAGCCTGGGGTAAATTTTACTTGCTTGGCTGACATACTCTGCTTTAGGGGCAATGCGCACTGACTGGTAACCGACGATCTTGCCCTGTTCGAATAGGGGCGAGACGAACGCGTCAACCCAGTAAAAATCACCATTTTTACAACGGTTTTTGACGATGCCGCGCCAGGATTGGCCGGATTTAAGTTTCTGCCACATATCCTTAAATGCCGCACTCGGCATATCGCTATGGCGCACCAGATTGTGGGGTTGCCCGAGCAGCTCTGCGCTGCTAAAACCGGACACTTCGATAAAGCGGCGGTTGACATAGGTGATGATGCCGCGAGTGTCGGTGGTGGAGATGAGTTCATCTTCAGGGGCTAAACGTATTTCTTGGGCGGTGCGGTTAGCGCGGTGACGTTCTGGGTGTTGACTCAGGCTCATTTTTGCAATGTTCCATTTAGGGCCGAAATGATGACAGTGAAAGGCGCCTCGTGGGCGCAAATCTGCTTAAACCTATCCTGACTGGCTAGACCTTGCACGGCAGGGCTAACAGGGTAGATTTTTTGTGACAAGGTTAACATTTTTCGGTGAGCAAAGAGAGGGGGCATTTGCCGATTTTTGCAGCAGATGATTAGCGACAAAATATTATTAAGTTATTGCAAAATATCGTATTTAACCATGCTGAAAATGCTTATTTAACCCTGTTTTTATTCTAAAAAAGAGTCAATTACAGTATTAAATAAAAACGCCCAAGCTTGATGAGCTTGGGCGTGACTTATGCTGTTAGCCGGGGAATATCCACCGCGTTAAAGCGGGCGAGTGGCTTGGGTTAACCAAGCTAATTCTGCTTCGGACATCAGAGGGGCCAGCGTATCAAACACCTTGGCATGATAGCGATTAAGCCAAGCAATTTCTGCGGTGGTTAACAGCTGCTTATCGATAAGTCGTGTATCCATTGGGATTAAGGTGAGGGCATCAAACTCATAGATCTCACGCTCCGCGCCTTGGAGGGCTTGACAGGGCTGCACGACCACCAGGTTTTCAAGACGGATACCAAACTCGCCAGCGCGGTAATAGCCCGGCTCGTTAGACAGTACCATGCCTGGCATCAGCGCAATGGCGTTGACATTCTTACCGATCCGCTGCGGGCCTTCATGCACACTTAAAAAATGGCCAACGCCATGGCCGGTACCGTGATCGTAATCAAAGCCTTCCTGCCATAAATATTGACGGGCGAAGGCATCTAATTGCTGCCCCGTTGTGCCCTTAGGGAAGCGCGCTTGATCAAGGGCGATATGGCCTTTAAGCACAAGGGTGACCATCTTTTTGTGTTCATCGGTCACGTTGCCAATCGCGATCGTGCGGGTGACATCGGTGGTGCCATCCAGATATTGAGCGCCAGAATCCACTAAGTAGATGCTGTCCATTGTCATCACGGCGGGTGTGCCGTTGTTGTGATTGTAATGACACATGGCAGCATTGGCGCCGGTGGCGGAAATCGTATCGAAACTGGGTTCTTGGTAACGGGGATCTTCGCAGCGAAAGCTTTCTAATTTATCGGCAAGGGTGGCTTCATCGTGCAGGCGCTGTGCGGCCACTTCGTTATCTAACCAGGCAAGGAAACGGCTCACCGCCACACCATCACGAATGTGACAGGCGCGCATACCGGCTAATTCGGCAGGATTTTTTTGAGCTTTAGGCAGCGCGACCGGATCGATGGCGGCAACTAATATGGCACCGGCGTCGCGGGCAAGGGTTTGGGCCCATGCGTTAGCGCTGTGGGGATCGGCCAGTAATTTGAGTCCCTGCATGCTGGCAAGGGTGTCCGCCAATGATGCTTCGGTGTTAAAGCTCACGCCTTCCCCCACATGGGCTTCGATACCGCTTGGCAATTTTGCCAGATCGGTAAACAGCGTCATATCGCCATTGGCATAAAGCAGGGCGGTGCCAAGCACTACTGGCAAACGGGGGATATCGTTGCCGCGAATATTAAGCAGCCAGCAAAAGGAGTCCAATGCGGCGATTAAGGCGACATCGGCGCCAGCTTTTTTGACTAACGCCCCGATCTCGCTGCGTTTTTGTTGGCTGGTTTTACCGGCGCTGTCATTGCTAAATAAGCGGATAGGCTTAGTGGCCGGTGTGGGTCTGTCCAGCCAGTGCTTATCAATGGGGTTTTGTGCAACGGCAACGAGGTCGATTTGCGCCTTGGCTAAGGTCATTTTGGCGCTCTCATACCAAGCGAGTGTGTGCAGTTTGGGGTCAAATCCTATCCGAGCCCCTTGGGGGAGTTCATCGCATAACCAGTCGATTTGCGGAGTGTCGGTGAGGCTTTCGTAGCCGAAAAGGCTGGCATCGACTTGTTGGCGTACCTGCACGGTATAACGGCCATCGGTGAATATTGCGGCCTTATCTTTTAATATAATTGCCAGACCCGCTGAACCGGTGAAATTGGTCGCCCAGTGTAAGCGCTCATTGTGTGTGGGCACATATTCACCTAAATACTCATCGGCACGGGGAATAATAAAAGCATCTAAATTGGCGCTGGCCATCTCACCACGGATTGCCTCGAGGCGCATTGCGATAAGCTGTGACATAGGGACTCCAATGGGTCAGTTTAGGTGGGGGAATAAGGCCACAGTGCCTAAACTAACGGTTGTTATTATGGGAAAGGTCAATATTAACTGGCGGCGATTATCGCAAGCCCTGAGGCGAAGTTGCAAGGGGATGGCATAAAGGATTTTGTATGCAATTTTTAACCGTGCTAGCTAACGGCCAGCGGCGGAATCGCGTGAGGGCAAGATGCTGGGATAACGCTGCCGAGAATCTGCTAGGGGCAAGCTTTGGCGGCCCGATTTATCGCCGCTGTAGAGAGGCAAGCTAAGCGGCTAACGGCAGCCAGCCCATGGGGAGGAGGGGCGTTTCCCTTGATGAATACGCTACAGTTAACGCTGGTTTACATCTTATAAATTAAATGGTTAAGCTTTGTTTTGGTCGCTGAGGTTGGACTGTTTATGCTAACATGGCGCGGCTTAAATAGAGCGGTGCTTAGCTCTTAGGGAAAGTGCTCGTAGGGGAAATGGTCGTTGGGGAAGTGGTCCTAGGGGAAATGGCGATGCAAACAATAACAATCGATGTGGGCGGCAGCAAAGCATTATTTACACTGCACCTTTCGGGGCATACAGAGCAATATAAAATCCCAACCGGTGAGATTTTTAACATTGACGAGTTAAATAAGCAGCTCGCAGCACTGGAGCGCGATTATCAACTCAAGGATCATCAAGTTGCGATAGCGGTTCCTGGCTTAGTGCAGCACCAGCGAGTGGTGGCCTGTAAATCCTTACCCGGCCTGAATGGATTGAGTGCGGCCACCCTGAACACCCAAGGCCAACTTAAGCTCATCATTAATGATATTGATGCGGGGATGCAGGCGATGAGCGATGCTAAGTATGCCTGTGAGCTATTAGTGATGTGCGGCACTGGCATCGGGATGTCGATAGCCTTTAACGGCAAGACGTTTACTGGCGCAACGGGCGTCGCCGGTGAGCTTGGGCAATGCCGAGTGATGACCGACGCCGGAGAGTTTACCTTAGAGCAATTGGCCAGCGGAGAATCGATACGTAGCCGCAATATCACCAGTGCCGCGGATTTATACCTTGCGGGAACTTCTCTGGGAATGGGCTTAGCGTGGGCGGTGAACCTGTTTAATCCTAACCGCATTTGGTTAGCGGGTGGAATGATGAATAGCGCGCCCTATTACAAAGGTTGCCTTGATGGATTAAAGCAAATGGCGCTAAGTGCTCCCTTAAGTGCGCTGCAAATTAATCGAGTCGATGATATGGAAACCTTAGTTTGTCGGGGGTTGAAGGCGATATTGGCGCGAGAGGGCGACGCAGAATCCGCATCGTGGCAGGATGACTTAACAACATAGCCAGCGAGATTGCTTAATCAGAGAGCTTAATAAGAGAGCTTAATAAGAGAGCTTAATAAAAGAGCGGAATAAAAGAGTTTGGCTATCGCTCCCCCGCAGCATTCCAGCGCGAAGGGAGCCATTGTTCAAATGAGCCCGTTAAGCGAACCTTGATGCAGACTCTCAAGGCGTTGGTCGCGCAGGCTTAATTGATCTTAAGCAACTCAACATCAAAAATTAACACTGAGCCCGCACCAATTTTGCCAGCACTGCGATTGCCATAGGCAAGCTCGCTTGGGATAAAAAATCGATATTTATCACCTACGCTCATCAATTGCAGTCCTTCGGTCCAGCCCTTGATCACCCGGTTAAGGGGAAAGTCGATGGGCTCGCCTCGCTCAACTGAGCTATCAAACACTGTGCCATCAATCAAGGTGCCGTGATAATGCACAGTAACGGTATCGCTCGCCTTCGGCTGCACTGTGCCACCGGCTTGGGTCAGCACTTGGTATTGCAGTCCTGAAGCGGTGGTCATTACCCCTGCTTGAGTTTTGTTTTGGGCTAAAAAGGCGTTGCCCAAACGGATATTTTCTTGGGCGGCTTTTTGGTTATTGGCAGATGTAAAAAAGTAAAAGATCACCCCAGCGATGACCACAACGGCAAGTAACATTTTCATATTAAAGACTACCTTATTGAATTTTCGTCATGTTAGCAGTTTTTCCGCCTAGGAGGCTAGCCATGACGCCTAAGCGTGACATGGCGGGGTTATTGGAGAGCATAACTTAATGACGTTATTTGAGTACTTTATTTAAGTGCTTTATTCGAGATTTAAGTGCTTTATTTGAGGACTTGATATGAGTGCTTTGCTGCTCGATGGTTGGGCTTGATGGCCTTGCTCGAAACGCAGAGAGAGATGTCGCGGTGCCATTTCCCCTGCGTTACGTTAAATCAATAATGCTGTCGCTCCCGAATGTAAGCCATAGGCCAGTAACAGTAGGTTGGCGATCAGCGTGAGATAAAAAACGGTTCTAAACGAGGTTTTAACCGATTTGTGCCTCAACAGCTGCTGTGCTATCACCGCGCCCGGCCAGCCCCCCATCAATGCCAGTATGTGTAATGTGCTTTCTTGGGTACGCCATTTGCCCCGTTTAGCGGCTGATTTATCAATGGCATAGGCTATAAACGTTAGAAGGCTAAGACAAAGATAGCCTAAAGCGATCGTCAGGGGCAGCATATGCCAAAGTGTAGCGCCCACGGTGAGCGCGAGAAACACCACTGAAAATAGCAGCAGTATCCGCGGGGTGTTAGAGGCGGCATGTGACTGTGCCGCACGCGTTGCTCGCTTGGCGCGGGTTTGCTTTGCAGTAGCTCGTTTTGTTGCGGCTGGCGTTGCAGTACCACGTTTGGGTGTTGCACGCTTAGTGGTTGATTGCAATGACATTTTACCCTATCTGTCGTCAGGCTGAGTTGAAGGTTTAGCTCAAGGTTACGCTCGCGCGACATTTGCGCAAATGTCTCATGCGAAGGTCTAGCGCAAAGGTATAACGCAAAAGTCTAGCGCGAACATGTCAGTCGAGAGTTTAGGGGCAAAGGTAAGAGCTCGCCATTACTTTTCGGCGCCCCTTGCTTAACCGCTTGCTTTGCTTAACCGCAATCCCGATTGCCAGCGGCCCTTGTTTAAGCTCGATTGGCTCATCAGCCATGGGTTACGCGTGATGTTTGTTCGGCTTTTCTGAAATCCACAGCTTAATGTGGCCTTTGACCACGACCACTCCTTGGGTATCGTAAGCCGTTACTGGGACAAGCATATCGCCTGTTACCCATTGCTCAGGTAAGACTTCTGCCACACATAAAATATCGCTGCCTGCCTTGGCGGTGTAGTCCAAGCTCATTCCCTTAGGTAGCCAGCGCAAGTGGGATGGAATCGATGCTTCTGCCATGACTCCCATGGCCATTTCGAGGCCATTGCAAATGGCTATCACATGCACAGTATTAATATGGTTATGTACCCGATGGCGTTTTTTGATTAAGCAAGCGCATCGGTTCGGGCTGAGTTCGGTGATCAGGGGAGTGATACTGGCAAAATAGGGCGCCATGCGCGACACCATAATGGAAAAGATTTTTTGACCAAAGGGATAGCGGCGCGTTTTATGCCAGAGGGCTAATACCTTGTTGGGCTTTGCCGTTGACGTGGGCGTTGTAGGGAGCGGGCTCATGGTGATCCTTAAGCTAAAGCGGGTTGAAATCGGTTTGTTCTCGTTCTGGTCGGATGAGTGTAACATTGCTGCAACAGTCAATGCTAGTCTGCCCCTTGGGGGAAACTTCATTTCGCGCTTTATGGGCTAACACCGTATAATTGCGGCTCATTGGCGGCTAGATGTTTAAATTTTATTTTAATAACAAGGACTCAGAGTGAAATACTTGCTGACGTATTTAAAAGGCATGGCCATGGGCGCTGCCGATGTGGTGCCCGGGGTGTCTGGTGGAACCATCGCGTTTATTACCGGAATTCTCGATACTTTGCTCGATAGCGTAAAACGGATTAACCCATCACTTTGGGGCGTGATTAAAACACAGGGGATTAAAGGCGCCTTTATCCATATTAATGGCGGCTTTTTAGTGAGCCTGCTGGCCGGGATTCTCACCAGTATTTTTACCTTTGCGAAGTTGATTTCATGGTTGCTGGTGGCGCACCCCATTCCCATTTGGTCGTTCTTTTTTGGCTTAATCATTATTTCTGTGGTGCACATGCTTAAGCAGGTCAGTGGCTTTACCTTGGCTCGTTTGGGGTTGTTTGGCCTCGGGGTCTTGGTGGCTTGGGCCATCACTGTCCTTAATCCTGTCGCGGTTGAAGCCAGCTACCTGAATATCTTCTTTGGCGGCGCGATTGCGATTTGCGCTATGGTGTTGCCGGGGATTTCTGGCAGTTTTATCTTATTACTCTTGGGGTTATACCCGGTTGTGCTCGCTGCTGCCAAAAACATTGAGTTGGATATTTTGGCCTGTTTTGCGCTAGGGGCCGCCCTTGGGTTATTAAGCTTTAGCCACCTGTTATCGGCGCTACTGCGCAAATATCATGATGCCACTATCGTGTTTTTAACGGGATTGATGTTAGGCACCTTGGGCAAAATCTGGCCTTGGAAAGAAACCCTAAGCTGGCGGACTAACTCCCATGGCGAACAAGTACCGTTACTTGAACAAAACGTATCGCCGCTGAATTTTGAGCAGCTCACCGGCCAGCCTGCCCAATTAGCCTTAGCGGTAGTTTGTATGGTCGCTGCCATCCTACTGGTTTGGGGATTGGAGCAAGTTGGCCAAAGGAATAAAGCGCAATAGCGATTGACAGGCATAGCGATTACTCTATTTCGCTGAACGAGGCGGCGTCAGAGGCTTAACATTACCCTCTGCGCTGCACATTTATCTACACTGCACTGCACGTTTAGTGGTGAGATGACCCGTATATTTGGCTGGCGCGGCATGTTTTGGCGCATCTGTTTTTGCGCATGTTTCGCCGTTCAGATATGCGCTGCCAAGCGTGATATTTGCTACCATCTGTCTTGAGGCGGATTTTCTTTAAACGCCCCTTTGGGGCTGTGCCAATCTCGGCGCCGCGATCTTGTTTGGTCGATTTACTGCGCCAGTGGCAGCTTAGGTTAAGCTGGGCTTGTTATCATTCCCCGCCGCTTTAATTTCCCGTAAATAGCGATAAATCGAATGCACCGAGATGCCTAAATGGGCGGCAGCCACCTGTGGGCTGTCTTTGAGTTCAAAAATCCCTAACTCATAGAGTTGATTGACGATTTCGCGACTTTTTTGTGAAGCCGCCATTTTATGATTGGCGTGCACTTCATGCGCAATACTGGCGATTGTGCTATGGAGCACTTCATCAATATTGCGCGCAAACACTTCCACCGCGCCGGTTACCTCATGGCGATATAAGGGCTCAGGCATCATAGTGCGCAGCACCGATTGCAGCGGCGCATCCATGTCACTGTTGATACAGAGTAAACCGATGGGCTGTGCTTGGCGATTGCGGATAATGGTGGTGATGCATTTGAGGGTTTTACCATTAGCGCAGGTGCTAAGGTAAGCGGCGGAGATATCTTGCCCCGCCTTGAGTTTGAGTAGTGCCAGATTCGTGATGGGCGCGCCCACTTCGCGACCGGTGATATAGCCATTGGCAATTTTAACCACCGATGGTCGCTTAGCATCCAAACTGTGGAGCACCACCTCGGTGTGTTGGCCATACATGGCCGCGATCCCATCCACAATGTTTTCTATGGACGTTAAAATATCCCAATCTGTTGCTGAGAGTTCCCTTAGCTTAACCATCAAACATCTTCTTTTAAATCATGTTATTAACAATGTTAGGTCGACATAATATCAATAATGGTCACATCGGTAGAGGACATCCCCTTGAGGATCATCTTGCCAATATTCTTAATCGTCTTTTCTACATCATGGGCGATAATGCCTTGACCCGAGACATTTTGACTGTTTAACGCCATTAAAAATGAGCGCACCGCAGCGCTTGATGAGGTGCTAACCTTCATCGCACAGGAGGCTTTTGCGCCATCACATACCATGCCAGAGCTATCACTGATGACGTTTTGAATGGCAAAACAAGATTGCTCAAATGAGCCGCCAGCCAGATAAACCATCGCCATTGATGCTGCGGCGCTCGTGACTGTGTTGCCACAAAATGCCGACAGCGGAGGGTAGTGGGATTTGATATAAATGGCCCCAAGGTGGCTCATGATCAGCGCACGCGCCAGCTGTTCTTCGCTGGCCTGATAACATTGGGCGGTTAAAACCACAGGGATGGTTGCAGCAATCCCTTGATTGCCACTGCCCAGGTTACTCATGGCGGGCAAATTGGCGCCGCCCATGCGCGCATCGGAGGCCGCTGCCGTTAACATGACTATCTTATTAAGCAAATCCTCGCCAATGATCCCCGCAGCAATGCCGCTTTTCATGGTTCGACCAACCTCAAGCCCATAGGGATTGGCCATGCCTTCATCGGATAATTTACTGTTTAATTCAGAGGCCTTGAGGATAAATTTAATGTCCTCGAAGGGCACCTCCTGGGCAAATTGATAGATGGAGGCGATATTGATCTCCACCCCATCGCAAATAGATCCAGTGGCTTTAACGTGGGCATTATCGGCAGTAAATACGAGCTCACCGTTCAAACGCTTCTCGGCGATTAAAGTGTGGCCGCCACAGATTTTGACCATGGCCTCCTGCTGAGCAGATGTGAGGGTGACGCAGCAGTAGATAAACTCCTCGGTTTCGGTGCGCTCGACTTTCACGTTACCCGCATCAATCAAGCTTTGCGCCTGAGCGACTTGCTCCGCCGTTACCTTGGCAAGGACCTCTAACCCCGCATCGGCATTCCCCGCCAGCGCGCCTGCCGCCGCCGCAATCGCTAGGCCGATTTTCCCCGTACCCGGGACATAGACACCCATGGAGTTTTTATAAAGATTATCAGATACCTGCACTGAAATGGACACAGGCTCCGCCCCGAGTAACGCTCGAGCCACCGCTGCCGCATAGGCCGCCGCGATCGGCTCAGTGCAGCCTAAGGCGGGTTTTACCACTTGATTGATAATCTGAATGTACTGTTGCCACTGGGAACTCATGGGGTTATTACCTTACTCAATGCTTACATGTTGACGTGGGCGTTGGCTTTGATTTATATGGTTATTTCTGCCGCTGCAAATAAAACGTAATGCCACGATAGAGGCCTAATATGCAACATTATTTGCAGTTAGCGTGCATATTACAATTATTTTTTAATCAATCGTCATTATGGACGGCTTCGAGGGGGTAAGCTTATGCGGCCAAAAACCATATTCGCTGTTGTTTGATGGTGATGATGGATGCAAAGAAAGCGGACAAAATCAGGGAGGTAAACATTGAACATTTTGAGTGTGCTAGCTGTTTGGTTTAATTCTTAAGCGGAGTGCGTCACCGCCAAATAGGATATATTCTTATCCCTTGGCCTAGCTGTTTTGATTTCTTTATTGGTTAGGCGAGTCGTGATAATGGCCATTATGGGTACACCGTATTATCGAAGTAAAAGCAGTGTACCCTCACGTGTACCCAAAAATCAAAGCTGTAGTTGGACGTAAAAAGACGTCGATTCATTCTAAGTTATTGATTTTACTTTGGTGATAGCAATAAAAAAGACGTCCTGAGACGTCTTAATTACTTAAATTGGTGGAGGCGGCGGGACTTGAACCCGCGTCCAGAAAACCTACATCCAAGGCACTACATGCTTAGTCTCTCTTTTATTTAACCTGAATAAACTCCGAAAGACAGGATTTCATCAGGTGAGTCCGGTACTGTTTCGCGGTTCACCCCCGGACAGGGTTCCCTCGCTATCAAATGTAAGATGACCATCTGTATACACTGCCCATTTGAGAGACCTGTGTCAGATGGCTAGCTAGCCTAAGCTGCTAGAGCGTAGTTATCGTCGTTTGCAACTATAACTTTGCGGCTTTTTACGAGGCCAACCGCCCCTCGGCATGCTCCCAGGGTTTCGTGAATCCTGTCGAATCCAGAATCGCCCCCAAGATAGTTGATTGTAACCTGTCGCTTAAAGATAACCTAGTATCATTTGCGGCAAGTGCAATCGTTTGTTCATTATCCGCGCGTTTTCTCTTTTTTCATCACGCGGGCTTTTTCAACTTGCCATTCGCGCGCTTTGGTATCTTCACGCTTGTCGTGATCTTTTTTACCTTTACCTAGACCGATTTCGACTTTGACCCATGCGCCTTTGCGCCAGTACATGGAAATGGGGATAATCGAGTAGCCTTGGCGTTCCACTAAACCAGCTAATTTGTCTAACTCTTTACGACTTAAGAGCAATTTCTTGAGTCGGATTGGGTCGCAAACTACATGGGTCGACGCGGTGTTGAGTGGAATAATGGTGCAGCCGTGCATAAAGGCTTCGCCATTTTTCAAAAATACATAGCAGTCCGATAGGTTGACTTTACCCATGCGAATGGATTTAACTTCCCATCCCATTAGTGATAGGCCTGCTTCCATTTTTTCTTCGAAACGGTATTCGAAGGTTGCGCGCTTATTACGTGCGATAGTCGCAGGCGCGGCTTTTTTTGAGTTTTTCTTTACCATAGTGGCGCCATTATACGCACGGTGAATCAATTTGAAATGGATATAGGGATTTATTTGCCGTATTTCAACCCTTGATGATATTTTTCGCTGTTTTTTTAAGCGCTCGATGATGGGGCATGCAGTTGGAAAGATCGCCATATTGCGGCTTGATGGCGAAGTGGTGTGTTTTTGGCGTATCGTGATAAAATCTTGTGCAATTTTTTACAGCCCTCGGTTTCTTATGCATCTGCTGGTGCTTGAGTTCGGTGGCGTTGGCTATGTGATGAGTGCTTAACCCTTATGCCGCAAATTTCTCGAAGTGTGTTAGTTCGTTTTAGTGCCATGCAAATGTATGATTTAGTAAATGATGTTGAATCTTACAAGGAGTTTTTGCCCGGTTGCGTGGGTGGGAAAGTGTTAGAGTTTGATGGGCAAACGATGTTGGCTTCGGTGGATGTGAGCAAGGCGGGGATCCGCAAAACGTTTACCACTCGTAACCAAGTGATCCCGGGCAAACGTATTGATTTAATGTTGGAAAATGGCCCTTTTAAGCATTTATGCGGGCAATGGCGTTTTACCGAATTAACCGATGACGCCTGCAAAGTGGAATTTGAGTTAAATTTTGAGTTTTCAAATTCATTCGCTGATCTAGCGTTTGGTAAAGTGTTTAATGATCTTATGGTTTCAATGGTCACGGCGTTTACGAGCCGCGCGAAGGTGATTTACAGTGATAAATGACGCAGATAAGTTTGTGGTTGACGTAATTTATGCATTGCCTACACAGCAAAAAGTGATTTCGGTCAGTGTGCAAGCAGGTACGAGCGCAATCGATATTGTACGCCAGAGCAACATGGTCAGTTACTTTCCTGAGATTGATTTAGCGACGGTGAAGCTTGGTGTGTTTAGCAATGTGGTTAAGCATGATCACGTGATTTTACCTGGGCAGCGAGTGGAGATCTATCGGCCATTAATTGCTGATCCCAAGGATGTGCGCCGTCGGCGTGCCGATAAGGCTAAAGATGAAGGCCGAGCAAGTAAGGTCACAGGTGGTCGGGTGTCTTAACTCGTCAGCCAATAAGCTAACAAAAAAGCGCCAAAGGCGCTTTTTTGTTAGCAGTTGCACAAAGATTAAAGTGATATTTACTTAATGGTTTTTTTCACTTGGGCAGCAGCTTCATTTTCTTTGACTAAGGGTTTTTCGTCTGGGCGCTCTGCTGGAACTTGGGGCGCAGTCTCAACGGTATTCACCATAGGCAACTTGCTTTGCTCAAGAGGTGTATTGAACTCTGGGCTAAGTGCATAATCACCTTTGACTAAGCTCAATTTATTCCCGGTAAAATGCAGAATTAATTCTTTGTGAGTGATACTGGCATCGCGGCCACTTTTATAGTGATACACGTAGTACCAAGTGTCATCGGCAAAACTATCACGTAACACCGGACGGCCGAGGATGTATTCAGCCTGCTCTTTGGTCATGTCGATACGCAACTTTTCAACTTGTTGCGGTTCCATATAGTTACCTTGAGGTATGTCTGGCTTGTATATCAGCCAATCAAACACACTACATGCACTGAGCGAAACACTGAGCGCCACAGCGCCCAGTAGGGTAAGACCTTGCTTTTTGTTAATCATTGTATGTGCTACTTCTGAAAATCTGGCGGCCATAATACCCAAGCCTTCCCCCTTATGACAAGGGTATTTGGGTATTGCAGCGAGTCATCGTTGGATTGTGTGAGTTTTCGACCAATAAGATAGTTGTTAGTTCTCGTGAGGCTGCGGAATTTTGCGTATGGCGAGGGGATTGAGGTCTAGGGTCAATCTCGCTGAGTATGATTAGCTTAAGTTTAAGGACATCTTTTAAGTGATGCGCGTATGGAATTAACTGAGCTGACTATAACATAAACATATTTTGTCTATGGCGTTGCAAATGTGGTATTAATGTGTCGCCACAGTTGCTGCTTGGTTGCGATTGGGTGGCTAGGGAGGCGCGAGTGTTGACGCGTGATCTGCTATGGTGGCCCTTGGGTTAGTGGGCGACGATAGGCTTAGTTAAGCGCCGTGCTTTGTGAGTATTCAGTGGGCTCTTTTACGGGAGAGTAAAAGGGGGAGTTGCGGTTAAAGCTTGCTCGTAGAGCCAGCTCGGTGAGGTTTTAACATTGGGTTCACTTGTGTGTGTGGGGACTGGCCTTCAGCTGGCTGGACAAATGAGTGTATTGAGTCGCAGTTACATTGAACATGCAGAGGTCGTATTTTCCCTGTTGCCGGATGGATTTGCCCAGCAGTGGTTGATGCAACTCAATTCCAATGTCATTAATTTGCAGCAGTTTTATGCGCAAGATGGTGAGGTAAAGAGTCGCCGAGATACCTACGAGCAGATGATTTGTGCAATTTTGGATGCGGTTAGAGCAGGCAAAAGGACAGTGTGTGCCTTATATGGGCATCCAGGTGTTTTTGCCTGCGTGGGCCATTTAGCGATTGCTCGGGCGCGCGCGGAAGGATTTGTTGCCAAAATGGAGCCTGGGATCTCGGCGGAGGCCTGCCTTTGGGCTGACGTGGGGATCGATCCTGGTCAATCGGGGCATCAGAGCTTTGAGGCGAGCCAGTTCATGTTTTATCAACATGTTCCCGATCCTGCTTGTTATTTATTGTTGTGGCAAATTGCGTTGGCGGGGGAGCACACCTTGACGCAGTTTCATACCAGTGCCGATAGGTTGCAGATCTTAGTCGAACAACTTGGGCAGTGGTACGCTGCGGATCATCAAGTGCTTATTTATGAAGCTGCAAACTTACCGCCATTATCGCCGCGGATAGAGTATTTGCCTCTTGGTGAGTTACCTCGAGCTAAGCTATCGTCAAAAAGTACCTTAGTGATCCCGCCCGCGAAGCCGCTTGAATATAACTATGACATTTTGGCAAGGCTGGGGATTACCCCAGCGGATTTAGGGTAGTTAAATATTTATCAATAAAAATAATGGGATAGTATGTCAATGTTAGCTGAGTTTATGAATAAACTGGGTCAAGATGCGCAATTAATGGCGCAGTACCAACAAGATCCGCGAGGGGTGATGCGTGCTCATGGTTTGAGCGAGGCTGAAATCGAAGCAGTGATGACCGCCGATGAGGATAAATTGAAGGCATTTGCTGGCGGTGAAAATTACCAAAGCATTGTTCACGTTACTAACCCAAGTTAATGAAGATTGGTAGATGAGATTACTTTTGGCTGTAGTCATAGGGTGTTTTTGGGGATTAAACTTTGCCTATGGTGCTGATTTCGAAGTGGATTTACTTGCCGCTGAACAAAGTCGCAACAAGGATATTGCGCAAACCATCGCCCAAGTGACTGAGCTTGAAGTACATTTGCCTGAAATGCTGCCAAGTCAACAGGCGAGATTACTGGTTCTTAAGGCTTTTATTCATATTTACGCTGCTAATTATCCTGAGGCGACGGCCGTGCTGCGACGGGCGGAGTCGTTGACGAGTGATAAGTTATTATTAGCGGAAATATACAATTACAAGGCTACGGCTTTGATACTTATTAAAAACTATCAAGAAGCCTTAGAGGTATTGTCACGTAGTCTCGCCCTGATTGATTTCCTCAGTGAGGATGACAGTAAGCGTAAAGCCTATTTACGCGTTGCCAGCCTGTACAGCAGCATGGGATTGACTGACATGGCTGCTGATTATGCAGCCAAGGCGTTACAGTTAGTTGCGGACGCCGATGCTGCAGGTATGAAGGCCGCTAAGTCTGATGCGATAGATCAGGAAGTCGAAGATAAATGTTTGGCACGGATGTTTTTGGCTGAACATACCTTAGCACAAGGATTATTGCAGAAGGCATATCACGATTTTGCAGAAGTTCGGCAATTATGTCAGTTAAGTGGTCTGCCACTTGTTGCAAATATGGCTCTAGGGCAGATGGGGCAGGCGCGCTTTAATGCGGGTCAATACAGTGCCGCTGAGCCACTGCTGGTTGAGGCTCTTGAAGGTTACAATAAATTTCAATACAAAATGGAGATCAGCAGTATTCACACCTTGTTGGCTCTTAACTATCAAGCCTTGGGGCGTCCTGATGATGCCATCCGCCATGCTCAGAAGGTCATCGCCCAAGCCGATGAACCTAGCTACATCGAGCATAAGCAAGATGCTTATCAAGTGTTGTCAGAATTGGCCGCTCAAGCCAAGCAATTTGAGCAGGCTTATGGCTATGCCTTATTAGCGCAGCATTTTAAACAAATGGTGTTGGATGAAACTAAAATCAAAGCCTTAGCTTATCAGTCGGCAAAATTTAATAGCGATGAAAAAGAACGCGAAATCAAGCTGCTGAATAAAGAGCGCGAACTTTATATTGCCCAACAAACAGCTAAAGAACGTGAATACACTAATATGTTGATGTTTATAACAATTTTGGTGGGAGGATTATTTTTTCTCGGCATTTTACTGGTGGTGGGCAGTGTGCAAAAACGCCGCTTTATGCGTATGGCCAGAATGGATGCCTTAACTGGTGTGTTGAATCGCGGCGCAGGACAAGAATTAGGTGAAAATCTGTTTGTACAGGTGCTGGCCCGTGGTGGTGATTTTTGTGTCATTCTTTTTGACTTAGATTATTTTAAGCGGATCAACGATTCCTATGGGCATGGCACGGGTGACTGGGCGCTGAAAAAGGTTGTCGAAGTGTTAAAGCCACATATCCGTCATGGTGATATTTTTGCGCGGATTGGCGGTGAAGAGTTTTTGATCCTCTTGCCCTATGCCAATGAGGAAAAAGCAATGGAACTGGCGGAGCTGTATCGTGAACGGATTGAGGCCATAGATACGCAGTATTCAGGCCATCGATTCAAGATCACCGCCAGTTTTGGGGTGACTGGCTTGCGCCAAGATGATCTTAGTCTTGATCCGTTGTTAAATCGTGCGGATATGGCGCTTTATAACGCGAAATCCAGTGGCCGTAATCGAGTCAATTGTTATTCGGTGATGATGGCGAGTGACAAACAGGCGACCACTTTAGGGAGTCATTTAGTGAGTACGCTTTAACATAATTGGGAGCGAGAGTGTACCGCTGTAACCGCTAACTTTGCATGCAGTAACAGCTTATGCAGTAACGGCGATGTTTTAAGTTATAGATACAATGACAAGCGCTATTCCAGTGTCGCCCGCTCCAGCGTTCAAATGCAGGGACAAGAATGGTTGTAAATAGTGAATTTAAAGTTACTAAATTCACCAACTTGAGTAGTAACACGTCGCTCGCAAAAATTAGCGAAAATCCTTAGATAGGCTCGATAATTATTTTTGTTATCAGCTTGGTTCAAAGGTTCGTCAATCCTCATCTTCTTGGTGTTATCGCGCCATCTTTAGCTTGCTTTCAATAGCGTTATAGCCTGCCTATCAGTTAATCGCTATCAGTTAATCCCTATCAGTCAATACTTTTCTATCATGGCGGGTGATCACGGCTACCTCAACGGGCAGGTTGCATGGTCGTTTGCGATAGCCCGTTAAGCTGTTAATCCTCAGCAGTATCATCTCTTATTTGGGAAGCAAAGCTCCCTAGTCAGTATGGATATTGGTTTTACTATTTATTTGGTCAGTTTTCTGCTGAAACTCGGTTAACCTCGGTGTTTGTTGCATTTTTTTTATAAAAAAGTGATTTATTTTTGAGTTAACCATTGTCGGCATTCTTGTTGATCGGGATACGCAACCTGTACGGCTTGGGACTGATGGAAACACCTTGTTCGCGTTAACGTAAAGGTAAAGTTTAAACGGTTGTTTAACTTTATTTTTAGGGGTGAAATTTACATTTAATTGATTTTAATTGATTTTATTAATTTACCTTTAGGTTAGTTCAAAACGTTTTACTGATGGTATTAAGGTCGAGTATAGATAAATTACTGTAACGTTTTGTTTGCGATAAGTAATTTTATTACGTTATTAATTACGATGAGGCTTGATTGGTAAAGTTGTCAGACAATTTGCATCTTAGTCTGTCTTAATGTCAAATTTTTTTATTTTTCATCTTTAAAATCAGTGTTATGTTGCTTTGTTTTTGTTTTGGTCAGACCAATTTTTGGCGGTTTTTTCAGCGTTTACGCACAATTTTGACTGTTGCAAATACAATCATTTGTCGGTAGGTTTTAGTTCGAAATAAACATTTGATGGGTTTGCGGCTGACATCTTGACCTTGTGTCGAAGCCAGATATCAGCAACAACACTGTGATAGCAGAGCCTCTTGGGAGGGCAAGAACATGACGCAGCACACTTTGGGTCAACAGCAGCGGGAAGACGCGGCGCAGGGTAACGTGGTCAATCAGGCCGCCCTCGCGATTGTGGGTAAGACCATCCCAGGGCAAGAACAGATTTTTACTGAAGGGGCGGTAGCCTTACTTGAGTCTCTTTGCCGCGAATTTGCCGCAGAGGTGCCTGCGCTACTGGCCAAACGTAAAGAAAGGCAAGTACGCATTGATAAGGGCGCTTTGCCTGATTTTTTACCTGAAACTCGCGCTATCCGTGATGGTGCTTGGCAGATCCGCGGTATTCCACAGGATTTGTTGGATCGCCGGGTAGAAATTACCGGCCCTGTTGAACGTAAGATGGTGATTAATGCTCTTAATGCCAATGCCAAAGTGTTTATGGCCGACTTTGAGGATTCTTTAGCACCGAGCTGGCAAAAAGTCGTTGAAGGGCAAATTAATTTACGTGATGCCGTGCGGGGAGATATTGAGTACACCGCCCCCGAAACGGGTAAGCATTATCAATTGGGGCCAAACCCCGCGGTACTCGTGTGCCGCGTCCGTGGTTTGCACCTAAAAGAAAAGCACGTTGAATTTAATGGGCAAGCGATTCCTGGTTCCTTATTTGATTTTGCATTGTACTTCTATCACAACTACCGCCAGCTATTAGCAAAGGGCAGTGGTCCGTACTTTTATATTCCGAAACTTGAAAGCCATATCGAGGCGCGTTGGTGGGCAAAAGTGTTTGCTTTTGTTGAGGAGCGCTTCTGTCTGCAGCCAGGGACGATTAAATGTACCTGTCTTATCGAGACGTTGCCTGCCGTGTTTGAAATGGACGAGATCCTCTATGAGTTGCGCTCTAACATTGTCGCTCTCAATTGTGGTCGTTGGGATTATATATTCAGTTATATCAAGACATTAAAGCGTCATGCTGATCGAGTGTTACCCGATCGGCAAGCGGTGACCATGGATACGCCTTTCCTTAGCGCTTATTCACGCCTGTTAATTAAGACGTGTCATAAACGGGGTGCCCTGGCGATGGGCGGTATGGCGGCCTTTATTCCGGCAAAAGATCCGGCGCAAAACCAAGCGGTATTGCAGCGGGTACGCAAGGATAAAGAGTTGGAGGCGCGTAACGGCCACGATGGAACTTGGGTAGCACACCCCGGACTTGCCGACACGGCCATGGCGATTTTCAACGAGTATATTGGCCAAGATCACCCCAATCAATTGCATATTACCCGTGACGTGGATGCGCCCATCCTTGCCGCCGAATTGCTTAAGCCTTGTGATGGCGAGCGCACTGAGCAGGGCATGCGTCTAAATATTCGCATTGCGTTGCAATATTTAGAGGCGTGGATCAGTGGTAATGGCTGCGTACCGATTTATGGTTTGATGGAAGATGCTGCCACCGCTGAAATCTCGCGGGCATCGATTTGGCAATGGATCCAACATGGTAAATCGTTGGCAAACGGCAAGTTAGTGACCAAGCAATTGTTTAAGGACATGCTGGTCGAAGAGCTGGTCAATGTTAAAGAAGAAGTGGGCAGTGACAGGTTTAGCCAAGGCAAATTTACTCAGGCTGCGCAGTTACTTGAAACGATTACCACCTCTGACGAATTAGTCGATTTCTTAACCTTACCCGGTTATGAGATGTTAACAGCTTAATGTAACCATTTTATATGAAACAGCATTGGTACTGGCGCTGATAACGCCTGCCAAACCGATAAGCAGAGTGAAACTGGCAGCAGTTTCATGATCGCGATAACATCAGCAACAAGGAGTGACCCTATGACTAAGGCTACGCAGATTTCACGTCAAGAACAGATAGATGCAATCAAAAAAGACTGGGCAGAAAACCCACGTTGGAAAAACGTGCGTCGTCCATACACCGCCGAGGAAGTGGTTAAACTGCGCGGTTCTATTGTACCTGAAAATACCATTGCCAAACGCGGTGCGGCGAAGTTGTGGGAGCTGGTTAACGGTGGCGCCAAAAAGGGTTATGTCAACTCCTTAGGTGCCTTAACTGGGGGCCAAGCCGTGCAACAGGCAAAAGCCGGTATTGAGGCGATTTATTTGTCAGGTTGGCAAGTGGCCGCCGATGCGAACTTAGCGGGCACTATGTATCCTGATCAATCTTTATATCCCGCTAACTCAGTGCCTGCGGTGGTGTCGCGCATAAACAATTCGTTCCGCCGTGCCGATCAAATTCAATGGGGTAATGGTGTTAATCCTGGGGATGAAGCTTTTGTGGATTACTTCCTGCCGATTATCGCCGATGCCGAAGCGGGATTTGGTGGGGTATTGAATGCCTTCGAATTGATGAAGTCGATGATCGATGCGGGTGCCGCAGGGGTGCATTTTGAAGACCAATTGGCCTCGGTAAAAAAATGCGGCCACATGGGCGGTAAGGTGTTAGTCCCTACCCAAGAAGCCGTGCAAAAATTAGTGGCAGCGCGTTTAGCTGCGGACGTGAGTGGCGTGGATACCTTAGTGATTGCTCGCACGGATGCCAATGCCGCAGATCTACTTACCTCAGATTGCGACCCTTACGATCGCGATTTCGTCACGGGAGAGCGGACTACCGAAGGCTTCTACCGCGTACGGGCAGGGCTTGAACAAGCGATTTCGCGTGGTCTTGCTTATGCGCCCTATGCGGATTTGATTTGGTGTGAAACCGCTAAGCCCGACTTAGAGGAAGCCCGTATTTTTGCTGAAGCTATCCATGCAAAATACCCTGATCAGCTGCTGGCCTATAACTGCTCTCCTTCTTTCAATTGGAAGAAGAACTTGGATGATGCCACTATTGCGCGTTTCCAACAGGCATTGTCTGACATGGGCTATAAGTATCAGTTCATCACTTTAGCGGGGATCCATAACATGTGGTACAACATGTTTGATCTTGCCTACGACTACGCTCGTGGTGAAGGGATGAAGCATTATGTTGAAAAAGTTCAAGAAGTTGAATTTGCTGCGGCGAAAAAGGGTTACACCTTCGTAGCTCACCAGCAGGAAGTGGGAACGGGGTATTTCGACCAAGTGACCACAGTGATCCAAGGAGGATATTCCTCGGTCACCGCTCTGACCGGTTCTACGGAAGAAGAGCAGTTTTAAGCTCTGTGGTAACGGGCGGTACCAGTAAGATATGTTGTAAATTCTGTGCTTAGCTGCTTTGCAGCTGTTATCCCCGTGCGGTGTGCCTACATGTGCTGCACGGGTTTTTAAGTCAACACTTGTGACTTAACTTCCTAACCCAGTTAGATTTTGCTTGCCTTTGCTTGGCGACTCTTTGAGTCGCTTTTTTTTTGCGGCATGCGATGTATCGGCCTTTGGCAATCCACCTGACATGTTGTGGCGTGGCAGTGGCGATAGCGATAAGTTATCG
>NZ_JBOFMC010000029.1:0-3533 GCF_051658185.1 Shewanella sp. | reverse complement strand
ATTTAGGCCTGCGCGAAGGAGTGGCATCGCCGGAGTAGGAGTGGTGGAGTAAGAGTGGCAGAGTCGCATTGGCAATGTCACGAATGTCCATCTAAGGTGCTCTAGTCTAAGGGGTTAAAATTGTTCAAAAAAGCGGCATGTCTTTGCCGCTTTTTATTTGCCTTAAGGTGAAGTATTGCCTAAAAACTGTTCACAGCAGCCTTAGCTATCTTGTATCATGCAGGCTGGGCAACTGCTTTGTTTATGTTAATCAAGTTTATGTCAATCTAGCCTATGTCAATCTAGCTTATGTCAATAATGTAGAGGCTGCTGTCCTAGGGATAATGTCGATGATGACGATCATATGCATATGATATAGATCATCGATGCTTTCTGAACTGATGAGCTGAAGGTTAAGGGATAAAAAATAAACGAGCTTATTACAAAATCTGCGCGAGCAAATACAAGCGCCTCATGACATGGGCAGCCGTGCAGTGCATCGCAGATTAACCTTATTTACTGAATTTTAAGGTAATTTTTACTTGTCATTTTGATTAATTGAATTTGATAGAGGATTTGCAGTGATACTTATCGTTTTCGTGCTGGCATTGATATCTGCTTGGTACTTGGGGTATTTGGCTTTTGCTGCTGGATTGCCCGTGGCGCGCTGGAGCTTGTTCGGCTTAGTCTTAGGCCCTTTAGCAATCCCCCTCTTTAACGTTCACAGTGAGTTAGCTTTAAGGAAAATTCGTCATCGGGATGAGATGACCATTAAAAGTTAAATGCAGAATTAAATGTGTAAATGCTTGATATCAGTAAAATTGTTTAATGCATATAAAAAGCAAGGGAGCCTTAGCTCCCTTTGGTCATCTCTGTTGCAGCATTCACCTTAAAGCTGATTGCTGCACTAGCGCTATTGATTGACACCAGTTGCTTAAAACGTGTCATGGCGAATAGCCTAATTCCACCATCCTTTAGCAGGGATCACTTCAAGGTGATTTAAGCCTTCGGGTAATTGGACTTTTTTCCGAACTGGTTTAGATAAACCGAGTGCTTTTTTAATTGAATTTAGCATAGTAAAGCCTTAAACAACTTGTTAATTAAACAGATGTTATATCGATAAAGCGCACATTTGGTGCCGCAGCGATTTCTATAGGCTTAAAGCGTACGTTTGGTGCCGCAGCGATTTCTACAGGTTTAAAGCGCACGTTTGGCGCCGCAGCGACTTCTACAGGTTTAAAGCGCACGTTTGGTGCTGCAGCGACTTCTACAGGTTTAAAGCGTACGTTTGGCGCCGCGGCAAGGTTATCTGTGCTATCTGCAAGGCTTAAGCCAGTAACTGTTCCGATTAATGACGTTAATGCGATAACAGATAAAGTTCCTTTAATCATTGTGATTTCTCTCTCAGGGTAGTTGATATGGATTTTTTATTGACACTGATAACACTGCTTGCAGATGTTGTGCCAATGTTTAATTTGTTATCAATTTGAGAGTTTTGTTTGCTAGCTGTTCACTACAAGTTTTGCTCGGTCCTTTTCTAATAACTGGGTGAAATCAGCTTCACAGATGGCTTTGCTAAAGATATAACCTTGTATTTCCTCGCAATTAAGTGCTCGCAGAATATTGAGCTGTGCAGTTTGTTCGACACCTTCCCCCACCACTGACAGACCCATATTGTGGGCAATAGTAATGATCGAATCGACCATTTTTAAGTCCCGATCAGATTTATCTATGTCGTCAACAAAGGCTTTATCTATCTTCAGCGTATGGATTGGAAACCGCTTTAGATAGGATAGGGATGAATAACCTGTACCAAAATCATCTAATGCTAAGCTAACTCCCATTTTTGCGAGTTGCAGCATCACTAAAATAGCCTGCTCAGGTTGTTTTATCACGGTGCCTTCAGTGATTTCTAACTCAAGGTGGCAGGCTGGTAGTTGCGTAAGCCTTAAAATTGACTCTATTCGTTGCTGAATATCAGGCAAAGCAAATTGCCGTGACGATAAATTGACGGCAACTCTACCGTTGAATAACCCTAGCTCGCGCCAGCGTTGTGCGGCGAAACATGCTTTACGAAGCACGATTTCTCCGATTTCAATGATTAATCCATTTTCTTCAGCTAGTGGTATAAAATCACCTGGTGGAATTAAACCGTGAATTGGATGATTTAATCTGACTAAAGCTTCCATACCAGTCACACATCCTTGCTTAAGATTGACTTTGGGCTGGTAGTAGACCTCAAATAAATTATCTTTTAGTCCTTCTCGAATAAGATTTTCGATTTTTAGTTGTTTAATTGCGTGTTCGTTAAGTGATTCAGAATAAAATTGATAGATATTTCCACCGGCCGATTTTGCATGGTACATAGCAATGTCCGCTTTTCTTAAGAGGGCTTGTTCGCTTTGCTCATCTTCGGGATAAAGGACTATGCCTATGCTTAATCCTAGCACTAAGGATTGTTGATTGATGATAAATGAACTTTTGAAGGCTTCGATAACTCTGCCCGCGATAACGGCGCAGGCGCTAATATCTGAAGGCTTATCTAATACGATGGCAAATTCATCGCCACCAAGGCGATAAATGTTAGTATTTTTGGGCACGGCCTCTTTAATCCTGATCGAGACCAGTTTCAATAGCTGATCTCCTACTTGGTGGCCTAATGAATCGTTTATTCGCTTAAAATTGTCGAGATCAAGTACCATTAAGGCATGGGTTATCTCTTTATTGACCAAGTTGCCAAGTGTGACTTGCAGGTTAGATCTATTGGGCAGTCCCGTCAGTAAGTCATTGTTGGTTAATTTTCGTAATTCTTCTTCTTGCTGGATCCTTCTAGAAATATCAGAAAAAACACCAACGTAATGAGATAACTCACCTTGTTCATCGTAAATGGCGTCAATGGACAATTCCATGTGAAAATGAGTTTTATCCCCACGGATTGCTTCGACAGTGTTTGCCCAACGGCCGTGTTGTTTTAACATGGTGCGTATTTGGGTCGAAAAACTGTCAGGATATAAATCGAAGGTTAAAATATTGCCTATAAAAGCCGAGCGATGTTTTTGGGATATTTGGCAGCAGGCTTCATTGACCTCTACAAATTGATATTGGCTATCGAGGATAAACATACCTTCAGAAATGTTTTCAATAGCCTTTTCAAACAGCTTTAACTGCTCTTCTTTTTGTTTGAACTGACTGATGTTTTTTATCGTACCAGTCATACGCAATGGGTTATCTTTATCATCACGCTCCACAATTTTTGCTCTATCTAGGATCCATACCCAATTATCATCTTTTCCTTTAACGCGGTAGGCGGCTTCAAAGTGATCAGTTTCCCTATAAAAATGCCTATTGAGAGCCTCTCTCACGCGCTCTTGATCCATCGGATGAATATTGCTTTCTTCTCCTGACTTACCTGCGCGCTGGCCATCCTTGGGAAATTCAAGTGCTCCCCATATATTAGAGCGAAAGATATTGCCAGTTTCTATATCCCAGTCCCACATTTCATCGCCACTACCCCATAGAGACAGTTTTAAGCGTTCTTCACTAAGTGCGATTTG
>NZ_JBOFMC010000028.1:0-1932 GCF_051658185.1 Shewanella sp. | reverse complement strand
GCAATCTAACCCGGCAGTCGAGAGGGACGGCTGCAAGCTGGAAGCAAAGCTGGACACCCATCTTTAACCCAACCTTCATGGCGCTGCCGTTAGCCTCCGACTATGCTTTGGTTAAGAATTAAACAAGGAGGTTTGTATGCCGCGCCCTCGCAGAACTCAGATAAGTCTTGAAGACACCCCTTATTACCATTGCTGTAGCCGCGTGGTGCGGCGAGCATTTTTATGTGGTGATGATGCCTATTCGGGTAAAAATTATGACCATCGCCGTGGTTGGGTTGAATCGCTACTGTTTGAGCTTGCAGCGGTTTTTGCTATTGATGTGGCAGCGTTTGCGGTGATGTCGAATCATCTGCATCTGGTGCTGCGGGTTGATATCGACAGTGCCAACCGTTGGACTGACCGCGAAGTGCTTGAGCAATGGCATAAGCTGTTTAACGGCGATGCATTAACGCAAAAATTCGTTAAAGGTGAGTTAGTTGAAGCGCATGAGGTCAGTAGATTAAAGCATTCAATCGCCCTTTATCGCAGTCGTTTGTGTGATATTTCATGGTTTATGCGCTGTTTGAATGAACCTATCGCAAGGCAAGCAAATCAAGAAGATAACTGTACAGGTCGGTTCTGGGAAGGTCGATTTAAATCGCAAGCCTTACTGGATGAAGCTGCGGTGTTAGCCTGTATGACTTATGTTGATTACTCTTTATTAAAAGAAAGTCCCATCAGAGCGCAACTCGCGGATACGCCAGAACAATCCGATCATACCAGTATTCAATTGCGTATTCGGGCCGCATTAAAAGGCGAGCAGCCGAGCAATCTCCTGCCTTTTATTGGTAACGAGCGCGACAACCCACCCAATGGCATTGCGTTTTCCTTAACGGATTACCTTGAATTGGTAGATGATACTGGTCGAATCATTCGTAATGATAAGCGCGGAAGTATCAGTGAAAATAGCGCCAAGCTACTGACCAGATTGAACATTCCCCATGATAATTGGCTTAAACTGACCGCAGATTTTGGCAAGCTATTTCATGGCCCAGTAGGAACTTTGCAAAAACTGACCGATTACTGCGAACACTTAGAAAAACGACGACGGCACTTTGCGTCAAGCTGCCAGTACTTGCACCGCAACTGACAACGACTATATCCCTTTGACGGCAATCATTGCCTAAGACCTCCCAAGCACTATGGGATGACTCACCTCGTCTGAAATACACCATTTTTGAATGAATTAGCTCAATCTATTGCCTCAGGTGTTATCCCTGCAACTTTTGATGACTCTCATTGAAGCCATTTAGCCAGAGTTAGGTTGTAGACAAACTGAAAGTGCATTATGTTGTTGATCTAAAATGGATGGCCAGATTTATTATTAGCCCTACAAGGAGCATTTGTGCAGATTACAGTCAAAGGGCCGAGGTTTTGGTGCCAGGAAGACGAAGATAAGTTTTTTGAGTGGATATACTCTCTGCCAAATTACCAATCGGTTACAGGGCGCGGCTTGGATTTAATAATTGAGCTAAATGAGCCAGTTTCGCAAAGTACGATAAACCAGTTATTCGTGTTATTTAAACGTTGGGAGCTAGATTTTAACGCTTTGGCTCCTTTAAACAATATCAACAAAAGCCATATTGCTTGGGTTAATGAGTTATTCAAGTAAAGTATGGCTAACAAGGCGCATCACTCGCAGCCTGCAGCTGCAGGGACGTCAAACGCTAACGCGTTTTTCCGCCCGTGTGCTTTGCGTTATCTCCATAGAAATTTTTATCCGAAACTGACGAGTTAGATCAAAGGGTTTATCACGCTTTTGTCCAAAAGCCTGCTGCGTAAGGTTTTTAAAAATCTACAGGCTACGACAATGCTAAACAGGCGAGCCAAGGTGATTGGCGAGGCGACCGTCCGCCCCACGGACGGGGCGGCCGAGCATCCATGGATGGACTC
>NZ_JBOFMC010000027.1:0-5403 GCF_051658185.1 Shewanella sp. | reverse complement strand
AAGACGGTAAAATTACCGCACAGGAATTGCAAACCACCCGCTTTAAGGCTTGGGCGGCAAAGCTTAACGTGGCGCCACACACCTTAAACAGTGCTTTTTTAACTGCCATGGCTGAGATTTGTTCGCCGCTGCCCGGTGCGCGCCAATTGCTCGCGGCGCTGCAAGGTAAGGTTAAGCTAGGGATTATCACTAATGGTTTTACTGAGCTGCAGACGGTGCGTTTAGCGCGTACGGGTTTGCAGCATCATTTTGATATTTTAGTGATTTCAGAAATGGTGGGGATAGCTAAGCCGGCGGTGGGGATTTTTGAACATGCGCTTGCCTTGATGGGGCATCCCCCGCGCGAGCAGGTGCTCATGGTGGGGGATAATCTCCATGCTGATATTGTTGGCGGCCTCAACGCGGGGATCCATACCTGTTGGTATAACGCCCACGGCCACGATGCGCCCGAAGGAATTGTCCCTCATCACCAAGTGCGCTGCCATGATGAGCTGCACGCTTGGTTATTGGGTGCGTAAATGCTGCCGGGTTAGTTGGGGGTAAGTGACTGGCTTTGTTGGAGTCGGTCCAACAGTGCTGGCAGCGTGAGTAGGGTGTTGGCGCGGTGGTGGGCAATGACCCATTTGGCTTCCTCTCTTTGCTCTGGCGCGGGGATAGCAAGGGTTTGCATATTCGCGGCGCGGGCCGCAATAAGGCCATTAAAGGAATCTTCAATCGCAAGGCAATGGCGCGGGTCGACGGCTAACGCCTTGGCGCAATTTAAATACACTTCGGGATGGGGTTTGCCGTAGGGCAGTGCTTCGGCGGATGTGACGGCCATAAAATATGGGCGTAGCGCTAATTGATCGAGTACTGCGTCGATAATCATGCTCGCGGATGATGTCGCGAGGCCAATTTTTAACCCTAAGCGTTGGCAGCAGGCGAGCGCCTCATAAACCCCTTCCATGGCGCTGCCGCTGCGGCGGATTTCGCTAGCGACCTCATCAATAATCGTTTGACTGACCTTCGCGTTATCGTAGGCTGGCCAAGGGAATTGTTGATACCAGTAATCGACACATTGATCGATGCGTAATCCCGTTGTTTGCTGGATAGAGGCGATGCTGACCGGGACGCCGAGCGCGCTTAACACGTGATATTCGATACGCTGCCATAAGGGCTCTGAATCGATTAACACACCATCCATATCAAAAATAACAGCTTGAATATTAAGAGATGTCATGGGAACTCCGCAGGGCTGAGATGCGCAAACATGGCCACTAAATGGTGCCAATGTGATGGAACTGGGCTATTTTTACGCGCCATCATGCTAAATTTTTGAAAAATTTACAGCAATATTTTCTCAAGCGGCAAAAATGTGCGCGCTATCCACTGTGGCGTGAAAGGATTAATAGTTTGTTTTATAAGGTATATGTTAATTTTTCACACTATTGTCTAATTGCGTTTGTGTGACGTCCAGAGTAGGTTGGTGTTTACCAGCGGATTTAGCCCTGATTTTGAATTTTGCTGAGTGTGACCTGATTCATACTTTTGCAAAGCTGTAGTATACTGCTGGCCGGAAATACGGGTCGATCATCTCGGACTGTCAGCTTCAATTAGGAAGACGTGCAGTTTCGTTGTTAGAGCGTCAAACAAAGAGGAATGTTGCCGTGCTAGAAGCATATCGTAAACACGTCGCAGAACGTGCTGCAGAGGGCGTAGTCCCTAAGCCATTAGATGCACATCAAGTGGCTGAACTGGTTAAATTGATTCAAACCCCCCCCGCAGGTGAAGAGGCGTTTATCCTTGACCTGCTCGAAAATCGAATTCCCCCCGGTGTTGACGAAGCAGCTTATGTGAAAGCGGCATTCTTAGATGCGGTCGCCAAAGGCACTGCAACTTCACCCATCCTGTCTGCCGAACGTGCGACTGAGTTATTAGGCACGATGCAAGGTGGTTATAACATCGAGCCGTTAATTGCCCAGCTCGATAACCCGGCGCTAGCGCCATTGGCCGCGAAAGCCTTATCTCACACTTTGCTGATGTTTGACTCTTTCCACGATGTGGTTGAGAAAATGCAAGCGGGTAACGAGTATGCAAAACAAGTGGTTGAAGCTTGGGCCAATGCAGACTGGTACTTAAGCCGTCCAAAATTAGCTGACAAAGTGACTCTGACGGTATTTAAAGTCTCAGGTGAAACCAACACCGACGATCTGTCACCGGCACCTGATGCTTGGTCACGTCCAGATATCCCATTGCACGCATTAGCGATGCTGAAAAACGCCCGTGATGGCATCGAGCCTGATGTTGCTGGCAGCGTAGGTCCAATCAAGAAATTAGCAGAGCTCAAAACCAAAGGTTTCCCATTAGTGTATGTGGGTGACGTTGTCGGTACAGGTTCGTCACGTAAGTCAGCGACTAACTCAGTATTGTGGTTCATGGGCGATGATATCCCGTTCGTCCCTAACAAACGTGCGGGTGGTTTCTGCTTAGGTGGCAAGATTGCACCGATTTTCTTCAACACCATGGAAGATGCGGGCGCACTGCCAATCGAGCTGGATGTGAGCAAGATGGAAATGGGCGATGTGATCGACATTTACCCCTATGACGGCATTGTTAAGCGCCATGGTAGCGGTGAAGTGATTTCTGAGTTCAGCCTAAAAACCGACGTACTGTTAGACGAAGTGCGTGCAGGTGGCCGTATTCCACTGATCATTGGTCGTGGCCTAACGGACAAAGCTCGCGCGGTGTTAGGTTTACCGGCATCTAAGGTCTTCGTTCGTCCACAGGACATCGCTGATAATGGCAAAGGTTATACGCTTGCGCAGAAGATGGTCGGTAAAGCCTGTGGTGTTGCTGGCGTGCGTCCCGGCCAATACTGTGAGCCTAAGATGACGTCTGTGGGATCGCAGGATACCACCGGGCCAATGACCCGTGACGAGTTGAAAGACTTAGCCTGTTTAGGCTTCAGCGCCGATTTAACGATGCAGTCATTCTGCCACACGGCGGCGTATCCAAAACCCGTTGACGTTAACACGCACCACACGCTGCCTGACTTCATCATGAACCGTGGTGGTGTGTCGCTGCGCCCTGGTGACGGCGTGATTCACTCATGGTTAAACCGTATGCTGCTGCCTGATACCGTCGGTACGGGTGGTGACTCTCATACGCGTTTCCCGATTGGTATTTCATTCCCAGCAGGATCTGGCTTAGTGGCGTTTGCCGCCGCGACTGGCGTGATGCCGCTGGACATGCCTGAATCCGTATTAGTGCGCTTCAAAGGTAAGATGCAACCTGGCATCACCCTACGTGACCTAGTACATGCGATTCCATTAAAAGCCATTGAAATGGGTCTGCTGACCGTTGAGAAAAAAGGCAAGATCAACATTTTCTCTGGTCGCGTACTGGAAATCGAAGGCTTAGAATCTCTGAAAGTTGAACAGGCGTTCGAACTGTCTGACGCCTCTGCAGAGCGCTCTGCGGCGGGTTGTACCATCAAGTTAGACAAAGAACCTATCATCGAATACTTGACCTCGAACATCACGATGCTGAAGTGGATGATCGCCGAAGGTTACGGTGACCGTCGTACCATCGAGCGTCGTATTAAGGGCATGGAAGAGTGGTTAGCGAATCCTGAGCTGATGAGTGCTGACGCTGATGCGGAGTACGCTGCAGTGATCGACATCGACTTAAACGAGATCAAAGAGCCAATCCTATGTGCGCCTAACGATCCAGACGATGCCGTATTACTGTCATCCGTTGCCAAAACTAAGATTGATGAAGTGTTTGTCGGTTCTTGTATGACGAACATCGGACACTTCCGTGCGACCGGTAAGATGTTAGACAAGTTTGCTAAGACACTGCCAACACGTCTATGGATTGCGCCACCGACGAAGATGGATAAAGACCAGCTGACCGAAGAAGGTTACTACGGTATTTTCGGCCGCGTTGGTGCGCGTATCGAGATCCCCGGTTGTTCACTGTGTATGGGTAACCAAGCACGAGTGGCCGAAGGGGCAACTGTGGTATCGACTTCTACCCGTAACTTCCCGAACCGTTTAGGTACAGGCGCTAACGTATACTTAGCCTCTGCGGAATTAGCGGCAGTCGCAGCCCTGTTAGGTCGCCTGCCAACGGTTGCAGAATATCAAGAATACGCTAAAGAGTTAGACGCGACAGCGGCTGACACTTACCGTTACTTGAACTTCGACCAAATCGATTCGTACACCAAAAAAGCATCACAAGTGATCTTCCAAACGGCGGTGTAACGGAGGTTGGCATCTAATGACGGCGCTGATGATTGATTGCTGTATTTAGGTGCATAGATAGCAGGCCTGATTAATTGAGCAGGCTGACCAGTTAGTATCAAAGCAACGGCCCTTTCAGGGCCGTTTTTGCTGACGATATGGCGATTAAGGCATGGTTTATGGCCATGCAGCATATTTGAACCCTACTGACCCCATCAACACCCTGCGGCTTTTGGCGGCGTTGCAATACCGATAAGGGCGCTGCTGGCACCGGGAGATTGCTTTGCTGTCGGTGACCAGAGGGATTGCCTTACTTATGTCATCACGGATGGCGGCCAATACACCCGTTCGCCACGGCCAATACACCCGTTCACCACGGCATATGAGCGGTTGTTGCTGCGCTAACGCGAGCGGCCTGTCGATAACTGCATTTTCTTTCATATCAGCCTCACTTTCCCAACTCGCGCGGGTATCAAGTTCAGCGTGCAGCGCTAAGGGCGTGCCTGTTAGGTTTACGCTTGGCAATCCCAGCTTTAACTGGTTGATTGGCAATGAATAAGGCTCGCCGAAAGTGTATCCCCCATTAACGCCATTCTTGCTGGTGGCATGGGTGCCAAGTGTTTCGCGGTATTGGCCCCCTTTGCAATCCCAGTTGGTTGGTGGTTGTCGTTCGCTATGCTGGCTAAGTAAAGAAGCTAAGCAAAGGATCTAAGCAAAGAAACTGTGCATGAGGTTCATCCGCAGATTTGAGCAAGCGGAACCATGAGGTCAGTGTTTGTGCCCGTTTTTACGGCACCAACCGAGGCGGCAAAACCCATTAGTTCAGAGCTTAATGATGGGTCAAAATACGCGGTAAACCGTGGCAAACGACACTGTTGTCCCCGCTCGTCGCGAAGTGTGCGGCGGCGGCCTTGATAATCTACGACTTAACATAAGTTGTTGAGGGGTTGTAATGATTTTATTGCTATGGCCAGTGTTAAGGATTTTTCTTGGAGTAAGAAGTTGTCGCGATAAGTTCTTGAGTGAATCCGGGTGTGACTATAAAACCCTATTGATATCAATAATTACCATAATTTGGTTTTTTTAAAGATAACAGTCAATCATTTTGCGACATTGTAATATGATGCGAGCCGAGCTTTTTCAATTGGGGTAAAAATTTACATGATAATAATAAAAAAGA
>NZ_JBOFMC010000026.1:0-8504 GCF_051658185.1 Shewanella sp. | reverse complement strand
GGTCTGTTTTCTGTGTTGGTTGAAATGGCTGGTTACTCTACCTTGTTGGATATTTGCTCGCGGCGATGGCGTTCATGTATACACGTTGAGAGGAGCTTAATATTGGCTTATTTTTAAGCCCTAGTATCTGTGCATTAACCCGTTGGCGAGTTTCATATTAGGGTTGGGGCGTGCGATAGTCAGGTATTTAGCGATCTTAGTTCGATTGTTCCTTTAAAATATAGGGGGATTTTAAATTTGCAGGTGAGTGGCTTTGAGTTAACTGCAATATAAGCTACTAGCGCTAAAGAGTTATCGGCGTGGTTTGGGAGTGAAGGTGTTTAGAATGGTGATTGTTATTGGTTAATGCGCCCCTTGCGCAGTTGTTGGTGCTGCGGTTCGGGGCGGTTTTATCGTTACACTTGAGGCTTTCTGGCGACTAATGAGTCCCTATTTTATAGGGGTAATCGGCGCAGAATCTTCTGCGATATTGGCGTTAAATTGTGACACATCTAATTCGTTTTCTAATTTGCCGATCACGACGGCAGTCATCATATCGCCTGTGACATTTGTCGCGGTACGGATCATGTCAACGATGCGATCAATTGCCGCAATAAATGCAATGCCTTCGAGGGGTAAGCCAATCACTCCTAAAGTGACGGTGAGCATCACCATGGCGCTTCCTGGTACGCCTGCGGTACCGACCGAGGCCACTGTCGCGGTGACCGCGATCATGATGTAATCCAAGGTATCTAGCGGGATATTATAAATTTGCGCGATAAAGATCGCGGCAATCGCGGGGTAGATCCCGCCACAACCATCCATATTCATGGTTGCCCCTAGCGGCATGACAAACGAGGTATAGCGTTTTGATACTCCCATGGTTTCTACCGCTCGGGTACTGGCAGGAAGGGTGCCATAGCTCGATGAGGTACTAAAGGCGACCAATTGAGCAGGCATGGCTTTGCGGAAGAATTGTAACGGACTTAAGCCTGCTACAAATTTAACTAGCCCACCGTAAATAAAAATGATGTGGATAAGTGCTGCAATATAAATTGCTGCAATAAATTTACCGAGTGGCAATAGGGTTGATAAGCCGTAGGAGCCAACAACCCAGGCCATGAGGCCAAATACCCCAATTGGAGTGAGTTTTAACACCATCCGTGTGAGTTGAAACATCACTTCGGACCCGGCATCAATGGTGCGTTTTAGCGGTTCAGCTTTTTCCCCCAGTTTATTGATAGCAATCCCTACTAACGCTGCAAAAACAATAATCTGTAGTACTTTGCCTTCAGCTAGCGATGCGAAGGGATTGACTGGGATCATATCCAGTAAGACTTGGGAAAATCCCGGAATATTACGTTCGCGTACTTCAGTTGTCGTCAGCGACATTGTGCCGCCCATGTCGATGATTGAGCCAACAGCCAAACCGATTAATGATGCGATTGTTCCGGTTAGCATAAACATGCCTAAGGTTTTTAGACTTAAGCGTTTTAGATTCGTTTGTGAGCCCAAGGACGTAATACTGGCGACAATGGCGCAGAACACGAGGGGGGCAACGAGCATTTTGATGGCGCTAATAAAGAGATCGCCTAAGGGTTTTAGCACTGTAGCAGTCTCGCCCAAGAGCACGCCGACGAGCGCCCCTAAGATAAAACCTGTGAGGACTTTTTGCCAAAAAGGGATGCGGCTAAGTGTGTGTAGGAGCATAGATTATTCCAAAAATAATAAAGTAAGAGCCAATTAGCTCAAGATGTTATTATGTACTTTTTGCTAACTGAATGAATTTATAGTTACAAATTCGTTCTATATGGGTGCTGTTTTACCATTGAGTGCATTGTATAGATAGACCCAGCATTAAAACAAATCGATTTTCTTATAACTTATTGTAATAAATGAGTTTGTTATCAATTGGTTAAGTTGGTGACTTTTTTGAACACAGCAAGGGCCTTTTTCGCCATTTAACGGTTTTTATTGAGTAACGGTTATGTCTGAATTAGCAATGATGTTTGTTGGCGCATTTTTGGCGGCCACGTTGTTACCCGGCGGTTCGGAAGTTTTATTGATTGCGCTGTTAAATCAAACACATAATGACGTCTTGTTACTGGTGCTGGCCGCGAGTATTGGCAATACATTAGGGGCGATGACAAGCTTTTATTTGGGTCGATTAGGGCGCTTAGCCGCTACCCCGACACAATTGGCCCAAGGGAAATTCGCGAAGGCACTCCAATTAATTGAGCGTTACGGTGTCTGGGCTTTACTGCTCGCCTGGTTGCCGGTGATCGGCGATATCTTATGCCTCCTCGCGGGATGGCTAAAGCTACCTGTACTTAGGGCAACTCTTTTAATTTTTATCGGAAAAACAGTTCGTTATTTTGTTATCGCCGGGGCGGTGCTGCACTGGCTGGCGTGATTTGTCTGGCACAAATCATGGGGATATAACCCTTGTCATCCATATAAATTATTGTATTAATAGGAACTTAGTGATGGCGATGTCGGTCTTAAGTCCATCGTCAATGGATTTAGCGGTATTTTGAGCAATGCTATTTAAAAGGAGATGGCTTTGAAAAAATGGATATTAGCGATAGCGGTTTCTGCCGCGCTTGCAGGTTGCGCAGCTGACACCACAACTCACTTACCCGCAGGGGTTAAACTGATTGAAACTGTGCAACTAACGGGTGATCAAGTTGGTATTCCCTATAAAAAATATCAATTAGCCAATGGATTAACCGTTATTTTGCATCAAGATAACTCCGATCCCCTTGTGCATGTGGATGTGACCTACCATGTGGGCTCGGCTCGTGAGCTGGCAGGGCGCTCAGGCTTTGCCCATTTGTTCGAGCATATGATGTTTCAAGGCTCAGCGAACGTGGCCGATGAGCAGCATTTTGAGGTAGTGACCGAAGCCGGTGGCACACTGAATGGCACCACCAATACCGATAGAACCAATTATTTTCAAACGGTGCCAAACAATCAGCTAGAAAAGATGTTGTGGCTTGAGTCGGATCGGATGGGCTTTTTACTCCCCGCACTGACCAGTCAAAAATTTGAGGTGCAGCGCGAAACCGTGAAGAACGAGCGGGCCCAGCGGATCGATAATCAACCCTATGGGCGCATGAATGAGCGCTTTAATCAGGCTTTTTACCCTCAAGGGCACCCTTATTCATGGCCTGTGATTGGTTGGCCAGAGGATCTTAATCGTGCAACGGTGGATGATGTGAAGCACTTCTTCCAGCGTTGGTACGGCCCTAACAATGCCACCTTAACTATTGGTGGTGATTTTGACGAAATGCAAACGCTGGCGTGGATAAACCAATATTTTGGGGAGATCCCCAAGGGGCCTGAGGTATTGCCTGATCCTAAAACCCCAGTAGAACTCGCGAGTACACGGTATATTTCCATGGAGGATAACGTGCATTTGCCGCTGATCCGTATGGCTTTTCCTACCGTATATGCCAGCCATGGCGATGAGGCAGCCCTCGATTTACTCGCCAATATTCTTGGCGGCGGAAAAACTTCCTTACTCTATAAAAACCTTGTTAAAGATGGTTATGCCGTGCAGGCGAGCGTGAGCCACCCTTGCCAAGAGTTAGCCTGCCAGATGTCGATTTACGCACTGGCCAATCCGGCAAAAGGGGTCACTTTGGCCCAGCTGGAGCAGCAGATTTTAGATTCCATTAATGAGTTTGAGCAACGCGGAGTCACCGAAGCGGATCTGCAAAAGGTTAAAGTGCAGTTTGAGGCTGAAACGATTTTTGGATTGCAAAGCGTTAAAGGTAAGGTTTCGACCCTCGCGTTAAATCAAACCATGTTTGGCGAGCCCAATAAAATTGCGGCCGATCTCGCCCGTTATGCCAATGTGACAAAAGACGATGTGATGCGCGTCTTTCAAAAATACATTAAAAATAAACCGCAGGTGGTGATGAGTGTGGTTCCCCAAGGGATGAGGGCATTAATTGCTCATCCTGATAATTTTACGCCGCAGCCGTTAACGGTCGCACAAACCGCCGTGGCGGCCGATTTGCCCTTATCCACCCTGCAGTCAACATTTGATCGGACAAGCATGCCTCCCGCGGGCCCCGCACCAAAGATTAAAGTGCCTGATATTTGGACCCACCGACTGGACAATGGCATTGAGGTGATGGGAACGCAAAGCACTGAGACTCCGACGGTAGAATTAGTGATCTACCTTAACGGTGGTCACCGACTCGTGCCCGTTGCTAAGGCGGGGCTGGCTAGCCTCACTGCGGAAATGCTCAATGAATCTAGCCAAAAACGCAGTAGCGAGGCGTTGTCTCAGGCTCTAGAGATGCTGGGGAGCACCATCGATTTTAGCGCTTCTGAGTATCAGAGTACGATTAAAGTCTCCGCTTTGACCGCACATTTAGACGAGACGCTCGCGATCCTGGAGGAAAAACTCTTCCAGCCCGGTTTTACAGAGGCGGATTTTATTCGGGTTAAACAGCAGCAACTGCAGCAAATTCAACATATGCAGGCGGATCCCGGTTATATCGCCGATACCGCGTTACTGGGCTTGCTCTACGGCAGCAATAACACCCTTGGGGTGAGCGATATGGGGACCTTGGCGTCGGTCGCTGGATTAACTCTTGCCGATGTTAAAGCGTTTTATGCTGAGCAATACCGCGGTGGCAACGCGAAAATCGTCACCGTTGCGAATTTGTCAGAGACGGCGTTGTTACCCAAACTTGCCGGATTAAGCGAGTGGCAAGGCCAAGCGAGCGTACTGCCGCCGTTAAAGCCCTTTCCGCAATTATCAGGTGGCACTCTGTATATTATTGATAAACCTGGGGCCGCTCAGTCGGTGATCAATATTGCGAAACGTGCTCAACCCTATGATGCGACGGGCAACTACTTTAAGTCCTATTTGATGAATTACCCTTTAGGCGGGGCCTTTAATAGCCGTATTAACCTCAATTTACGCGAAAATAAAGGTTATACCTATGGGGCGAGAAGCCAATTTACCGGCGGGGCTGAAACGGGCGATTTTGTGGCCTCTAGCGATGTGCGTACCGATGTAACCGCGCAGGCGTTAGTTGAGTTTATTAAGGAAATGAGTGTTTATCAGCAGTCGGGGATTACGCCGGCAGAACTTGCTTTTATGCGCAGTTCCGTATCTCAAGGTCAGGCACTCGATTATGAGACGCCCTATCAAAAAGCCGGTTTTATGCGGATGATCCAACGTTATCAATTAAGCCCTGATTTTACCGCTGAGCAGGATAAAATCATTAATACTATAACCAAGGCGCAGATCGATGCTCTGGCTGCCACCGAGGTTGATATTAAGCAGATGATTATCTTAGTGGTGGGCGATAAAGCAAAAATTGCAGCAGATTTAGCCCGCTTAGGTTATCCCATGGAAACCTTAGTATTGTAATCTGCGCTTTTGCCCTTATATAGGGCGTAGACGAGCCAAAAGTGCACGCTAGCCTGTGTCAGTCGATGCGAGTGCTAGCCGAACGAGTGCGCTGGCAAGGCGGTGACAGTATTGGCTGTCACCGTCGTTATTTTGTTATTTAACGATGTCATTGAAGAATGTCAGTGAGCTTGTCCCGTAGACAGTGCTAACGTTATTTTGCGGTGTATTGGCTAAGCTGAGCTGCAACATAACGGTTTGACTGTTAACCCAGTCGCGAGAGCGAATCACCAATCAGAGAAGCGCAAATTGAAGCCATTCAATGAATTAGTACAGTATTTCTCAGACACCGCCGGGCGTGCTGCGCTCCTTGGCATGTTACGCGGCATTGAACGTGAGGCGTTACGGATAGATGAGTCGGGTTTTTTGGCCCAAGATCCTCATCCCCGCGCATTAGGCTCGGCGTTAACGCACTCGCGGATCACCACCGATTACAGCGAGGCGTTACTCGAGTTTATTACGCCGGTCAGCCATCAGGTTGAGGCGTTGTTACAGGGGTTGACTGAAACCCACGCCTTTAGTGTGCGCCAATTGCAGGGGCAACGTTTATGGCCCGTGAGCATGCCCTGCTATGTGAAAGATGAGCAAACAATCCCCGTGGCGCAGTATGGCTCCTCTAATACGGGTAAAATGAAGACCTTATACCGAAAGGGGCTCACCTATCGTTATGGTGCCCTGATGCAGATCATTTCCGGGGTGCATTTTAACTTTTCGGTATCCCAGGATTTGTGGCGCAGTCTCTATGAGTTAAGTGATAAGCGCTTGTCATTTGATGATTTTATTTCTGATGGCTACTTTGGTTTAATCCGCAATTATCGCCGCTTGGTATGGGTATTACCTTATCTATTTGGCGCTTCACCCGCCCTGTGTCATTCGTTTATCAAGGGCCAAAAAACCGATTTGCAGTTTAGCCAGTCAGGGCGCGGCACCTTGTATTTACCCTATGCGACATCGTTACGGATGAGCGATTTAGGCTACACCAATAAGGAGCAGGAGAGTCTGAATATTAGCTATAACTCTCTGCCCGAGTATCTGGCGGGGATCCGAGCGGCGATTAAGATGCCTTCGGCCAATTTTGCCAATATTGGTGTCAAGGTCGACGGCGAATATCGCCAGCTCAATGCCAATGTGCTGCAGATTGAAAACGAATTTTATGCCCCCATTCGGGCTAAGCGGGTCACGCGCAGTGGTGAAAAGCCCTCTGAGGCGTTAGCCCGTGGCGGGGTCGAGTATATTGAAGTGCGGGCATTGGATGTGAATCCCTTTAGCCCTATCGGTATTGATGCTAATCAAGTGCGCTTCTTGGATTTATTCCTGCTCTACTGTTTATTAACTCCATCGCCGAAATCCGATGCCAAGGAAGAGGCCCGCTTGGCCGCAAACCTTAAGGCGGTGGTGCTTGAAGGCCGAAAACCCGGGCTTGAGTTGTTATCCGCCACGGGGCCTATCTCTTTAAGCCGCTGGCTTAGTTCTTTATTTGATGAATTGCAGCCATTGGCAAAGCTATTGGATGGGGAACGGGACGAGTATCAAGCCGCCCTTAACCATTGGCTGGCGGCGGTTAAAGATCCAGAGCTTACGCTCTCGGGGCAAGTGAATCGCCATTTAATTGCCAAAGGACAGGATCATGGTCAATGGGTGATGACGCTCTCTGCGCAATATCATCAATATTTTATGGATTACCCTTTGAGTGAGGCGACCTGTAGCGAGTATCAAACGGAGGCTAAAACGTCACTTGCAAAGCAAGCGGAATTGGAAAACGCGCAACGTGCCGTGGCTTTTGATGACTATCTGGCGGATTATTTTGGGGAAAAATCCTAATCCCTGAGGGGATGACGATAACGGTGATGATGATAACTATGTGGCGATTAAAGTTGCGATTAACGTGTTTGCTGCCGTTGTTTGTGGCAACCCTAGGGTTACAGGGCTGCGCCAGCGAACCTGTCGATAAGCGCAGTTGCGGTACTGTCTCTGGCTTTATGCTGCCGGATGCGGGGCAGCATTGGTATCGGGCTGTCGTCACCCATTTAAATGGTCAACCTGTTGTGTCTAAACCCAATTATCAATTGGCACCGGGTGATTATCAATTTACGGTCGTCGAGTTAATTGACGATCCCAGTTTGGCCGTCACGCTGAGCGCCCGCACGCCTAAGACCTTTACCCTCACAGTGGCAGCGCACCAGCGCTATCATTTGGGGGCTTTGTTTCATACCGATAAGCGCTATTTTGGTCAAGATAGCGCTTATTGGGAGCCCGGCGTGTGGCGCCAAGAACCGCATGAGTGTCAATTTGAGTTGAGCCCTGAAACTAAGTAGCCTCCACAGGCGCTAAGTTCCCCGGCGATAGGCCATTGCTGACCTGCTAAGTGCTATCGCAGTGACCTAGGCGGCAAAAAGGGGGATTCAGGTTTGTCTTGGCGCCCATCTATGCCATCATTTAACTTATTAATATTTTTAGGAATAAGCGATTAATGAACCGGCATTTTACTTTCTTTTTATGTGGCCTAATGGTCTTAGTGTCTGGTTGTGCGACCTCCCCACCTCAATCTCCTGAAAATATTTGTGATATTTTTCAAGAACATCGATCATGGTATACCGCAGCTAAGGAGACTCGAGATAAATGGGGGGTACCGGTACATGTCCCGCTTGCTATGATGTACCAAGAAAGCTCATTCAAACACAATGCCGCGCCGCCGATGCAGTACTTTTTAGGGTTTATTCCGATTGGGCGGGCAAGTGATGCCTATGGCTACGCTCAGGCCAAGACCATGACGTGGGATGATTATATTCGCGAAACCGGAAACACGTGGGCGAGCCGCAGTGATTTTGACGATGCGATTGATTTTATGGGGTGGTTTATCCATAAAACAAATAAAGTCAACGGCATATCTAAATGGGACGCCCGTGCCCAGTATCTTAATTATCATGAGGGGTGGGGCGGTTATCGTCGCGGTACCTATAAATCCAAGGCTTGGCTTGGCAAAGTTGCGACTAAGGTTGATGACAGAGCGAAGCGTTATGCCACGCAGTACCGTGGCTGCCAGAAGGAATTAGATGCCTCTTGGCTGCAGCGCTTGTTTTTTTAATTAAGC
>NZ_JBOFMC010000025.1:0-7405 GCF_051658185.1 Shewanella sp. | reverse complement strand
AATTAATGCCATCGATTTAAGACTATCGATTTAAGACTATCGCTTTAAAACTATCGATTTAAGATCATTGAGTTAAGAGTATCGATTTAAGACTTTCTATTTAAGATCATGGCTTAAAGAGTCGCCATTAAACCGCGCTGAAAAGGTTAACAACCTAGGCATCAACGTTACAGCACCAAGTTAACACCGCAAACTAGCCCCGCAAAGTGAATCCTCCAAAAAAATAAGCAGAGCCCTTGGCTCTGCTTTGTTTGCTCTTAACACACCATGTAATTCAAGGATTAATGGGCAGATAGGAAGGTAACCGACTCATACTGGCCTCCCTTCATACAAGCCCGGCGGTTAACCTGCACTCTTAATAATAACAAACTCAGGGTAGGCATCGATGCCGCAGTCTGAGGCATCCATACCATTGTATTCTTCTTCCTCTGACACGCGGATCCCCATCGTCACCTTGAGGAGCAACCAGACCGCAAATGAGGCACTAAATACCCATGCGAAAATGATGGCCGCACCAATCAACTGGGCGCCAATCGTGGCATTGGCGTTTGATAAGGGCACGCATATTAATCCAAGGAAACCTGATACCCCGTGCACAGAAATCGCGCCGACCGGATCGTCAATTTTAATACGATCTAAACCCACAATCGAAAACACCACCAAGGCCCCCGCGACTAACCCAATCACCCCTGCCATCAATAGCGAAGGCGATAAGGGATCGGCAGTAATCGCCACTAAGCCCGCGAGAATGCCGTTAAGGATCATCGTCAAATCCGCTTTGCCCCAAATCATCTTACAGACCACCAGCGCTGAGATCGCCCCAAAAGCCGCCGCAGTATTGGTATTCACAAATACCTTCGCCACAGAACTGGCGTTAGCGGCATCCGACACCATCAACTGTGATCCACCATTAAAGCCAAACCACCCCATCCACAAAATGAACATCCCAAGGGTTGCCATCGGTAGATTTGAGCCAGGGATAGGATTCACTTGGCCGTTAGGGCCATATTTGCCCTTACGCGCCCCCAAGAGCAATACCCCGGCTATGGCCGCCGCCGCGCCAGTGAGATGGACAATGCCACTGCCGGCAAAATCCACAAAGCCAAGGCTGGCAATAAATCCCTTACCCCAAGTCCAATAGCCTTCTACCGGATAAATAATGGCGGTCATCACCATCGAAAAAAACAAGAACGCCCACAGCTTCATGCGCTCGGCCACTGCGCCCGAAACAATCGACATGGCTGTTGCAACAAACACCACTTGGAAGAAAAAGTCAGACTCTAGCGCGTGATTTGCGTCGGCCGCTTGCGTGCCGATTAAAGTGCCAAAAGAAGGTAACCATCCACCTTCGGTATTATCCACATACATAATGTTGTAGCCCACCAGCAGGTACATCACGCAGGCAATGGCATATAACACGACGTTTTTAGTTAAGATTTCGGTGGTATTTTTAGAGCGGACTAACCCTGCCTCCAGCATGGCAAAACCCGCGGCCATCCACATCACTAAGGCACCTGAGATCAAGAAATAAAAGGTATCGAGCGCAAAGCGCAGTTCGGTCACTGTGACGCCTAATTTTGTTAATTCTTCCATCGTTAGCCTCCTATAGCGCTTCGGTATCGAGTTCACCCGTACGGATACGGATCGCATGTTCTAGGTCGACGACAAAGATTTTGCCATCACCAATTTTTCCGGTGTGAGCTGCGGCGGTGATCGCCTCGATCAGCATGTCGAGATTTTCATCCTTAGTCGCAATATCCAGTTTCACCTTTGGCAAAAAGTCCACCTGATATTCAGCACCACGATACAGCTCTGTGTGCCCTTTTTGACGGCCAAAGCCTTTCACCTCGGTCACCGTCATCCCCTCGATACCAATTGCGGCGATAGCTTCACGGACATCATCCAATTTAAATGGCTTGATGATAGCGCTGACTAGTTTCATCCTGACCTCCAAAAACACACGATTGTTATTAATTTGTACTAGAGGTAATTCAAGCATCAGGCCAACAATTTAACGCCATGATTTAATTGACTTTAAGTAAGTTGCTGGTGTTTTCATTGATTAAAAATGCCCCATTTTTGTGCAGCGTCACGCACTACGCACTATTTTAGCGAGCATTAAATGTGCAATATGTGTGCATAAGCAGCGCGGGATTGAGCTGCACTTGATGGGCTTAACAATCCACCATAAATACGTATGAGGCATCCTTGATGCGGCAATCGAGATGAGACTTAATGCCGATTGGATTAGGAATAACATGGCATGTTACTGGCTCACCAGCTCCAATACCCAATAAGGACGGCGCTGCAGGCCATCGCGATGCTAAACGGTGCACCTAAAACCGGGCGGCGAATACCAAGCGCCTCATCCATGAATGTCAATCGAGAGTGCCCAGAACAACTCAGGCAAACCAAACAACCACCGCATGGAGGACTCAATGTTAACAGCCGATCAATGTGTATTGGTGATAGTGGACGTACAGGGCAAACTTGCCCAAACCGTCGCCGAGCCAGATAAACTTCAGCAACAATTGCTCAGCTTAATTGCTGGCGCAGAGCTGTTTGCGATCCCGATTCTCTGGCTCGAGCAATTACCCGATAAACTCGGCGCCACCAGCGCGCCCCTCAAAAGCGTGTTAGAGCAAACCTGCACCCCCATTATCAAACAACACTTCAGTGCTTGGCGCAGTGATGAATTTGTCTGCGCCCTTGGCCACACCCAACGCAAACAGGTGTTACTCGCAGGGATTGAAACCCACATCTGCGTGTATCAAACTTGCTGCGATTTGCTGGCCCAACACTATCAAGTGCACCTCGTCGCGGATGCGATGTCATCACGCAGTAACGACAATAAACACATAGGCTTGCAAATGATGCAAGCAAAGGGGGCCAAGCTCACCAATGTCGAGTCACTGCTGTTTGAGCTACAACACATTGCCCAAGGTGAACGTTTTAAGGCGTTATTAAAATTAATTAAATAATGCTAGATGTAAAAAAGCCCCCGCAACCTTAGGGTGCGGGGGCTTTTACGAGACTGCTTTTATAAAGCGGTCTGATTCTGATGAAGGACAGCTTTTTGAGCACTAGCCTAGGGAAATTGCTTTACAGGGAGGTTACCCCTCCCCGCGACGCTGAAGTCATCACTTACTTATAAGTTGCTTCGCGTTTTTTAGCTTCTTCTTCCCACTTAGGTACGATGTTTTTCTTGAACTCTTCTTTTTCAGCAACCATGGTCTTCATATCCATACCTAACACAGCTTGCGCTTTTGCTTTAGTAGAGATATCAGGAATCGCAACAGGCTCGGTGACACCTTTTTTGCCTAACAGTTGCGCTAACTTAACGCGAGCATCGGCTGCTTTATTCAGAGAAGTACCCAGCACGCGCAGAGCTTCTTCTGGCGCATGAGCGGCAACGCCATGAGAGGCAATAGCTAAGTCCCAACGCCATTGCGCATGACGGATATCAGTCAAAATCGGCTTCATTTCAGCTTCAGTCGCACCGGCTTTCCAAGCGGCGGCCGCTTCAAAGTGCGCTTTCACTAATTGCGTTTCTGCTTTGAGTTTCAGCTCTTTGACCTTAGCTTTACGCTCATTGGTCACGCCTTCTAAGAACTCTTTGGTTTGGCTATGGCAAGTTGCACAGGTTTCTTCGAAACGGTCAAATGGGTTACCCACTTTATGATCGGTAAACTTCTTACCTTCTGCGCTGGTCACTTTTGGCATATGGCAATCAACACAGCTCACATTGTTTTTGCCATGAATACCCATCTTCCAGGTTTCATATTCTGGATGCTGCGCTTTTATCATTGGGGTTTTAGACAATGCATGGGTCCAATCAGAGAACTCGATACTATCAAAGTACACTTCCATCTGATCAGCAGTGATCCCCATATCCCAAGGGAATTTCACCCAACCTTTTTTGTCGTCTTTTTTCTCAAAATAGTACTCTACGTGACACTGAGCACACACCATTGACTCTTTGTCTTGCTTAGAGGCTTTGTCAAATGGCGTGCCAATTGCTTCTAACGCGCGGTCAACATAAGGACGAGAAATGCGTAATTTTGGCGAGCCTTTTTCATGGCAGTCACTACAACCTATGGTATTAGTGACTTCAGGGCCGCCCTTCGCCCACTTACCTTTGAAGTAGCCATCTTCACCTTGCTCTTCAATTAAACGCGGTACGTCTGGGCTCTTACAGCTCCAACAGGCCATAGGTAATGGACCATCTTCGGCATTCTTAGGCGCACCCGTTCTTAGAGTGTCACGGACATCAGTCACCGCATACATATGGCCACGCGGTGCTTTATAATCTTTGGCAAAGGCATAACCAGCCCACAGGATAACCATGTTTGGATCCTGCTCTAGCGCATCAACAAGCTCATCACTCTTAGCGGTATCATGCCAGCTATTGTATTGATTTTTGAACTTATCTTTATAAACTTCATTGCGAGGTTCAGTCTTATCGCTCGCCATGGCGCCCGCCGCCATCATGCTTGCGGCAACCAATGCACTGAGCGCAAAGGACTTACCAGTCATCTTTTTCATCATCTCATCTCCGTGTTACTTTATTGTAGTGAATCACGACCTCTCCAAGGCCAAAGTTAGTGTCTTACACTGAGCAAACATATACCTCTAAGGGGGTATCTGCAGTGAAGTTTGCGCTAGATCAAAATGCCAGAGTGTTATCGCTCACAGTTTTATGATTTTGTTAAAGTAATACATCATTTTCTAATGTAAAAACCTGTTTTAACATCGCCACTCATACTTGCTTAAAACTGGACAATAACGACATGAAACGAGGCAGTCTGACTTCTAAAATTCTGGGATTAATGTTAGTACTGATTTTGCTTTCTAGCAGCCTAGCGATCTTCGCTATCATCAATTTGTCATACAGCTTAGGCGACGCCAAGGCTATCAACGCCTCGGGTTCTCTGCGGATGCAAAGCTATCGGTTAATGCTTTACGCCAATTCTGGTAGCCAAGCCGCTCAAGATAAAATTACCGAGTTTGAAAAAACCCTACATTCAAAAGCACTGCAACCGTCAACGGGCTGGCTCACCCCTAAAAAAATCGTAGAACAATATCAACTTGTTATATCTAAATGGCTGATAATGAAACACTACATAGAGCAGGAAAATTCCCGCGACTATGCGACATCACTTAAGGATTTTGTCGACACCATTGATTTGCTGGTATTGGAAATGGAGCACTATGCGGCTTTTAAGCTGCGACTCCTCGTCGCCAGCCAAATTGTTGGCCTAGGGCTGATGCTCATCATCGCCTTTTTTGCCGTTCGGTTTACCAAACGTAAGGTAGTCGCACCGCTGCACAAATTAATGGAATCGGCCAATACCATTTCCAAGGGTAACTTTGAAATCGAAATGCCTGAAACCGAATACATTGAGCTCACCGCCCTAACCGACGCACTGCAAAAAACGGCAAAAGAGCTCTCCACGTTATATGGTAATTTAGAATCTCAGGTAGAAGAAAAGACGTTTGCACTGACGAGGGCCAATAATGAACTGGCATTTTTATACGATAACCTGATGACGCTTAACGCCAACAAACTAGACTATAAAACCCTTAAGGCCGCGCTTAATCAGCTTAAAGACTATGAATCTTTAGATTATTTACGGCTCATCATCCAATATCCGGATCAGGAGCAGGACATCATCGAGGCCGATGGCGGCTGGCCACAAACCGGCCAAGTCGGGAGTGAACCGCGCAATCCCCCCCTTAGGGAGCACAACCTCGCTGAATCAAGTGGTAATGCACTCAGCTGTAATGCACTCAGCTGTGATGAACCAAGCGATGATGAACCAAACGCTGGCCAATCGAGCACCCGCTTCCCTCTGCATTTTGAGCAAGTCGATTTAGGTTATTTAGAACTGATTTCAGCACAAGCACCTAACATTGTGCTGTTTAATAACTTCGCCATCATGCTCACGCGCTCTATTGTCATCCATAACGCCACTGAACAACGGCAGCAATTGGCCTTAATGGAAGAGCGCGGCGTTATTGCCAGAGAATTACACGACTCTCTGGGGCAGGTGTTGTCATTCTTGAAAATTCAAATCAGCTTACTGCGAAAAAAATTAGATCTCGCGGGACGCAGTCCTGAAGTGGAGCAGCAATTAACGGAAATCAATGAAGGCGTGAGCACCGCCTACGTGCAGCTAAGGGAATTACTGTCGACCTTTAGATTGACCATTAAAGAACCTAATCTAAAGCACGCCATGGAAGCCATGCTCGAACAGCTTCGAGCTCAAACGGATATCAGTATTCACCTCAATTATAAACTCGCCCCCCAATGGCTCGAAGCCAAGCAACATATTCATATATTACAAATCGCCCGGGAAGCCACCATCAATGCCATTAAACACGCCCATGCCAGCGAGATCCATATTCATTGCTTTAAAGACGACCATGGCATGGTCAATATCAGTATTGGAGATAACGGTATTGGACTGAGCCATTTAAAGGAACGCGATCAACATTTTGGTATCGGCATTATGCATGAGCGCGCCAGCAAATTAGCCGGCAGAGTTGTATTTAGCAACAATGATGCGCATACTGCCAAGCACAATATCGCCGCCAGCACCGGGGCTGTCGAGCGCGAGCATGGCGCAATAACCACGCAAGCTCAATCTGATCCAGTCCCCATGCAGGGCACCAAAGTGACGCTCATCTTCCCTTCGCAGCAGGAGCTAACCCATGGGTAAACCCTACTCCATACTCGTCGTTGACGATCACCCTCTCCTACGTAGAGGGATTTGCCAACTTATCGCCTCTGATAGTGATTTTAGTTTGTTTGGCGAGGCTGGCAGCGGCCTAGATGCCCTAAGCGCGGTGGCCACCGATGAGCCAGACATTATCCTGCTCGATCTCAACATGAAGGGCATGACGGGCTTAGATACGCTCAATGCCCTACGCCAAGAAGGGATCACCTCACGGATTGTGATACTGACAGTGTCCGATGCCAAACAAGATGTGATCCGTTTGATGCGCGCAGGTGCCGATGGCTATTTGCTAAAAGATACCGAGCCCGATTTACTCCTCGAAAAGCTCAAACATGCCATGCAAGGCCACCGGGTGATCAGTGACAAGGTCGAAGAGTTCCTCTATGAACTCAAAGATAGCGCCGATGAACACAGCTGGATTGCGAGCCTTACCCCGAGAGAATTACAAATTTTACAACAGCTGGCAGAAGGGTTAAGCAACCGCATCATCTCAGAAAACCTGCATATCAGTGAAGGCACGGTCAAAGTCCATGTCAAAAACCTGTTGCGTAAAGCCAATGCCAAATCGCGTACCGAAATGGCCGTAAGATATTTAAATAATTGATAAAAGTAAAAAAGCAACTCTGAATTGCGTTAACGTTGAGTTGCTTTTTTAGTCTCCCCCA
>NZ_JBOFMC010000024.1:0-9027 GCF_051658185.1 Shewanella sp. | reverse complement strand
AAAGCGGGGGAGCGTCGTGGATTTGGCCGCCGCAATCGCCGCAGCTAAATTGGTGGCAGACTTCATCGCCATACGGTCGAGCATGGTCATCATAGAGGCAGTGAGTTTAAACAGATCGGCGGGACTTTGAACCAGCTCTTTATCAATGAGCTGCTCAACAATTTTATCGCCCATACCGTCGATATCGAGCGCCTTGCGGGAAGCAAAATGCTTAATCGCTTCTTTGCGCTGCGCCTCGCAGAATAAGCCGCCACTGCAACGGGCAACCGCCTCCCCCTCTAAACGCTCGACTAAGCTGCCACACACCGGACAATGTTCAGGAAACACAATCGTCTGCGCATCCTCAGGGCGGCGCTCGGGCACGATGGCCACAATCTGCGGGATCACATCCCCCGCGCGGCGGATAATCACGGTATCGCCAATTTTGATCCCTAAACGAGCTATTTCATCGGCATTATGCAGCGTCGCATTCGACACCGTCACGCCGCCGACAAACACCGGTTTTAGGCGCGCCACCGGCGTCACGGCGCCTGTACGCCCGACTTGAAAATCTACGCCTTCAAGTAAGGTCATTTCCTCTTGTGCGGGGAATTTATAGGCAATCGCCCAACGGGGCGATTTGGCCACAAAGCCTAAGGTTTGCTGCTGGGCAATATCGTTAACCTTCATCACCACGCCGTCGATTTCAAAGGGTAAATCACTGCGGCGCGTGAGAATATCTTGATAATAAGCAAAAACTTGACTGAGCTCCTCACAAACCTGGATTTCGCTGCTCACAGGCAGCCCCCAAGATTTAAGTTGCTGTAATTGCTCAAAATGAGTTTTGGCTAAAGGGTAGGTTTCTGGCTCAACAACCCCTAAGGCATAAGCGTAAAAGGCCAGTGAGCGCGCCGCGGTGATCTTACTGTCAAGTTGCCGTAGACTCCCAGCGGCCGCGTTACGCGGATTGACAAATAATTTTTCATCCTTGGCGCGGGCACGCTCATTAAGCGCCTCAAAGGCCGCTTTGGGCATAAACGCCTCACCACGCACCTCCACCAATTCAGGAAGATGTGTTCCCCGTAACGCCAGCGGGATAGATTTGATGGTTTTAACATTTTCGGTGATATCTTCCCCAGTGGTGCCATCGCCACGGGTCGCCGCGCGCTCAAGCACACCATGACGATATATAAGACTGACCGCAAGACCATCCAGTTTGGGCTCACAACAAAAACTCACCTCGCCGACCCTATCGCTCACACGCTTATGGAAGGCGTTAAAATCGGCCTCATCGAAGGCATTATCGAGGCTAAGCATTGGTTTTAAATGGGTAATTTGCTCAAACTTTGCCAATGCTAACCCGCCGACACGTTGGCTTGGCGAGTCGGCTGTCAGCCACTGGGGATATTGGGCCTCAAGCTTGAGTAACCGCTGCATCAAACGATCATACTCAGCATCGGTAATGCTTGGGGCATCGTCCACATAATACCGTATGTTATGTGCATTCAAGGACTGACTGAGCGCGCGCATCACCTCACGGGCATTCTCAGGCGTTACCTCTGCCGAAAGGAGTTTATCGAATTGAATGTCTTGCATATTTTTAATCCAGATATCGTAAGAGCGTAAAAATAGATCACAAAAAATGAGGCCGCAATTAGCGGCCTCATCCTGTCAGCATCAACAAATGCTAAGCGTTCGCGCGAATGCGGTGTAAATAATCTTGCTTAGTAAACTCACCCCATGGCTGACGCTGGCCATCGAGCACCACGGCATCAATATCATCGGCCAATTGCCGGGCAGAGTTGAGCATAATGGAAAAATTCATTAACGCATCGCCGTAGCAAGGTAAAGTCATAAAAAATACCACGCCTTGGGTGCTAAATTGCTCCATATTATCGGGATCAAATACCCCTGGTTTTAGCATATTGGCAATTGAGAACAACACCTTACCATTGCCGGCATTGTCGACATGCCGATGGAAGATATTCATGTCACCGTATTTAAAGTTTAAGGTTAAAAAACACGGTAGCAGCTCTGCGCCATTTAGCTTGCGCCCTTCTTTGGCGACCACATGCAATACCAACACATCGCGAGGTTCACCTAACCCCGGCTCAGTTGCGGCGCTATCATCTTGATACTCATCATCCTGATAGTGATCTTCTTGGTAGGCTTGTTCATCATCAAATAATGCGGTTTGCTTGGGCGCCGCGTGAACGGCTTGAGCTTGTTCAGCCACCTTTTGTGCCACCATGGCCGCATGGGATTTACCTGCTTGGGGGGCCAACGTTTCTTGGCGCGGCGCTTTGTGGCTACGTGAGGGCTCTTTAGCTAAGGGAGGTTGCAGGCTAAAATCAGGCTGCGCCGCAGGCGAACTTAATCGTGGCTCGGTATTGACGACTGCTTGCGTCTCATGCTCAAACGGCTTTATCGGCTGAAAACCAAAATTTGGTTCACGCCCAACATTCGGTTCACGCTTTGTATCTGGTGAAGATTCAAGCTTAGGCTCGAACTTAGGTTCAAGTTTAGGCTCTTGCTTAAGATACGGATTAATCGCAACTGGGGCATCGTGGCTAGGAACATCAGCCGCCTTGCGTACCCGCACCGCGCCGATGCCATCGGCATCAAAGCCTTCGGCGTCAATACGCTTAGTCGCCCCTTGGGCTTTATCGGCTTGTTGCTTATAAAAGTGCCCCATCGGGCTATCTTTTATTGATTTAGGCTGCTGCTTTCTTATGGACCAAAAACCATGAATCAGCACAGCAACTATGGCTATGGCGCCTAACACAAACAATACCAGTTGCAAATCTTCCATTGGTTACCCTGTCTTTCTTATCGTTATCCAGCGTCGGCCATCGCCACCGCTTGTTCTAAATCTACCGCGACTATACGGGAAACACCCGGCTCATGCATAGTCACACCTATAAGTTGATCCGCCATTTCCATCGTTATTTTGTTATGGCTAATATATATAAACTGCACGCTTTGGGACATTTCTTTGAGTAATCGACAGAAACGTTCTACGTTGGCATCGTCTAAGGGTGCATCCACTTCGTCGAGCATACAGAAGGGCGCGGGATTCAACCTGAAAATTGCGAATACCAATGATAAAGCGGTTAGTGCTTTTTCACCACCGGAAAGAAGATGGATAGTGCTGTTCTTCTTACCCGGCGGTTGGGCCATGATGGTCACGCCCGTTTCTAATAAATCGTCTTCCGTCAGCGCTAAGTAGGCCCTGCCACCACCGAACACCTTGGGGAATAAACGTCCCAAATCCTCGTTGACGGTATCAAAGGTGGCCTTAAAGCGAGTGCGGGTTTCCTTATCGATCTTCCGGATCGCCTCCTCTAGGGTAGCCAGCCCGTTATTTAAATCATTATCTTGATGATCAAGATAGGATTTTCGCTCACTTTGCTGCTCAAATTCTTCGATCGCGGCGAGGTTTATCGCACCTAAGCGTACAATTTTTTGCCGGATCTGATCTAAATCACGCTGCCACTTATCTGGCTGACCGTCGCGTGGCAGGGCATCAACAATCTGAGCAAGCACAATGTGCTGCTCCGACAACGTGGCTAATTGGCTATCAGCCTGCCCTTTTACCCCCTCACGACGTAACTTTAACGTGCTCAGGCGTTGAGTCAAGCCCTCAAGCTGACCAAGCTCTTGTTTTTGCTTTAATCCTATACTGTTTAACGTTTCAGTAAGTGAACTTTGTTGTGTCCGCAGTGCTGTTAACGCCTGATGCTGGCACTGTTGCTGATTCAACAACTGCGCCAATTGCTCACTCAACTTTGCAGTTTGCTGATCGCCCTGCTGCAAAGCGACACTGGCAAGCTGGGCTGATACCGTTTCCAGTGACTGAACTAATTCATTGACGCGGACACGCTGTAATTCAATTTGCTCGGTGCTGACGGCCATGCGAGTCGTCACCGATTGCACACTCGCATTAAGGGCTGATAGGCGGCGCTCTGCATCGCTGATTTGTGCCTTAAGCGCTTGATGGCGCGCTAAATCCCCTTGGGCATCAAGGCGTTGTTGCTGCTGCTTCTCAAGGCTTTGTTCGAGGGTTTGGGCCAACTCATCCTCTTGCTCTGCAAGCAACATTAACTGCTCCGTCAGCTGTGCTAATTCGGCGTGCGTTCGCGCGGTGGTGTCAGCGAGTTGCCCCCGTTTAGCTTCGCGCTGCTTGGCCTGTGCCTCTGCATGATTAAGCTGGGTAGATTGAGTGGCTTTATCGAGCTGTAACTGGTGCAAGCGCTGCACGCCTTGATTAACGCTGTCACGCACTTGCGTGAGTTGCTGCGATAGCACATCGAGCCTTGTCTGTTGTGCCGCGCGCGCCTGCTCACACTCGGCTATCGCCTCGCTTAACTGCGTTTGTTCTTTACTCAGTTGCACTAAAGATTGGCTATTATCTTGTTTAGCAATCAAAAAACCTTTGCCGAGTAGATAACCATCGGCAGTAACAATCCGCTCATCGGCCGCTAAATTGGCAAGCTGTGCTTTCGCGCTGGCAAGGTTGTCAGCCCATTTGAGCCCCTTAAGCCAAGGGGCAAGGTTCACATCGGCGAGCAGTTTGATGGGCGCGTCTTGGGTATGCGCACCAGCGACCATCAAAGTCGCATCCGTATAAAACCCAAACGCATTTGCGCTAACGCCAACGGGCAATGTCATTATGCCCTGCAGCGCCAGTTCGGCGGCAGATTCCCAGCCATTTTCCACTTGAATGCGTTGCCACAGCTGGGGGGTATCACTTAACTCTTCTTGCTTCGCGAGCCATTGTTCAACCAGCTCAAAGCGTGCTCGCATTGAGCTTAACCGCTGTGACAGCTGCTCAAATTCGCCACGCGCAACATCTAACGCTTGAGTATTTTCAGCAAGCGCTAACTCAAGCTCTTGATTCACTTCAACTTGCTGAGTTATTGCTTGTTCTAATCGTTCAATCTCTTGGCTAAGGGATGCGCTGTTATCCTCCAAAGCATGTTCGGTGAGCGAGGACAACTCTTGCTGCAGTTCTTGGTGTAACTGAGTTTTATGGGCACTTAACTGCTGCAGATGCACAAGTTTACTGCGGTGTAATTCAAGTTGCAGCTGATGTTGGGCAACGGCCGCCGCTTGGATTCTGGCCGTTTCAGTTTGGGCTTCACTACGCGAAACACTCATTTCCCACTGGGTTTGCAGCTCATCCATCATTTCTTGCTGCAACTCATGTTGCGGTACCAGTTGGCTAAGCTCCGCCTCAAGCGCATAAAAACTGGCCTGATAGGTCTCTAATTTGGCTTTGTTTTGTGTTAACTGCTCGTTCAACTGTTCGAGCTGAGTGTTTAGCTGGGCATCGCGCTGCTGTTGGCTTTGTAATTGTTGCTCTAATTTGGCGATCTCAGTGCCCGTCAGATAATAGGCCTCCACCGCGTGCTGCTCTTGCTCGGCTAATTGCGAAAGTGTAACTTGCAGCTCTGTGCTTGCTAATTCGCTCGTTTGCGCCAAGGAGTGCGCCGCCGCCTGTTGCAGCTCGAGTGCGTTAATCTGCTCCGATAAACTCGCCATTTGGCTCTGCAACTCTTGATAACGCATCACCAGCAACTCGGCGTGGGTTTTGCGCTCCGCCTGTTTCAGCTCGCGATATTGTGTTGCGGCTTTGGCCTGCTGGCTGAGTTTTTCGAGTTGTTTGGCTAACTCGCTGCGGATATCCCCTAAGCGTTCCAAGTTTTCACGGGTATGGCGAATGCGATTCTCGGTTTCACGGCGGCGCTCTTTATAGCGAGAAATCCCCGCCGCCTCTTCAATAAAAGTGCGTAAATCTTGGGGTTTAGATTCAATCAGTCGCGAGATGGTGCCCTGCTCGATAATGGCATAACTGCGCGGCCCAAGCCCGGTGCCCATAAACAAATCGGTAATGTCCTTACGACGACACTTTTGCCCATTGAGAAAATACCAGGATTCGCCGTCACGGCTCACCTGCCGTTTGACCGATATCTCTTCATAACTGGCATATTGACCCGCAAGGCGGCCTTGTTTATTTTCAAACACCAGTTCAACCCCGGCCACCGACACCGGTTTGCGCGCGCTTGAACCATTAAAAATGACGTCACTCATGGAATCGCCGCGCAAATGTTTTGCCGAGCTTTCGCCTAACACCCAGCGTACGGCATCGATCACATTGGATTTACCGCAGCCATTGGGGCCGATAATCGCCGTTAATGCCTGTAAAAAGGGGATCTTGGTGGGATCGACAAACGACTTAAAGCCGGCAAGTTTTATTTGTTTTAATCTCATAATGCCAGTGAGTGCGTCTCTGATATGTGGCCCAACATTGGCCACATTAAGATAAATTGAATCAACGGGCCACTTTAACAAAGCAAGTCGCATTTTGTAATGCTTTTTATGGCATAGATGCTGCTTTTAACTTGTCATCTGCTTGGGAGTTAATCACAATCCTAAGCAAGGTATCGCAAACATTAACTGACTTTTTGCAAAGACTCTCATTTTTGGAACTCCCCCTTCATTTTTGGAAACCACTATGACACAGCAAACCTCCTTGCCCCTCCTTAACAAAAGTGGCGTGAATTATTTTCTTGACGGCTTTGGGTTAATCAGACGTAAGGGATTGCGAACCTTTGTCTTTATTCCACTGATGATCAACCTCATCCTATTTGCCGGGGTGATTTATGCCGCCGTGGGTCAGTTAGATGCCCTGTTTACTTGGTTAAACACCCAACTGCCGGACTATTTAAGCTGGTTAAACTTTTTACTTTGGCCCCTTGCCGTAACCACTATGTTAGTGATGCTCGCATTTGTTTTTAGCTCGGTGATGAACTGGCTAGCGGCTCCTTTTAATGGCTTACTGGCTGAAAAGGTTGAGCAATTACTCACAGGCAAGCCCTTATATACCGGTTCGGGGATTGATGTAATTAAAGATTTACCACGGATCCTCGGGCGTGAGTGGATCAAACTTAAATATTATCTGCCACGGGCGTTGGTGTTTTTATTACTGTTTTTAGTGCCCGTCGTAGGCCAAACCTTAGCGCCGATTTTATGGTTTGGCTTTAGTGCGTGGATGATGGCGATTCAATATTGTGACTATCCGTTTGATAACCATAAAGTCAGTTTTAAAGATATGCGCTTTGCCTTAGCGCAAACCCGTGGCAGCAGCTTTAGCTTTGGCGCCACGGTCACGCTGTTTTCGATGATCCCCATCGTTAACTTTATCGTGATGCCAGTGGCAATTTGTGGCGCCACCGCCATGTGGGTCGATAAGTATCGCGAAGTGTATCGCAACAGTGCCATTGCGCCGGCGTAAGGTGACGAATAAGGTGACTAAGTTGCTGACATTCTAGCGATATAAGGACGATAGTCTTATTAAATGGCGCGGATATTGGCTACCACAAGTTGCTATACTGCCCGCTTAAGCGGCGGGCAATCGGTGTTTTAGCACTGCTGTTTTCGCGCTATTGTTTTTGCAAAATGACGCTGCCGATGGAATATCCCGCCCCAAAAGAGCTTAACAAGCCAAGCTCTCCTGTTTTAAAGTCATCGGAAAACTGATGAAACGCAATCACCGAGCCAGCGGAGGCGGTATTGGCGTATTGATCTAACACCACGGGCGCCTGCGCTGGTGTCACCTCATCCCCCAGCAGTTTTTTTACCACGAATTGATTCATATTGATGTTGGCCTGATGCAACCAAAAGCGCTTAAAGGCTTGGGGGGTGAGCGAATTTTCGGCCAAATGCTCATCTAAATGTTGATAAATCATTGGCAATAGCTCTTTAAATACCTTGCGTCCCTGCTGGTGAAACAGTTTATCCGCCTGATGCGCAGTACTGGGATCACAACGGTTCAAAAAGCCAAAATTACTGCGAATATTGTTCGAATAATCTGTAAAACAACGTGTTGATAAAATCGTAAAGTGATTATCTGACTGGGCGAGGCTCTGATCTTCTAGCACCAATGCCGTTGCCACATCCCCAAAGATAAAATGGCTGTCTCGATCGCGGTAGTTAACCTGCGCCGAGCAAATTTCAGGATTGATCACCAATACCCGCAACGCTGCGCCCGTTGCAATGGCGTTGGTAGCAGCGGCAATCGCAAAGGTGGCTGATGAGCAGGCAACTTGCATATCGTAACCATAACCACGAGTGCCAAGCGCCCGCTGAATTTCAATGGCCATGGCAGGATAGGCCCGCTGGGTATAAGCACAAGCCACGATGATCAAATCAATTTGTTCAGCCTTTAATTTGGCCTGCTCTAGCGCCATTATCGCCGCCTCAATCCCCATTTCAGCCTGCAGCGATATGGCATCGCTGCCGCGCTCGGGGATTAAGGGCATCATGACTTCAGGATCAAGAATGCCTTCTTTAACCATTACATAGCGATGTTTAATCCCCGAGGCTTTTTCAATAAATTCACTGGAAGAATAGGCGAGCGGCGCGACATGCCCTTGTTCAATTAACCCTGCATGTTCACCGTTAAACATGTCAACATAAGCATTAAAACTCTCCACTAAGGCGTCATTAGTAATACTGTGAGGCGGCGTAAATAACCCGCTTCCTGAAATCACAACCTGTCTCATAGATGTTCCCAACGGTTTGTTATTATAGGGCTTGGTTTATCAATGTGAGCTAGTATCTCCCCTTCCCTAACTGACAATTCAAAACGCTGCCTTGATGTTTTTGCGGAGTTTATCACAATTATTGTAAAAGCTTGAACTTGATAAGGTGTGGCCACTATTAGTGTGTATGCTGACCAGCGCCCCAACTAATAGCGCTAACCACGGGTAGGGATGGCCAACCAAACAGCCATCAAACAATCGGCCTTACAGCTAAAGCGACTGAAGTTAAGCAACTTCAACCAAGGGGGAGCCTTCGCGACCTTCAAAGCGAATGGCGCTTAATTAATATCAGCGTCACGCGGGCAAATTTTGCACATGTTTAAAAAAATTATTGAATATAAGCAACAGCTTAATATTAGCTAACGCCTATCACATCAAGCTTGGCGCATATCTATCACATTTTTAATAACTAAATAGCATAAAGAAGAACAAACAATCACTT
>NZ_JBOFMC010000023.1:0-3994 GCF_051658185.1 Shewanella sp. | reverse complement strand
TAGGTTAAAGGCCAGTAGGCTTAAGTACAGGCCACATAAACTCAAGAAAAACCGTCCCATAAAATCGTTTACTCTCTGTCGTGTTATCCAGTCACTGGCTGAGTATAACCTGAAGGCTCCCGTCATTGACGCAAGTTTTAGGGCTGATGTTGGGCATAGGCAGAAATTGGCGGCGTGAGTCACACAATGTTCAGGGATTAAGGTCGTGCAGGTTGGATAAATCAAACGCCCAGTCGAGTGCTGGGCGTTTGGGGGGCGCTGGAGCCCTGTGGTGGTTTACACGTGGCTGACCAGCACCATTCTGATGGCATCGAGCTGCAGCTGAGTCTCTTCGAGGTAGTTATTGAGCTCCTGCATTTGGTTACGCAGGTAGTCTAACTCCTCCTCGCGGATATTGGGGTTAACGGCTTTGAGGGCTTCTAACCGGTCAAGTTCGCCGCTAAGCTGCACTGTCATCTTCTGGCGCGCTTGTTCGACCAATTCATCGACCGCAGTCTTAGCATATTCTTCACCCTTAGCGAATAACGGATGCAGAATTGGCTGTGAAGCCGTGACCAATTTGCTGCCAATGTGCCGATTCACGGCGCTTAATTGTTTATCAAAACTGGCGTAATCCACTTTTGCGGAGAGATCGTTGCCATTTTTATCCAACAAAATGCGGATCGGCGTTGGCGGTAAGTAGCGATAAAGCTGGCTCGATTTTGGCGCGGAGGCGTCAGCCATGTAAATCAGCTCTAAGAATAAGGTGCCTGCAGGCAGCGCTTTGTTCTTGAGTACTGCCACACTGGTGGTGCCAGTTTCTGAGCCGGTGATCAAATCTAAACCGGTTTGCACCAGAGGGTGCTCTTGGGTGATCAGGGCAATATCGTCACGGGATAATGCGGTGTCACGGTCAAAGGTGACGGTGACACCGTCTTCTGGCAGCCCCGGGTAGGTTGGGAACATCATGTGTTCACTTGGGCGCAGAATAATGGAGTTTTCGCCTTTATCTTCTTGATCTACACCAATAATATCCCATAAGCGGATCACCGAGCCAATCAGCTTAGTATCCTCATCGCTCTCGGCTAAGCGAGCAACTAAGGCCTTGGCCTGCTCCCCGCCGTGGGAGTTGATTTCTAGCAGCTTATCGCGGCCTTGCTCCATGGCGTGTTTGAGTTCTTTATAGCGAGTTTGGGTGTGGTTGAGTAATGTCGTCAGCTCATCGGCATCGTCACCGACCAGCACATTGAGCAGTTCTTGGGCAAATTCACTGTAAAGCACATGGCCGCTGGGGCAGGTGAGCTCAAAGGCGTTGAGCCCTTGGTGATACCATTGCATCAGGCGTTCTTGGGCGGTGTCCTCAAGGTAAGGCAAGTGGATGTGGATATCACTCTTTTGGCCGATACGATCTAAACGCCCGATACGTTGCTCTAATAAATCGGGGTTAAGCGGTAAATCAAATAGCACTAAGTGGCTGGCAAACTGGAAGTTACGCCCTTCGGAGCCGATTTCAGAGCAGATCAGCGCTTGGGCGCCGCCTTCTTCTTGAGCAAAATAGGCACCGGCTTTATCGCGCTCGATGATCGACATGCCCTCGTGGAACACGGTGGCTTGGATGCCCTCGCGGGTGCGCAGTGCTTCTTCCAGGCTTAAGGCGGTTTCAGCACCGCTGGCGATAATCAGCACTTTTTTGCTGCGGTGGGATTTTAAAAACTCGATGAGCCAATCCACCCGCGGATCGAACTTCCACCAGCTGGCGCTATTGTCTTCAAATTCTTGATAGAGCTTTTCAGGGCTGAGGGCCTGCGCGGCTTTAGCCTCAAGGGTTTTGTGGCCACCCATCATGCCGCTGACGCGCATCGCGGTCAGGTATTGCTCCGGCATGGTTTGTGGATGCGGATTAAAAAAGCGTTGCGGGAAGCCTTTCACCGAGGCGCGGCTGTTGCGGTACAGTACCCGGCCAGTGCCGTGGCGATCGAGTAATTCTTGCAATAATTCGCTGCGGGCGGCTTGTTGGACGTCGGGATCGATCCCCTCGGCTTGGATCAGCCGAATACTCGGCGCAATGTCTTTCTCGCTCAGTAATTCGGTTAAGCTGTTAATCGCCGCATCAGGTAATTTGGCTGCTTCAGCAAGGGCTTGGGCCGCAAGGGCCACGTCTTTGTAGCTGTCTTCTTCTTTGAGGAAAGCGGCGTAATCGTAAAAACGATCGGGATCGAGCAGGCGCAGCCGCGCGAAATGGCTTTCATGGCCAAGTTGATCGGGGGTCGCTGTTAACAGTAAGACTCCGGGCACTACTTCACTTAAGGCTTCGACCACTTGATAGGCGCGGCTTGGCGCCTCTTCGGTCCATTCGAGATGGTGGGCCTCATCGACCACTAACAGATCCCAATCGGCATCGAGGGCTTGATCGAGACGCTTTTTCTTGCGCAGCAATTCGAGGGAACAAATCACCAATTGCTCGGTATAGAAGGGGTTATCATGGTCTGCGTAGGCTTCAATGCAGCGGTCTTCATCAAATACCGAAAAACGCAGGTTAAAGCGGCGCAACATTTCGACTAACCATTGGTGGCGCAGGGTGTCGGGAACGATAACCAATACCCGCTCGGCGCGGCCGGTGAGCAGTTGCTGGTGAATGATAAGACCCGCTTCAATGGTTTTACCTAAGCCCACTTCATCGGCGAGTAAAACCCGCGGCGCGTAGCGGCGGCCAACCTCGTGGGCGATCCACATTTGGTGGGGAATTAACCCTACGCGCGGCCCTTGAAGCCCCAGTAAATCAGAGGACGCGAGGCTGTGGCGCAGCATTTGACATTGATAACGCACCCCAAAGCGGTCGAGACGATCGATTTGTCCGGCAAATAAGCGGTCTTGGGGCTTGTTAAAGCGAATATTGTGGTTGAGCAGGGTTTCGCGCAGGCTAACCTGCTCACCGCTTTCACTGTGAGTGCCGTGATAAATGACGATGCCGTCTTTCTCGGTTAATTCATTCACCGCAAGGCTCCAGCCTTCGTGGCTTTCTACCGTATCACCGGGATTGTAAATAACGCGTGTCAGAGGGGCTTCTGCTCGGGAGAACATGCGGTTCTCACCCGTGGCCGGAAACAACACAGTGACCATACGGCCTTCTACTTGAACGACAGTTCCTAAACCAAGCTCTGACTCGGTATCACTTATCCAACGTTGACCTAAGGCGAACGGCATCTTAATTTCTCATTTCTGGGCGGACTTTAACAAAGGGCGCGTATGTTATACCAATACTCGGGATAATTGAATCGCCCTCGTATCCGTTAGAGCCTAATTGTCACCCTAGGAGATTACAAATTGCTCAGGCAAAAATTTATGCGGCCATTGTCACAGAGCTGTCATCTGCTCAGCTTTACACTAGGGCTAAGCGTTGCGAGCAAAGCGCGCCGGTGCTACAAGGCTATCGCATTGATTTACTGGCAATATTTTTTGTGGCACCTCGGTGGCTGTCGAGGACGTTTGCGGTGAACCCGCGCAGGCTTTCATGGTCAAAGGTAAGAGGGTATTGACCAAGAGTGAGCGGGTATTCGTTAGGCGTTTAGCGGGCATTAGCCCATCATTAACAGGCACATAGCGGGGGATTGAAACGCAAGCGTGTGTTGTACCATTAATATAAAGCACTAACATGAAGCACTCATATTAAGCGCGCAGGAGGCACCATGGAACAAGACGACAGAAAGTTGTTTGTACTGGATACCAATGTGTTATTGCATGAACCTTTGGCGATCTATTCGTTTCAAGAGCATGATGTGGTTATCCCGATGACAGTGCTCGAAGAGCTCGATCAGATCAAAGATCGTAAGAGTGATGTGAGCCGGGACGCCCGTGTGGCGATAAGGGCACTGGAGGATACGCTCGGAGGCAATACCACGCCGGAGCAAATCATCCATGGTGTGCCGTTACCCAGCCGCGAAGGCCATAGCGATGCCACCGGTTCCTTAGCGATTTTCCCCGATCACCTGATTGAGTTTACCTTGGGCGCCCTGCC
>NZ_JBOFMC010000022.1:0-10277 GCF_051658185.1 Shewanella sp. | reverse complement strand
TAGTGTCTCCTCAGGATATCAGTGCGCGAGTGGCCTATTTTGGTGAGCGAGAAGCCGAGCTGATTATGGCGGCTGACGATGAATTTCGTTTTCATAGTGGCCAACCGCGCTGACACAAAGGACCACAACGTTACCTTATGATGTTTCATCATGGCGAAAGGGCTGTGAGGGAGAAGGCGAATGGGCGGTTGGCGTCGCGATATGGGTAGCTATTTGATATTGGCTAACTATCGGTATTGGCTAACTATCGGTATTGGTTAATGATCTGATCATGGCTAGCTGAGAATAGATAGCGTTCTGAGAATAAAGAGCGAGCAGATATAAAGTCATGGCGGTTGTTGGGGGATTAACGGTTCCCAAGAACCGTTAATCGGTTGACGAGGTTTGCGCTGTCAGTGCCGATGAAACGACTTACCCATCACCCAAAGGTAAGTTAATTAATTTTATCCCATCATGGCTAACACTCAGTACACTGCCTTGTTCATACCAATCGCCCACAACAATCCGTTTATGGCCATGGGCTAACTCATGTATAGCAGGCCTGTGGGTGTGGCCGTGGATCATTTGTTGGGTGCGGGTTTGGGCAAAGAGCGCCGCGACCGCGTCCGGCTCAACGTCCATTATCTGCAGGCTTTTTTGCTGATTACCGCGCTGACTTTTGCCACGGATATTATCCGCAATCCGTTGACGGCGTTTTTGGGATAGACAGCCATATAGCCAACGGGCGAGTGCTAAGCTGCGTAATTTTCTAAAACGTTGATAGGCTTTATCGAGGGTGCAGAGACTATCACCGTGTAAAATAACCGTCTCAGTGCCATACAAATTTATGCAAGCGATTTCCGGCAAGATGTGCATTCCGGCCTTGCGCGCAAACTGTTGACCAAGCATAAAGTCCCGATTGCCGTGGATAAAATACACGGGCAATTTGAGTGAAACCTGCTTAAGTTTTTGAGCAAGCTCAAGGGCAAAGGGGGACGCTATATCATCCCCGACCCAGACTTCAAACAGGTCGCCGAGAATATACAGCGCCTCGGCATCTTCAAGCTCGGTATCGAGAAAGCGGATAAACGCCTGCGTAATATCAAGGCGATCTGCACTTAAATGTAAATCGCCGATAAATAATGTGCGCATTAGGGCAGATTATGCCGCAGCACTAACGCTTTCAATCACAACGGGCTCTAATGGCACGTCTTGGTGCATTCCGCGATTACCGGTACTCACCCCTTTAATCTTTTCGATAATATCCATGCCTTCAACGACTTCGCCGAACACACAGTAGCCCCAACCTTGGGTGGTTTCGGATTTAAAATCTAAGAAGGTATTGTCATTAACGTTAATAAAAAACTGCGCCGTGGCAGAATGAGGATCGGAGGTGCGCGCCATTGCGATAGTGCCGATGCGATTAGATAAACCGTTATTGGCTTCATTTTTAACCGGTTCATGGCAACGTTTTTGGCTCATGTCCGCCGTAAAACCACCACCTTGGATCATGAAACCGTCGATGACGCGGTGGAAAATGGTGCCGTCGAAGAAACCTTCTTCAACATATTTCATGAAGTTAGCTACAGTTAATGGCGCTTTTTCGGCATTCAATTGCAATTTAATATCGCCAAAATTGGTGTGTAATGTGATCATGTTTTTATACCTTCTGTAAATAGTGGCGCGATTCTAACTTATCTCGGATTGCGCGCAAAGTGCAGTATTCAAAAGCGCTCCGGCCATGATAAACTGACCGCTTGATTTTACTCCTGAATGTACCCTTGAAGAGAATGCCGATGTTGAAGATTTACAACAGTATTACCCGCCAAAAACAGGAATTTAAACCCATTAATCCCGGGAAAGTCGGGATGTACGTGTGTGGTGTGACCATATACGATCTCTGTCATATTGGTCATGGGCGTACTTTTGTTTCCTTTGACATGATAGTGCGTTACCTGCGTTATGCGGGATATGAGGTTAATTTTCAACGCAACATTACCGATGTCGACGATAAAATCATCAAGCGCGCCAACGAAAATAATGAAAGTTGTGATGCCTTAACCGAACGGTTAATTGGTGAAATGCACCGCGATTTTGATGCCCTTAATATGCTTCGTCCGGATTTTGAACCGCGCGCAACGCTGCATATTGCTGAAATTATTGAAATGGTTGAGTTGTTGCTCGAGCGCGGGCATGCCTATGTAGCCGCCGATGGTGACGTGTTATTTAGTGTGGCCTCTTATCCTGATTATGGTCGGTTATCGGGACAAAATTTAGATCAGTTGCAAGCGGGCGCGCGCGTTGAAGTTGATGAAAATAAACAAAATCCGATGGATTTTGTGTTGTGGAAAATGTCCAAGCCGGGCGAACCGACGTGGGAATCGCCATGGGGCCCGGGGCGTCCGGGCTGGCATATCGAATGCTCTGCGATGAACAGTAAGCACTTAGGTCTGCATTTTGATATTCATGGCGGCGGCTCTGATTTACAGTTCCCTCATCATGAGAATGAAATCGCCCAGTCTTGCTGTGCCCATGACACGCCATATGTGAACTATTGGATGCACACGGGCATGGTGATGGTCGATCGTGAAAAGATGTCCAAATCGTTAGGCAACTTTTTTACCATCCGCGATGTGCTTGGCCATTACGACGCTGAGACAGTGCGTTACTTTTTACTCTCGGGACATTACCGCAGCCAGCTTAATTATTCTGAAGAAAATTTAAAGCAAGCGCGTGCGGCATTAGAGCGCTTGTACACCGCGATCAAAGAGGTTGATCTTACGGTTGAAGCGGCACCAGCCGATGAGTTTGTCGCAAAATTTAATGCTGCGATGGATGACGATTTCAACACGCCGGAAGCTTATTCGGTGCTGTTTGATATGGTGCGCGAAATTAACCGGTTAAAAACCACGGATATGCAGCAGGCAAGCGCGCTCGCGGTGACGATGAAGCGTTTAGCCGATGTATTGGGCTTGTTAAGTCAAGATCCTGAAGCCTTTTTTAAAGGCGAGGGCAGTGATGCTGAAGTTGCTGAAATTGAAGCCTTAATTCTTGAGCGAAACCGTGCTCGTACTGAAAAAGATTGGGCGGCAGCGGATGTCGCGCGGGATCGCTTAAATGAATTAGGCGTCGTGCTAGAAGATGGCCCAAGCGGCACGACTTGGCGTAAAAAGTAACCTTGATTGCGCCACCGCAAGAGATAAAAAAAACCTGCATGTTGCAGGTTTTTTTATGATTTTCTCAACTGGCACTTAGCACTTAGCACTTAGCACTTAGCACTTAGTCATGGTACTGCTCAGCGGCATACAGGGTATTTTCGAGTAAACTGGCAATGGTCATCGGGCCCACGCCGCCGGGCACAGGCGTAATAAAGCCAGCATGCTGTGCGGCGACATCATACTCAACATCACCTACCAATGTACCATTGTCTAAACGGTTAATGCCGACATCTATCACTATGGCGCCGGGTTTAATCCATTCACCAGGAATAAATCCTGGTTTTCCGACGGCCACCACCACCAGATCGGCTTGACGAATTTTTTGCTCAAGGTTTTTGGTAAAGCGATGGCAGGTAGTGGTAGTGCAGCCCGCGAGCAGTAACTCAAGGGTCATCGGCCGACCAACAATATTGGAGGCGCCGACCACGACCGCATCTAAACCATAGGTATCCACACCAGTAGATTTGATTAGCGTCATAATGCCCATGGGAGTGCAGGAGCGTAAAACCGGGATACGCTGGGCTAAACGGCCCACATTATAAGGATGGAAGCCATCAACGTCCTTATCGGGGCGAATACGTTCAATCACCTTTGAATCGTCGATATGTGCAGGTAACGGCAGTTGTACCAAAATGCCATCGATAGTGGGGTCATTATTGAGGTTATCAATGAGGTTGAGTAAATCAGCTTCAGTGCAGCTGGTCGCCAGATCGTAGGAACGCGAAATAAAGCCCACTTCTTCACAGGCCTTACGCTTACTGCCCACATAGACTTGGGAAGCCGGGTCGGCTCCTACTAAAATCACGGCCAAACCGGGTACTCGTTGTCCCGCCGCTTGGCGTGCGAACACCTTTTCACGAAGTTGATTGCGGATGGACTGAGCAATCGCCTTGCCATCGATAATTTGGGCTGTCATGGGTGTAGGATATCCTTTTTATGGGCGATAGTTTATTTAGGGGCAATAATGTCAACGGTTATGAATAAGAGCTTGGCTATTGCGGGCATTTTATCAGGGCCTAATGGTGCTGTCATGGATAAAGCCATGAGCAGTTGGATAAAAAAAAGCTGATTCGCTTGATAATTCAGCAGCTGACGGCTATCACTAAAAAAATCGTTGACGGAGCTAAAGTGAGGGGATAAGATGCGCTCCGTTCTCAGGCAGATGTCAGCATTTATCACTGAGAATTGCATTTTGATGAATGCAACGTAATGTAAGACCTTCGGTGATTAGCGCAGTCCGGTAGCGCATCTGGTTTGGGACCAGAGGGTCAGAGGTTCGAATCCTCTATCACCGACCACTTTATTGTTATGGATAGCGCAGTTGTGACAACTTGTCGTTATCGGTAACCTGGATAGCCAAATGCTATCCAACGCCAGTTAGGATGCAGAATGTTCTGTAGACCATGCGCCCGTAGCTCAGTTGGATAGAGCATCCGCCTTCTAAGCGGATGGTCGCAGGTTCGAATCCTGCCGGGCGTACCAGTTTCAGTGGTGATTGTAGCTCAGTTGGTAGAGTCCCGGATTGTGATTCCGGTTGTCGTGGGTTCGAGCCCCATCAGTCACCCCATTTTTAGTGCATTGAGCACAAAATAAAAAAAGCGACCTAGGGTCGCTTTTTTTATACCTCAGATTCGGCTCTTCAGGCTCGACTCTGCAGAAAACGGTGGCTATAATGTCGCGTCTTGATAGATATCAACTATGTGCGATCTTTGCCAAAGCCTGTTGTGGCGGGCATTGTAGTCAAATTTAATGATCAAGAAACGAATACCTGAATAGTTGATGACTCGGCTATTACAAAGGACGTTAGACAAATTTCGAGGTAAAACAATGCAAGTTTCTGTTGAAGCAACCCAAGGCCTAGAGCGTCGCCTGACCATTTCTGTTCCTGCGGAACAAATTGAAAAGCTGGTTAAAGACAGTTTACAACGTGAAGCTAAGCGTGCTCGTATCCCAGGTTTCCGTCCTGGTAAAGTGCCAGTGACGATTATCAACAAGCGTTATGGCGCGGCAATTCGTCAAGACATCACTGGTGAAGTGATGCAACGTAACTTCATCGAAGCAATTATTGCTGAGAAGTTAAACCCAGCGGGTGCACCGACTTTTGTTCCTGGTGCTACTGATGGCGAAAAATTCGAATTTATTGCTACCTTTGAAGTTTATCCAGAAGTTGAGCTGAAAGGCTTAGACGCAATCGAAGTTGAGCAACCAAAAGCTGAAGTGACTGACGCTGACGTTGACACTATGATCGAAACGTTGCGCAAGCAACACGCTACTTACGCTGCTGTTGAGCGTGAAGCAGCTGACGGCGACAAAGTGAAAATGAACTTTGTTGGTTCAATTGACGGTGAAGAATTTGAAGGCGGCAAAGCTGAAGATTTCGAACTGCAATTAGGTAGCGGTCGTATGATCCCTGGTTTTGAAGCCGGTATCTTAGGTCACAAAGCGGGCGAAGAGTTCGTTATCGACGTGAACTTCCCAGAAGAATATCACGCTGAAAACTTAAAAGGTAAAGCGGCCAAGTTCGCGATTACTTTAAGCGAAGTGCAAGCGGCTAATCTGCCAGAAGTAAACGATGAGTTTGCTGCTCTGTTTGGTATCAGCGAAGGCGGTTTAGAAGCGCTGAAAACTGAAATCCGTAAAAACATGAACCGTGAACTTGAGCAAGCGTTAAAAGCCAACGTGAAAGAGCAAGTGATCAATGGTCTGTTAGCTAACAACGACATCGAACTGCCAAAAGCGCTGATCGATGGTGAAGTGAATGTGTTGCGCCAGCAGGCGATGCAACGTTTCGGCGGCCAAACGGCTAACATGCCAGAACTGCCAGCTGAATTATTCACCGAGCAAGCGGCTCGTCGCGTGAAAATCGGCCTGTTGTTAGGTGAAGTGATCAAGACTAACGAGCTGAAAGCAGAAGATGAGCGTGTTCAAGGCTTAATCGCTTCTATGGCATCTGCCTATGAAGATCCAAATGAAGTGATCGCTTATTACAACAGCAACAAAGAACTGATGCAAAACATGCGCAACGTTGCTTTAGAAGAGCAAGCGGTAGAAGCATTATTAAAAACAGCAAAAGTGACCGCTAAAGATGTCGCTTTTGAAGAATTTATGAACAAGGCTACCGGTCGCGCATAAGCTAAGCTTGACTTGATTGGCAGTTCGCCATTTATAATGGCTCGTATGAGGCTCCTCATGCGAGCCATTTTTATTTAGGGATGTTAATAATGCATAATGCGTCAGACATACACAACGCTCTCGTTCCAATGGTCATAGAGCAAACCGCCAAAGGTGAGCGCTCATTTGATATTTATTCTCGGTTATTAAAAGAGCGGATTATTTTCTTGGTGGGGCAAGTGGAAGAGCACATGGCCAACCTGATCGTGGCGCAGTTGTTATTCTTAGAATCAGAAAGTCCTGATAAAGATATTTTTCTGTACATTAACTCACCGGGCGGCTCCGTGACCGCTGGTATGGCAATTTACGATACCATGCAGTTTATTAAGCCAAATGTGAGCACAGTCTGTATTGGCCAAGCGGCTAGCATGGGCGCCTTTTTATTAGCCGGTGGCGAAAAGGGCAAGCGTTTTTGCTTACCTAACTCGCGGGTGATGATCCACCAACCACTGGGTGGCTTCCAAGGGCAAGCGTCCGATATCGCAATTCATGCGCAAGAAATTTTAGGCATTAAAAATAAACTTAATCTTATGCTTGCTGAACATACCGGGCAGCCGCTTGAGGTGATTGAGCGCGATACTGATCGCGATAATTTTATGAGTGCGACTCAAGCTGTTGAGTACGGTTTAGTCGATGCGGTAATGACCAAGCGCGGCTGATTTTTGCTTTTGACTGGACTATGCTCTATAAGCGTTGGTCTGTGTAAAAGCTGAAGCAAATTTAGACTGGCAGTAGAGCAGACTGCAAATGAGGTAATGAATGGGCGACAACAAAAATAATGGTGACAGCGGTAAATTGCTGTACTGCTCTTTTTGCGGTAAGAGCCAGCATGAGGTAAGAAAACTCATCGCTGGTCCATCAGTGTACGTATGTGACGAATGTGTCGAGTTATGCAATGACATTATTCGTGAAGAGATTAAAGAGATCTCACCAAAGCGCGATAGCGAAAAATTGCCCACGCCCCATGAGCTGCGGGCGCATTTAGATGATTATGTTATCGGTCAAGATAGAGCCAAAAAAGTGCTCTCAGTGGCGGTGTATAATCACTATAAACGGTTAAAAAATGCCTCCCCTAAAGATGGCGTCGAATTAGGCAAAAGTAACATTTTGCTGATCGGCCCAACCGGTAGTGGCAAAACGTTGTTGGCAGAAACGCTGGCACGCTCACTCAATGTGCCGTTTACGATGGCCGATGCCACCACCTTGACCGAAGCGGGTTATGTGGGTGAGGACGTTGAAAATATCATTCAAAAGTTGCTGCAAAAGTGCGACTACGATGTGGAAAAAGCGCAGCGCGGTATCGTATATATTGACGAAATCGATAAGATTAGCCGTAAATCGGATAATCCATCAATTACCCGCGATGTGTCCGGCGAAGGCGTACAGCAGGCGTTGCTGAAGCTGATTGAAGGCACCATTGCCGCAGTTCCTCCACAAGGTGGGCGTAAGCATCCACAGCAAGAATTCCTGCAGGTTGATACCTCTAAAATTCTCTTTATCTGTGGTGGCGCATTCGCAGGACTGGAAAAAGTGATTGAACAACGGGCGCATGTTGGCTCTGGTATTGGCTTTGGCGCGCAGGTGAAAGGCGAAAAAGACAAGGTCACTATTTCGGAAACCCTTTCCCAGGTTGAACCCGGTGATTTGGTGAAATACGGTTTGATCCCTGAGTTTATTGGGCGCTTACCCGTGGTGGCGACGCTGACTGAATTGGATGAAGACGCGTTGGTGCAAATTCTTTCCCAACCTAAAAATGCGCTGACTAAGCAATACAGCGCCTTGTTTGATATGGAAGGCGTCGAGCTGGAGTTTCGTGAAGATGCGCTAAAGGCGATTGCCCACAAAGCCATGTCACGTAAGACCGGTGCTCGTGGTTTACGCTCAATCGTTGAAGGCATTTTACTCGATACTATGTATGATATTCCTTCAAGCGAAGGGGTGGTCAAGGTTGTCGTGGACGGTTCTGTTGTCAGTGGCGAATCGGCACCTATCCTGATCTATGAGCGCAATGATGCTCAGGTTGCTTCAGGTGAACAATAATTGTTCTGATTGAAAAATAAAGTGAAAAACAAGGAGTCCAGTGGGCTCCTTTTTTCGTATTGACCATTGAAACTCAATAAAGCGTCCCAATATACTCCATTATTAATCCCACTGACCTAAACGGAATCGAGCTATGACCCTAGAGCGTGAAGCGCATATCGAACTCCCCGTGCTGCCACTGCGAGATGTGGTGGTCTATCCCCATATGGTAATTCCGTTATTCGTTGGCCGAGAAAAATCAATTCGTTGTCTTGAGACTGCGATGGCCCAGGATAAACAGATTATTTTAGTGGCGCAGCGTGATGCTGAATTAGACGAACCGACTAAAGACGATATCTTCGAGGTAGGCACGGTTGCCTCGATTTTACAGCTATTAAAATTGCCTGATGGTACGGTAAAAGTACTGGTCGAAGGTGGCCGCCGGGCAAAAATCACTCGCTATACCCAAGAAAAAGAATTCTTTGTCGCAAAGGCCGAATATCTTGAATCTGAACCCTTGGAAGACAAGGAAGAAGAAGTCTTAGTTCGCAGCGCTATTGGCCAGTTTGAAGGCTATATCAAGCTGAACAAGAAGATCCCGCCGGAAGTGTTGACCTCATTATCGGGTATCGATGAGGCGGCGCGCCTTGCCGATACCATGGCTGCGCACATGCCACTTAAGCTTGAAGATAAGCAGTCTGTGCTTGAAATGGTTAATGTGGCCGAACGTCTGGAATATTTAATGGCGATGATGGAATCGGAAATCGACCTTTTACAGGTTGAGAAACGGATCCGTACCCGCGTTAAAAAGCAGATGGAAAAAAGCCAGCGCGAGTATTACCTAAATGAACAGATGAAAGCCATCCAAAAAGAATTGGGTGACTTAGATGAAGGCCATGATGAGTTTGAAGTCCTCAATCGTAAGATTGAAGAGGCCAACATGCCAAGCGAGGCGAAAGAAAAAGCTGTCGCCGAGCTGAATAAATTACGCATGATGTCACCGATGTCTGCCGAGGCAACCGTGGTGCGCAGCTATGTCGATTGGATGACCTCAGTGCCTTGGAGTCAGCGTTCGAAAATTAAGCGCGATCTTGCCAAAGCTCAAGACGTGCTTGATACCGATCATTATGGTTTGGAAAAAGTGAAAGAGCGTATCTTGGAGTATCTCGCGGTGCAGAGCCGGGTACGTCAACTTAAAGGTCCTATTTTGTGCTTGGTGGGCCCACCGGGTGTGGGTAAAACGTCACTGGGTCAATCGATTGCCAAGGCAACTGGGCGTAAGTATGTGCGCGTGGCCTTAGGCGGCGTGCGTGATGAAGCCGAGATCCGCGGCCATCGTCGTACTTATATCGGTTCGATGCCAGGTAAAATCATTCAAAAGATGGCCAAAGTGGGCGTGAAAAACCCGTTATTCTTGCTCGATGAAATTGATAAAATGAGCTCGGATATGCGCGGCGATCCGGCATCGGCTTTATTAGAAGTGCTTGATCCTGAGCAAAATACCACCTTCAATGATCATTATCTTGAGGTCGATTACGATCTCTCCGATGTCATGTTCGTGGCAACATCGAATTCGATGAACATTCCTGGTCCACTCTTAGACCGTATGGAAGTCATCCGACTGTCGGGTTATACCGAAGATGAAAAGCTCAATATCGCGAAACAACATTTGTTGACCAAGCAAATTGAGCGTAATGGTCTTAAAGCAAACGAAATTCACATTGATGATAGCGCAATCATGGGGATTATCCGCTATTACACCCGCGAAGCGGGGGTGCGGGCGCTTGAGCGTGAATTGTCGAAGATTTGTCGTAAGGTCGTCAAAATGATCCTACTCGATAAGTCTGTCAAATCCGTTGCTGTGACGGCAGAAAACCTCAAGTCTTTTCT
>NZ_JBOFMC010000021.1:0-2910 GCF_051658185.1 Shewanella sp. | reverse complement strand
GAAAATTCATGTTTGAAGTTAATCCAGTAAAATTCAAAATTAAGGAGCTTGCCGATCGCACGCAGCTTCTTCGGGGGTATCTTTGACTACGATGCTAAGCAAGAGCGTCTAGAAGAAGTCAGCCGTGAGCTTGAAAGTTCAGCGGTGTGGAACGAGCCTGAACGTGCTCAAGCCCTAGGTAAAGAGCGCGCCAGCCTCGAAGCCGTCGTAAAAACTATTGATGATATGGACGCGGGTCTTGAAGATGTTGAAGGTCTGCTAGAGCTTGCTATCGAAGAAGAAGACGAAGACACCTTCAATGAAACCACCAAAGAGCTGGATTATTTAGAGAGCCGTTTGGCCGAACTCGAATTCCGCCGTATGTTCTCTGGTCAACATGATGCGTCAGACTGTTACTTAGACATTCAGTCGGGCAGTGGTGGTACAGAGGCGCAAGATTGGGCCAACATGGTACTGCGTATGTACCTGCGTTGGGGCGAAGCCCACGGATTCAGCCCTGAGCTGATGGAAGTGACCGACGGTGACGTGGCGGGCATTAAAGGTGCGACCATTAAGTTTACCGGTGAGTATGCCTTCGGTTGGTTACGTACCGAAACTGGCGTGCACCGTTTAGTGCGTAAATCGCCCTTTGACTCATCGGGCCGTCGCCATACCTCTTTCTGCTCGGTATTCGTTTACCCTGAGATTGATGACGATATCACCATCGATATCAACCCTGCTGACTTACGTATCGACGTATACCGCGCCTCGGGCGCCGGTGGTCAGCACGTTAACCGAACCGAATCTGCGGTACGTATTACCCACTTACCGACCAACACGGTAGTGCAGTGCCAGAACGACCGTTCACAGCACAAGAACAAAGATTCGGCGATGAAACAGTTAAAAGCCAAACTGTTCGAATTAGAAATGCATAAGCAAAATGCGGAAAAGCAAGCCGCCGAAGATGCCAAATCGGACATCGGTTGGGGCAGCCAAATTCGCTCTTATGTATTGGATGATTCCCGTATTAAAGACTTACGCACTAGCGTGGAGACGCGCAATACCCAAGCGGTACTCGATGGCGATCTGGACAAGTTTATTGAAGCCAGTTTGAAATCAGGGCTGTAATTAATTCAAAGGTATAGACGAGAAATAAGATGACTGAACAAGTACAAGATGAAAACAAACTGATTGCCGAGCGTCGTGCCAAGCTAGACAGCATTCGCCCGAACTGCAGCGCGAATGCTCACCCTAATACGTTCCGTCGCACCCACAAAGCGGCAGAGTTACAGGAAAAATACGGTCAAAACACGAAGGAAGAACTCGAAGCCTTAGGTTTTAGAACCAGCATTGCTGGCCGTATCATGGCAAAACGTGGCCCATTCCTGGTGATCCAAGACGTGTCAGGTCGTATCCAAGCTTACGCTGAAAAGGGCGTACAAGCGGATCTGAAGGATCGTTATCAAGGTCTGGATATCGGTGACATCATCGGCGTAACGGGTCAGTTGCACTTGTCTGGTAAAGGCGATCTGTACGTCAACATGGAAGAGTACCAACTGCTGACCAAAGCCCTGCGCCCGCTGCCAGAAAAATTCCACGGCTTAACCGACCAAGAAACTCGCTACCGCCAACGTTATGTGGACTTGATCGTTAACGAAGAATCGCGTCAAGCCTTCGTAATGCGTTCAAAAGTGGTTGCCGCTATCCGTAACTTCATGATCAAAAAAGAGTTCATGGAAGTTGAAACCCCAATGATGCACGTGATCCCCGGCGGCGCTTCAGCCCGTCCATTTGTGACGCACCACAACGCGCTAGATATGCCAATGTACCTGCGTATCGCGCCAGAGTTATACCTCAAGCGTTTAGTGGTCGGTGGTTTTGAGCGGGTGTTCGAAATCAACCGTAACTTCCGTAACGAAGGTCTGTCGCCACGCCACAACCCAGAATTCACTATGATGGAATTCTATATGGCTTACGCTGACTACCAAGATCTGATGGATTTAACGGAAGAAATGCTGAGCTCGATTGCGATTGAATTGCTCGGCAGCGCGCAAATGCCATATGGCGAGCACACGGTCGATTTTGGTGGCCCATATGCGCGTCTGAGCATGTTAGAAGCGATTCAGAAGTACAATCCTGACAACGCGACTATCCAAGCTATGACCTACGAGCAAGTGAAAGATCTTGAATTCATGCGTGAACTGGCTATCAGCCTTGGCATCAAAATTGAGAAGTTCTGGACCTGTGGTCAGCTATTAGAAGAAATCTTTGGTGAAACTGCGGAATGGCAGTTAATGCAACCGACCTTCATTACCGGCTACCCAGCGGACATTTCGCCACTGGCACGTCGTAATGATGATAATGATTTCATTACTGATCGTTTTGAATTCTTCATCGGTGGCCGCGAAGTGGCTAACGGCTTTAGCGAGTTAAACGATGCGCAGGATCAAGACAGCCGCTTTAAAGCGCAGGTGGATGCCAAAGACGCCGGTGACGATGAAGCCATGTTCTATGATGCCGACTATATCACTGCACTGGAACACGGTTTACCCCCCACAGCCGGTCAAGGTATTGGTATCGACCGTTTAGTGATGCTATTCACTAACACTCACACTATCCGTGACGTGATCCTATTCCCTGCAATGCGCCCACAAGCTTAAGTGCTTTATTGGCTTGCAGGTTGAACCTGTAACGCCCGCGGCATTGACCGAATATACAAATAGAATGCCAGTCAGTTTACGCTGACTGGCATTCTTTTTTTAGAGGGGAACGGAGTGGATTTGGAGGTTAACCCTCGCAGAGAGGGCCTCTTCTTGCGTTGTTGAGCCATTGCTCAAGGAGAGTATTGTGGTCCGTTGCTTGGGTGAAATAAGTGGCCATTTGGCTCAGTAAACTAAGTTTGTGCTCGAGCAATTGGCAAGGCCACTATGG
>NZ_JBOFMC010000020.1:0-1943 GCF_051658185.1 Shewanella sp. | reverse complement strand
TCGGCCAAGTACCGGCCGATAATCAGCAAAGGCGGCAGAACACTCAGTGCGGAGGCGGCAAATTGCGGGTAAAAACGGTATAAATTCAATCTTCATGCTGTTTTTAAGTGATATTCCCTCAAAAAACCGGGCAATCTTGCGGATCGTTGATCTTTATCATAGTCACTCATAGCGGAACTATTAGACTGTCGAGTCAGAGTCACAAAAACAGGCAATTCTACGTGAGTACCACCCATATCAGACAAGTTTTGTCAGAACTTGAAGCAGATCTAAGGATAGAAATTGGCGAGCAGCCGCTGTTTCTTGCCGTTCTTGGCCCTCATTATGTCACGCAAAGCTTAGGCGAACTGATCGACACATTAGCCCAAAGCCACTTGGCCGAACATCCGCTGTTTTGTCGTTTAAATCAGCTCGATGCCGCATTTTGTCAACTCGACTTAGGCCTCTACGGGCTCTGCGCCGATTGTGAAACTGTGATTGATGCTAAGCGTTTAAGTCACAATCCGACCGAACAGCGTTGTGCCACCTGCGCCGAGCATTACCAACACGAACATCGCCATGAGTTACGCTTAAGCCATTGACGGATGCGTTGTTAGGCTCACAAGCCTAACATCATCCATACGGCAAGGTATCAAGCGGTCTTTGTCTCAGTGCTGCACTTTTTATGCCATGTTCAAATGTTCCATGATCAAGTGTGTCATGTTCAACTGCGCCATGATCAATCAAGTATGCCATGATCAAGATATTTCAATAAGATCACGCTATCCACACCGCATCATCACATTCTAAACAGCAATTACTCAGCAACACACGCCAATAACCACCGACCAATATCCAGTAATTGGTTAGGTAGCACCGAATGGGGCATAGGATAGGTTTGCCATTGGAGTGGATAGCCCGCGGCGGTTAATGCTTCTTTCGCTAATATCCCAGCCGATAAAGGCACGACATCATCCTTGAGCCCGTGTTGCTGCAATATGCGAGTATGACGATTCGCGGGACTTAACTGCGCCGGCAACGCATCACCACCGGGTAAGTAACAAGAGAGCGCCATGATCCCCGCTAAGGAGTGCTCACAACGCAGCCCGGTGAATAGGCTCATCACCCCTCCCTGGCTAAATCCCGCAAGCACGATGCGCTGACTGGGAATGCCTGAGGCTATTTGCTCATTTATCAATGCCTTAATGCGCTGCTCCGAAGCGAGTACCCCAGGCATATCCGCTCGATCATGCAAATCCATGCTCTTAATATCGTACCAAGCGCGCATGATATAGCCGCCATTGAGCGTCACCGCTTGCTCAGGCGCATGGGGGAAAATAAAGCGGAAAGGATGATCGGCCGGTAATCCTAAGGCTGGTACAACAGGGGCAAACCCCGCGCCAGAATCCCCCAGTCCATGCAGCCAAATCACTACGGCCGTTGCCGGACCCTTAGGCTCGACGACAATCGCTTCAAGCACACTACTCATAACCACTTCTCCATTTTTTATTTTACGATGAGACGCATTCAGTCAGATCTTTGCTCATGCCTTCAATGAGGTTCAGTAGAAATTGGGCATTGGATCATCCCACGCCCAAATCCCACACAAAAATACCATCTAAAATCAATAATTTAATTAGATTCTGTGCGATGCGGCATTATTGAGCATCTATGCCTAATACCGCTTGAATAGCACTTAACTGGTAACTGGAGTCTAAAACAAGACTCCAGCGCACCCCGCCACCGTCAGCAATTAACATCGGTGGTTGACGTCTTAAACCGATATCTTCGGCACTGGCCTGCAACACAATCTGAGCACCAAGTAGCCTCACTTGCAGCTCCTGCTCGGTGACGATGATTTTACCCTGTGAAAAATCTAACACCATATTGATAACCCAACGGCGAAAAAGGCGGTCATCATAGCAAACTTGTTGGCATTTACCGATAACAATCAAGAGCTAAAA
>NZ_JBOFMC010000019.1:0-10236 GCF_051658185.1 Shewanella sp. | reverse complement strand
GATGCCCGCTGCCGCTGCGGCATCAATACCGTCGCGGAACGGGAAGAAGGCATCGGACGCCATCACAGAGTTAACCACTTCTAAGCCTTCATCGGCGGCCTTGATACCCGCAATCTTAGCGCTGTAAACGCGGCTCATTTGGCCTGCGCCAACACCGATGGTCATGCCGTCTTTGGCGTAAACAATGGCGTTAGATTTAACGAATTTAGCCACTTTCCAGCAGAACATTAAGTCCTTCAGCTCGCTCTCGGTCGGTTGACGTTTAGTCACGACTTTAATGTCGTCTAAACCAACCATGCCTTGGTCGCGATCTTGCACCAGCAGGCCGCCGTTAACGCGTTTGTAGTCTAAGGTTTGGGTCTTAGTATTCCACTGGCCGCACTCTAACAGACGCACGTTGGTTTTCTTAGCTACCACATCGCGGGCACCTTGGCTCACAACTGGCGCGATGATCACTTCAACGAATTGACGTTCAACGATTGCGCTGGCGGTGGCTGCATCTAACTCGCCGTTGAAGGCGATAATGCCACCAAAGGCTGAGGTTGGGTCGGTTTGATAGGCGCGGTTGTAGGCATCGAGCAGGTCTTTACCCAGTGCGACACCACAGGGGTTAGCGTGTTTAACGATAACGCAAGCGGGTTCGCTGAACTCTTTAACGCACTCAAGGGCGGCATCGGTATCGGCGATATTGTTGTAAGACAATGCCTTACCTTGCAGCTGAACGGCAGTGGCGACTGAGGCCTCATCAATTTTAGTGTCAACATAGAAAGCCGCCGCTTGATGGCTGTTTTCACCGTAACGCAGATCTTGCTTCTTCACTAATTGCGTATTGAAGGTGCGTGGGAACTTAGATCCTTCAACAGAAAGAGAATCATCGAAGCACTCGTCAGTGCTGTGCGCAGGCACCTTATGCATTGGAACCCTATGCATTGGAACCATAGTGCCGAAGTAGTTGGCGATCATGCCATCGTAACCCGCTGTGTGTTCGAAGGCGGCAATCGCTAAATCGAAACGAGTCGCGTGAGTCGTGCTGCCATGGTTGACGGCCATTTCAGCTAAGACGCGATTGTAATCGGCCGCATTCACCACGATAGTCACGTCTTTATGGTTTTTCGCCGCAGCGCGCACCATTGTCGGACCACCGATATCGATGTTTTCAATGGCATCTTCTAAGGTGCAACCGGCTTTAGCAACCGTGTCGGCAAAGGGGTAGAGGTTAACTGCAACCAGATCGATGGCATTGATATTGTTGGCCGCCATGACATTTTCATCAAGACCGCGACGCGCCAAAATACCACCATGCACTTTAGGGTGCAGAGTTTTAACGCGACCATCCATGATCTCTGGGTGGCCTGTATAGTCAGAGACTTCGATAACAGGCACACCGTTATCCGCTAACAGGCGAGCGGTGCCGCCAGTTGACAGCAGTTCAACGCCTTGGGCGTGTAATGCTTTGGCGAACTCGAGAATTCCGGTTTTATCTGAAACGCTTAACAGCGCGCGACGAATGGGTCTGGCAGTAGTTACAACAGTCATTTGGGTACAGGGTCCAGTTATTGTAGTGTCAAGGATCTTTCGGAAAACAGAACAGTGTACGCTTGCACCGCTTTCCAAAAGCCCCTTGGTCCTCGTTATCGTTTTGGTCCCACCGTCAGGCGCGCGTATTCTACCGTAAAACGGGCTTTTTGGGTGTCTTTTCTGTGTGATTTCACAATATTGATATCAGAACAACCCAATCGCCTAGCGCAAAAATGAGCTGAAATTATTGCTTGACCTTGGAGTAGGCTCTAAGGTTTATACTCGTCTCTAACGAGAGAGCGTTGTTGTGCCTGCGGATAAGCGCAAGGGGAATGTTATGTATCGAATTGGTGAGTTGGCGGATTTATGCGAAGTAAAGGCCGATACTCTCAGGTTTTATGAAAAACACGGTTTGCTCTCGCCTTCGAGCCGAACCGATGCGGGCTACCGAGTTTACACGCAGGCAGATGCGGCGCGCTTGCGCTTTATTTTGCGTGCCAAAGCGGTAGGTTTTACCTTAAGTGAGATCAGCGAGTTGCTGTCAATCGATCTGGATAAATCCAACTGGGCCTGTGCCGATGTCAAAGGGCGGGTAGAGGATAAATTGGCTCAGGTGGAGGCGAAAATTGCTGAATTAACTCATTTTAAAACCAGTTTACAAACTTTGGCGGATGCCTGCTGTGGCGGGCCGCGCAGTGCCGAGCATTGTTCGATTTTGGCGGCGTTAGAGTCAAGTTCCGCGCAGGTGTACGCCGAGCCCCATTTGGATGCCTATCAAGCTGTCGACGCTCAAACGGCTGATGTTAAACCACAGCGCGATGTTTAACCCAAGCAGAGTGGCGTTTGTTATCGCCCGCTAAGGAAGTGAATGATGTTATTGAAAAATTTTATTGATTTGTTTTTAGATTCAGCACCTTGGCTATTGCTAGGTTTAACGTTAGCTGGGCTGCTTAAGGTGTTTGTGCCGATGGCGTGGATGCAAAAGCAGTTGGGTGGCCATGGGATTAAGGCGGTGTTAAAGGCGGCGATACTCGGCGCGCCCCTGCCTTTATGTTCCTGCGGGGTCATTCCGGCGGCGGTGGGGCTGCGCCGTTCGGGTGCCTCTAAGGCGGCCACCACCTCATTTTTAGTGTCGACTCCTGAAACTGGGGTCGATTCTATCGCCGTGTCTTATGTGTTACTCGGCCCTTTTATGGCGATAGTAAGGCCGATTGCGGCGATTTGCAGTGCGATTGTCGCGGGGTTGTTGGTTGGCCGTGATGATGACGATATCAAAGCCGTAACGCAGGCGGGCGCGGCATCAGACAAAGCGTTAGCGACGGATCCGGTGTGCGCTAGCCAAGCGCCAGCGGCCTCTTGCTGCGCCTCTCAATCGGCGGTGTCACCGGCGAGGGTCAGCCTTGAGCCGACAAACAGCTGCTGCGCCCCAACGACGGCGCTTGCAATGGCGCCCGTAAAAGCCTCCTGCTGTGGCAATAATAGTGGCAATGATGCCACTCAAACGGCCAAGCCGACGCTGAAACTGACGCCCATGGCTACGCCAAGTTTGATGACCGCTACGCCAAGTTTAATGACGGCTGCGCCAAATGTCGTGGCGGTTGGTGGCCAAATGATGGGCTCAGAGGGACGGAACAGCCCGGTTGCCGCTCAACGCGTGGGCTCGTGCTGTGGCAGTCAAGCTGCTGAGCCTGAAAAAGTGGTGGTCGTGAAAAAAGGCGCCTGCTGTGCCAGTACCAGTGCGCAGGCGAATGATAAATCTCAGGGTGACAGCTGCTGTGCATCCACCCAAGATATCGCGACTGAGCTCAAGTCGCGCTCGATATTAAGCCGCATCGGCTCCGGGCTGCACTATGCCGCTACCGATTTAGTGCGCGACACGACCTTGTGGTTATTAGTGGGCTTGTTCTTTGCGGCCTTAGTACAAACCTATGTGCCGACTGACTTTTTAGTGAAGTGGGGCAATGGCATGCTCGCCATGGTGGTGATGGTGCTGGTGTCTATCCCGATGTATATCTGCGCGACGGCATCAACGCCCATTGCGGCGGGTTTGTTACTGGCGGGCGTTTCCCCAGGCGCGGTGCTGGTCTTTATGCTGGCGGGCCCCGCGACCAATATCGCGACCTTAGGGGTGGTGACCAAGGAACTGGGTAAGCGTGCCCTCTTTGGCTACCTTGGCGGGGTGATTGGTGTGGCGTTTATCGCAGGGCTTATCGTGAATTATCTCGTGGCCACTTTTGGGTTTGTCGTTATGCCACAACTTGGTGAGGAGCATCATGTGTTGCCCCATGGCTTAATGGTGGCGGCGGGTGTGCTCTTGGCGCTCTTAATGGCGAAGGCGATTTTTGAAAAGATCCCAAGAAGCGTCTGGCGCCGGAGTGATTGCTGCTCCTAATTGCTACCTATCTTTCATGCTGGCGTGATTTGCCCGCTTTTCCTATCTACAGATGCTAACGCTCCCCGGCATGCGGGGAGCGTTATGGCATGAAGCTACAACGAATTGGCTAAATTAGTTGGCTTTGTTGGCGTCGATAAAGGGCAGGGTCCCGTTGGGTAAGACGGTGGTGGGCAGTGTACCGTTCCATTTTTCGGCCTTAGTCAGTTCTACTAGGTTTTGATTTTGCGCCAGCGCCTCGGCGCGACTTTTAATTGCCGAAGCTTCGGCATTCCCTTTAATACGAATACTCTCAGCCTCCGCTTTCGCGCGGGCTAATTGGGAGTCGGCTTGAGCCTGAGCTTGGGTGACGACGATTTGGGCACTGACGCGCTCTTTTTCTAAATTTTGTAATTGGGTTTGCACTTCGACTTCGGCGCGCATTCTGTCCTCGACGGATTTTTCATAGGCGTTAGAAAAGTCAATGTTTTCAATCTGAACTGAGGTAATTTCGATCGGCCCTTTTAGTGACTGGCTTATGGCGTTAGTCACATCGATACCGAATTTTATCCGCTCTTGCACCACCGAAATGGCCGTGTATTTGCCAAAGATATTCTCTACTTGAGTCGGGACTTGGCGATCGAGCAGGCGAGCGACCATGGTATCGATGCTTTTAAAGTTGGCATACACTTCTTCCACGCGATCCGGCGGTACACTATAGGTGACAGACGCTTTAAGGGTCGCTGGTTGTTGATCGCGGCTATAGGCTTGGAGTGCGTCGTAAGTGGCGGTATGGGTCTGGGTCGAGATTTTTTCGACGGAGTCAAATACCGGGATTTTAAACCCAAGTCCAGGCTCCGCGGTACCGATGATCTTGCCATTGCGCAGTATAACGCCCCGCTCACCTTGGTCGACGGTATACCAGCTACCAAAGAGTGAGATGAGTAAGATCAAGAGGATACCTAGAGGAATGATCTTGGTTAGCGTGGCCGAACTCAGTATCTTAACGTCACTATTTATCATTTAGCTTTCCTTGCGTGGGGGGAGTTACCATTGCTCAACCGTGGCGGGGCTGTGCAATCCGTCTTTGTTAAATAATCAGCCTTTTTAAGAGATGCGTGTTTAACTTGAGCGTTTAGTTAGCTGGGCGGCAGCAGGCTGCCCTTCCTTGCTGAATGTAACTTAAGGCTGGATGGTTGACAACAATCCGTTAACAGTGGCTGAGTGTGGGCTTAAGCTGAGAAGCGGGTGTGAGGAACTGGCATTCAGGGCAGAGTCTGTTACTGGCCTTTTGCCTTAGATGGTGATGCTGGCCATTTTTTGGCTCAACGTTGCGTGCACCGACATTGCGTGCACTGGCAGACGCGGCCAGCACAGCCAGTGCCTGCATAGACAGGCCCGCAGGCCCCGTTGGCCGCTTTAAAGTACGGATGTGCGTGGTGACGTGCTGACGAATACTCGGCTTGCAAAGTAAATGCATGGCAGGATGCAATTTAACCCAAGGTAGATTAATAAGCCGTACTGCTGTTGGCTAACACTGCTCGCCAACAGCGGCCCGATTACCGAGCCGACAGAATAGCTGAGTAACATGATTTGGGCGGCATTGACCAGTTGGCTGCTCGGTAAGTGGTCGCAGGCTAAGCTAATGGCGATGGGATAGAGCGCAAAGGCACTGGCGCCTAGCAGGATAAATCCAAGCCGTAATTCTATGAGTGACGATTGGGTCAGCAAACCTAAGGCTATCGTGCCAAGCAGGCAAAAGGCGGCCATTAACCCATGTTTTGAATATCGCGGTGAGAGGTAACTGACCAATGGTTGCACCGCCATACCGCCGATGATCACCAGCGCCATAAATTGGCCCGTTTGCAGCGCAAATCCCATCTGCAAAGAAATGTACATCGGCAGTAGCCCATAGATAGGCCCAAGCAATAATCCGGAGACAACACAACCGATTATCGCCGGCTTGCTTAAGTGTTTGAGGGATGCCAAGGTGATGGCATGTTGCTCGTGTCTCGCGGGTTGGCCGCGAGTGATCAGCAATGCGGGTAAGCTGGCCGCGAGCAGTAAGCCCATGATCACTAAGTAAGGTAGATTGCCGCGAATGCCGAGGTAATCAATGGCGAGCTGTCCTATCGCTGTGCCACCATAAAGGGCTGTCATATAAAGTCCCAGCCGCTTAGCTCGTCGCGTTGGAGTGTCGGCCATCAGTAACCAAGACTCGACCACCACAAATACCCCGGCGACAGCAATCCCTGCGATCAGGCGCGAGATTAACCACACTGTGCTTTGAGGCACGAGTATCATCGCCAATACGCTGCAAAGCAGCAGATTCAAAAACAAGGCAAAAGCTTTGCTATGGCCAATACGCGCAACGACAGGGGCAATACAGGGGGCGCCCAGTAATAGGCCAAAGTAGAAAATGCTGGCAAGCAGGGGAGCCAGGCTGGGGCTAAGCTCAAAATAGCTTAGCGACAGCGGGATCAGGCTCATCAAATACCCCGATGCTAAGGCAAATAAGCTTAAGCCTGTGACCGGGACAAATAGGCTGGCAGCTTGAGGCGAGGCAGTGCATGCGCTATTGGTTAACGAACCATTTTTTAAGGAGGCGTTTTTCACGGAAGAAGGGTTCACTACAGTCTCTTTAATTGGGAGGAATGTTGCGCCAAAGTCTTTTTCACCCCAGCTCTTTTACTACAGATCTTTATGAGGAGCAGCGCTTAACTCTTAACTCTTTGCTTGTTGACGATCTTTATATCTCGTAATGATCTTCATGCTTCACGAGGAGCCGTTCTTAACGAGGAAGCCCTGTTTTGGGGGCGGGGATTGTAGAGGGGGATGCCGGGGGAGTAAAGTTTGTTAGCTTGATGCTCTTACTCAATAATCCTTACTCTTGTGACGAGTTGTAATCCTTAGTGCTCGCTTGTCTGTTTAAAAGCTATGCCATTTGAAATCATGCCATTTTAAAAATCATGCCTGTTTAAAGGTCATGCCAGCCAAAGGCAAAGGTCAATTTTTGCTAAACTCAGGTCAAAAAATCCTGCAATGACGAATGTGGCCGATTTTAGGGGCTTACTCATACAAAATATGGTTGAGTGAATAAATATAAAGCTTGATTTGTATCAGTTTGCTTCGGGCGGTTTGTTGATGGTTGTCACAATTTTGCGCCTTTATTCAATTACAGTTTCAACCTCATTTGCGCGGGGTTGGGCCATTTTGAAGTTTTCCTACGTTAGTTTATGGCATTTTCGGGTGACATGAGTAATATTTTCGGTTTTTTCGTGTTGCAAGTCGATGAATGTAGCTGAGTTATTGGTTGTAAAAGAACAAAATAAAGCGCTTTGCCATCTGTGACCTATGCCATAAATTCGGGGCTAATGTAATGCTATTAAGGTAGTGACTATGGCTTTAGAGCAACCCACTCAGATCATCCAATCAACGACAACGCAATCACCTCCCCCGGCGGTAGAGGTTGGTTCCCATAAGCGTAACATGCTGATCCTATTCGGGGATATTCTACTGTTATTGGCCTTGTATTACGGCCTACCCTTTGAACCGGGGGTTAATACCGGGCTGGCCATTTTAGTGTTTGCGGCTGTGCTTTGGCTAACAGAAGCGATTCACATCAGTATCACTGCGATCCTCGTGCCTATTTTGGCTGTGGGCTTTGGCGTATTTGAAACTAAGGAGGCCATGAGTAATTTTGCAAATCCAATCATATACTTATTCTTTGGTGGTTTTGTGCTCGCCGCCGCGTTGCACCATCAAAAAATTGATACGCTTATCGCGCAAAAATTACTGCTGGCTTCAAAGGGAAAGCTGAGTACGGCCTGTTTCATGCTATTTGGGGTGACCGCATTGCTATCGATGTGGATCAGTAACACGGCGACCACGGCGATGATGTTGCCATTGGCACTCGGCATTTTGCAGCAATTAGATAGTAAAGTCTTCCGTAACACCTATGTGTTCTTGCTGCTTGGTATTGCGTATTCAGCCAATATTGGCGGTATTGGCACTTTGGTGGGGAGTCCGCCGAATGCAATTGCTGCGGCGCAGGTTGGCCTCAGTTTTAGTGATTGGCTGAAGTTTGGCATTCCTACCGTGATCCTCATGTTACCTATGATGCTTATCGCCCTATATTGGTATTTTAAGCCAGATTTATCAATGACCTGTGAGGTGAAGGTTGAGGCGCAGGCGTTGACCTCCGGCGGTAAACTTACCCTAGTGATTTTTTTGGCAACGGTATGCTGCTGGATCTTCAGCGTGCCTTTAGCTCAAGCCCTTGGCGGGATCAGCCAGTTTGATACTATCGTGGCCCTTGGCGCAGTGGTGTTGCTTGCCGGATTAAGACTCGTAGACTGGAAAAAAATCGAATCCACCACCGACTGGGGAGTGCTAATTCTCTTTGGTGGCGGCTTAACCTTAAGTGCGGTGCTAAAAAGCACCGGCACCAGTGTGTTTTTAGCCCACTGGATGACGGATATTTTTGGCAGTACCCATATGTCGCTGTTTGTGTTTGCAGTGATTGCGTTTGTGGTGATGCTAACGGAATTTGCCAGCAATACGGCCAGCGCCGCGCTGTTAGTGCCAGTGTTTGCCGCAATTGCAGAGGCATTAGGCGTATCGCCAGTGATGTTGTCCGTGTTGATTGGGATTGCGGCCTCCTGCGCCTTTATGTTGCCGGTGGCGACGCCGCCTAATGCGATAGTGTATGGCTCTGGCCATGTTAGGCAGTCGGAAATGGTGCGCGCCGGGATGATCATTAACCTATTGAGTATGATGGTATTAGGTGTGATCGCGCATACCTTTTGGGAGGTGTAGAGCGTGAATGTGGGCCATCACCATACTTAACTTAACTTAGCTTGGCTTAGTCGAGGGAGAGGGTGATGGCAACCGTATGGCCATTTTAATGGCGATAGTATTGCTGATGTGGTGCACAGCACTCGGCTAGCGATAATTGTTGAGCCATTGCTCAAAGGCGGCTTTGGGTAATGCCCCAGCCTGCTGCGCGAGCAGCTGCCCTTGCTTAAAGATCATTAACGTTGGAATCGAGCGGATCCCAAACTGCGCCGCAAGGGCTTGTTCCTCCTCGGTATTAATTTTGCCAAAGCGGAAGTGACCATCCCAAACCTGCGCCGCTTGGGTAAATATTGGTGCAAAACTGTTGCAGGGGCCGCACCAGCTCGCCCAAAAATCCACGACTAAGGGCAATTCGGATTTGTGCGCGTGATTAACAAAATTGGCCTGAGTGAGCGTGATTGGGGCGGCGTTAAACAGAGCCCGTTTACATTTACCGCAATTAGGCCGCTGATTTGCACTTTCTTTGGGCACGCGGTTAAGGGTATCGCAATGAGGGCAGGCAATGATCATGGCAAAGCTCCAGAACTTAACAGGGATGCTATTGATATTGGGATCCCGGCAGGCGCTTTAAAGGGCAATGCAAGCCTTTTTATGATGGGGAGCTCAGTGGTAAAATCTACCTTCGTAGATTGATAGCACAAGTAAGAGATGACATACATGACGGAATTAACAGTGATCGACTTAGTGGTTGGTGAAGGTAAAGCGGCGGTCAAAGGCGCCTTAATCACCACGCACTACCGCGGTTTTTTACAGGATGGGACTCAATTTGATTCTTCCTATGATCGCGGCCAGGCCTTTCAATGCGTGATAGGGACTGGGCGAGTGATTAAGGGCTGGGATCAAGGGATTATTGGTATGCAGGTGGGCGGCAAGCGTAAATTGATCGTGCCAGCGCACTTAGCCTATGGTGAGCGTCAGGTAGGGGCTCACATTAAGCCAAACTCTGATCTCACCTTTGAGATTGAGCTATTAGAAGTGCTGACCCGCGATTGATCCCGCTCTTGGAGCTGCGAGTCGCTTACGCGGCTTGGAGCCTTAATGTGCTTGCGGCCTAGACTCGTAATCTGGAGTATCGCCTTAGCCATCGGCTTAGCTATTTCGCTTAACTTAGCATTTCGCTTAACTTAGTGATTGCACCTAATTTAGCTATTTCGCCTCATTTAGCGATTCGGCTTAAATCGTTAGCTTAAATAGTATCGGCGTGGGATGGCAGACTTTAGGCGGAGGTAGCAAGGTCGTTGCGTTAGTGCGTTAGTGCAATTAGGCGCTTGCAGAAAATCAAAAGGGTTAACCTGAGTTAACCCTTAATCGGTTGTGCTAGCAGTTAAATGATCTTAATGGACTTACACTTATTCGATCCGTTAAATCTTAATGCGCACCTTAAATTAACCATTAACTTTATTTAGTATTTTCTAAGAAACCCTTAGACGCTTTTTTAGCGTGCTTGGCTGCTCTTTTTTCTTTGGCAGACATTAACGGTTTTTTCTTGG
>NZ_JBOFMC010000018.1:0-1629 GCF_051658185.1 Shewanella sp. | reverse complement strand
GGTACTGTTGGCCACATGTTTGATCAATCAGCCGTATTTGTATTTCCTGGCGATGATGAAGATGCTATTTTAGAAATTCTGATGATGGCTGACGTGGATGTGAGCGATGTCGAAGTCGAAGATGGCATGATCAGCGTATTTGCCCCGCATACCGAGTTCTTCAAGGTTAAAACTGCATTGACCGAAGCAATGCCAGAGATTAACTTTGAAATTGAAAACATTACCTTTGTGCCACAAACCATGACGAAGGTAACCGGTGAAGACGTTGCGGTTTTTGATAAGTTTATCGCGGCATTAGAAGATTGTGATGATGTGCAAAACGTCTACCACAATGCCGAAATTGAAGAGTAACTCACCTTATTCTTGTCATAAAAACGCAGCCTAATGGCTGCGTTTTTGTTTTAATCCTCACTGTGTTAGCCGCTCATTTCTGTTAGCTACGCGCTTGCCACGCTGTGGCAAAGACAGTGTGATTGCGACGCTGTGATTACCACCTTGTCATCGCCCTCTGACGCGCACACTCCAAACGCTTAGCAGATTAACGTAAATCCATTTCTTGAATAATTTCATGGGCGATGGCTGGCGTGGTGCAGCTAGGCTTTTCGTGCAAATCGGCTTTTAATTGGCCTTTACGGTGCTTAAGCGCCGCATCCAATTTTTTGGCTGCCGCAGCAATGGCGGGATACATGATCTCATCGGTACCGGTTGCCGAGATACGGCTACCTTCATAATTAGTTCTAATTTCTACCTCAAATTCACCATGTTCCTTGGCAATAATGATATCGAGCGCAATCAAGGTTGGGAAATGAGTAGCGATTTTTGAAAATTTCTCGTTGACATGTTCTTTAACAGAATCAGTAACATCGACATGGTGACCGGAAAGATTTATTTTCATAGGGTGTCCCTTTTAGTGTTATGACTTGTATTTTGCTCTCATTACTAGAGCTTGGGGCATACAGGATAAAACACAAGAGTCTTGTGCAAATATTTCGCATCTGCCGATAATTAGCGCCACTAAAGGTGATCTTCCCCGCAAACGCCAGCTAACGAGAATGTCATCACCCATAAATGCTATCAATAATTAACAGTAACATGGCATTTCAGACAACTGTTTTTCAGTGTTTGCCACAGCAATTGGCATAGGATGATGAAACTGATATTGAGCGACTGATACACGACATGCAGCCAGAAGGCTGGCGTAACGGTTTTGATAAAACTCACGGTAATTGCAAAATAAGTAGCCAAAAATGAAATACCATTAGCATGATAGATTGCAACTCCAACAAGATGACAAAGAACGTTATAAGCAACAATACTTCCAGCGGTCCCAGTTGAAGCATGAGTACAACACTTGCAACCCACAAAGGTAGCGCAACGTCACCGATTGATGTTGTCATAATGGTTAAGATGTTATTACATGTAAGCTCAAACATCTGCCCATCAACCATGTCACCGCCAGTGACAGGCAAGCCTGAGCTTAAGTGATGGTGATGGTGATAGCGATGGCCATTGGCATTATCACGCAAAGCCTGTTTACCGCGGGATGGCTCGTTAGTTCAGATTTTTCAAATTATTAAAGAAGAGTCTTATCTCAAACGCTGCTACTGGTTAACTTATCACGGCTAAGCT
>NZ_JBOFMC010000017.1:0-1442 GCF_051658185.1 Shewanella sp. | reverse complement strand
TTACTAGGCTTGCACCATGAGCAGTTTACAGGGGCAAGCATTGCCTCGAGTCGCGATATTACCTATGACGCCCAAAGCATCTATCAGCGCTATAGCCACTTGCTGCCACACACCCAATACCCGGCTAAAACGGCTTTTTGGCGCTGGTATCGCAATCATCCAATATTTACTTCATCCTTTGCCGACAACCACTTAGTCAGCCTAAGTGAAATCATCGCCCTGTATTTACTCACTTGGTCACCCGAACTTTGGGAGCTGGTCACCATTCCTTGGACGCTTGATGGCCTTAGCGATGCACATCAAGCGCGTTGGCATAAAGAGTGGCAGCATCTTCTGGCCTTTAAGGCTGGGCTAACGCAAGTCAGACGGCTGCTGGCTCACATTCCGGTATATATGATCTTTGATGACCATGACATTACCGATGACTGGAACCTCACCGCCAAATGGGAGCAAGCGGCCTACGGCCATGCATTTTCTAAGCGAATTATCGGCAACGCACTGATAGGTTATCTTTTATTTCAAGGGCTTGGTAATGCACCTAGCCAATTTACGGCTGAGATCCTGCCGTTACTAACGCGATGGTTACATCAGCGACAGACTCAATATCACGATGAGCTTATCACCACACTCTTACATTTTGAGCGGTGGCACTACACCTTAGCCACATCACCCAAACTGGTCGTCCTTGATACCCGTACGCGCCGCTGGCGCAGCGAATCGAATTTGGCTAAACCGTCGGGACTCTTAGATTGGGAAGCCTTGATGGATTTGCAGCAAGAATTACTCGGCCAGTCGAAGGTCATTATTGTCTCGGCGGCCCCCATATTTGGCGTGAAATTGATTGAAGCTATCCAGCGCACAGCAACACTGTTAGGCGCCTCTTTGTTAGTGGACGCCGAAAACTGGATGGCCCACCCCGGCGCCGCCAATAGCTTACTCAGTATTTTTATCCACCGTCATACCCCGGAGCACTTTGTGATCCTCTCTGGCGATGTGCATTACTCTTTTTGTTACGACATCAGCATTCGCTTTCGGCGCGCCAGCCCGAAGATCTACCAAATCACCTGCAGCGGCATCAAAAACCAATTCCCCGAAAAATTGTTGCCGCTATTTGAAAAACTCAACGGCTGGTTTTATGGCCGCTTTTCCCCGTTAAATCTTTTGACCAAACGCAAACGCCTGTCGATCTCTGCCCGCCGCCCCAATGGTGACCCCAAGCGCCGCCTTGTTAATCGCAGCGCCCTAGGAATGCTGACCCTAGCGAGCAATGGCGCGCCCATCGACATCAGGCTGCTCCATGGAGATATGAGCCAAACCCGATTTGAGGCGGCGCTAGCGGATTCAGAGATAGAATCTAAGCCTGAATCTAAGCCTGAATCTAAGCCTGAATCTAAGCCTGAATCTAAGCCTGAATCTAAGCCTGAATATGCGGTATTACCCGA
>NZ_JBOFMC010000016.1:0-14058 GCF_051658185.1 Shewanella sp. | reverse complement strand
CAAAAACCTCGTATTTCAAGATTGGGCCTTTAAGATTGGCATGAACATTAAATATACCGCCCAAGTGCCCGAGGGCAGCCAGCGCACGGACACCATCACCACCTTCAACCTCCTCTACACCTTTAGGTGATCTCCCTTGGCGCTTAGCCCCGATAACCTGTGGTTGTGGTTGTGGTTGTGGTTGTGGTTGTGGTCGTGGTCGTGGTCGTGGTTGTAGTTACGAAATAAAGTTAGCTACAAACGAGAGTGAAATGAATCGGTTAACGTGGCAGGTTTGTGCCGCTGGCATAACTCACAGAGTCAATCGACATCGCTTAACTTCCCTTTCCGTAAGGCACTGAGAAGGCCTCGTTCAGAGGCGGGACTGGGCGGAACTCGCATAGGCTTATCTCAACACGCCGGTCTGGGCACCGCGCGGCCTAGACGCGCCATTCGGCTCACCAATATCCACACTCCAATGGCAACACACCCACAACTGCAGCGAGTCTGAACTCAATTCGTGATCGACACAAAAAAATAAAACTATTTGATAATGAATAACAAGTTGCAACACCGCAACAACACTAAGGCCTGATATACTGCCCGGGGATCACCTTGTTTGCTTCTAGGAGTTGTATATGGCAAACCCGCTACGGACCTTCGCCTCTTTATATAGCACCACGCTATTAACTGTGCTGGCAGGCGGCCTGCTCACCACCTATTTAGGGCTGAGGCTATCGGTCGCCAATGTGCCACAATTGTGGATTGGCGGGATGATGTCGGCCTATTACGTGGGTCTCGTTGCCGGCTCTAAAATAGGCCATAAACTGATCGCTCAGGTTGGCCATATTCGCGCTTTTGTCGCCAGCGCCGGCATCGTGGCAGCCTCGGCCCTTGGCCATGCGTTGGTAGATGAACTCGCGCTATGGATTTTACTGCGGCTTATCGTGGGTATGGGCATGATGTGCCAATATATGGTGCTCGAAAGTTGGCTTAATGAGCAGGCCGAAAATAGCCAACGCGGCACCGTATTTGCCAGCTATATGATCGTCTCCTACTTGGGGTTGATTTTAGGCCAAGGCGCGATCAGTATTTATCCCGAGTTAGGCTTAGAGCCGTTACTGCTTATCGCCATTTGCTTTGCCCTATGTATTGTGCCAATTTCATTAACGCGCCGTATTCACCCCGCGCCCTTAGTGCCCGCGCCATTGAAGATTGCCCATTATTGGAAAAAAGCCCCGCAAGCCCTGACGACCATCGCCATTGGTAGCATGATTGTGGGCTCTTTTTATGGTCTTGCCCCCGCCTATGCCAGCAATTTGGGCTTACCACCGGAGAAAGTCGCCAGCTACATGACTGCCACCATCCTTGCAGGACTGCTAGCACAGTGGCCGATGGGTAAGCTGTCGGACATCATGTCGCGTAGCCGGCTTATTCGGATTAACTGCGTGCTCCTTGGGATCCTCGCCTTGACGATCGCGGTCACCCCCTATCATCCCATTCTCTCCCTCGGAATGACATTTCTGTTTGGGATCTTAGGATTCACCTTCTATCCCCTTGCTACCGCCTTAGCCAATTCACGGGTGGAGCAAAGTGAAAGGGTAGGCTTATCCGCCACCATTTTGCTCACCTTTGGCCTTGGCGCGAGTATCGGGCCACTGATTGCGTCGACCTTAATGCAGTGGCTTGGTAACGGTATGCTCTATGGTTTTATGGCAGCCTGTACTTTAGTGCTGTTTTTACGCCTACGGTATGTGCATTCACAGCAAAAAGCCGAAACCCATCTGACTCAAGATTATATGATGGCGACGGGCGATCTTGTCTCATCCCCCCTAGCTGCGGCCCTTGATCCGCGCGTAGATGTGGCGTCCATTCAGGAGCAGATGACTCCCGCAGTGCAAGAATTAGCACCAGAGACTTGCGCCGATAATGAGGATAGTGCTTGTAAACAGGAGAGTAATGGCGAAGCGGATAGTAATAACGAAATGGATAGTGATAACGAAGTGGATAGTAATGGCGAAGTGGATAGTGATGATGACGAGGAGGCGTTGGCAACATCGTGTCAATTAGCCTTTAGCTTTGATTTTGTCACCGCGTCCCCACTCCCCACCGTCGCATCAGCCCAGCCCGCTGAGCCGACAGATACCACTGACGTCGTAGTCAGCCTAGAGGCAGAAAAGGTCATCCACACCACGCTAACCGACACTCGGCCTGCAGCGGGGAGTTCCAAAGTGCTGCCTCAGTCCGTGCAAGCAAAAGCAAGTTAACTTATGAATAAAAAACAAAAAAGACGGAAATATTCCGTCTTTTTTATCGCTGCGATGCGATTAGATCATGGGATGCTGGCGCGTAAGCGTGAGCATGACCTTATTACCACATCGTCACTGAGCAACAGGCTTTGGCAAATATGGCATAGCAATTTAATGAGCCGTGGGATTAGCTGCGGCATTAGCCAAGGCGTTGACGCACGGCTTCAAACAAGCAAATTCCAGTTGCAACCGACACATTTAAGCTCGACACACTGCCCGCCATTGGAATCGAAATCAGCGAATCGCAGCACTCGCGGCTAAGGCGGCGTAGGCCCTTATCTTCAGCGCCCATCGCAATCGCCAGCGGCCCTTTAAGATCGGCTTGATACAGCACACCATCGGCCTCTCCTGCCGTGCCAACAATCCAAACGCCCTTCTCCTGTAGATGGCGCATGGTGCGGGCAAGGTTCGTCACTTGGAATAACGGCACGGTTTCAGCCGCGCCGCAGGCAACTTTACTCACAGTCGCGGTTAAACCAACCGAATTATCCTTAGGCACGATAATCCCTTGCACTCCCGCGGCATCGGCATTACGCAAACATGCCCCCAAGTTATGAGGATCAGTCACACCATCTAAAATCAATAAAAATGGCACAGGGGTGCTGGCCAGCAGATCGTCTAAATCATGCTCATTCAGTACCTTAGCGGCTTTAACTCGAGCAACAATCCCCTGATGCTGGCTGCTGTCTGCACGATCATCTAATGCTTTACGGGAAGCGAGCTGCACTGTCGTGCCAAAGGCTTTGGCCTGATTGGCTAACGCAGTTAAACGCTCATCATCGCGCCCTTGCAACACCCACAGTTCAATAATGCGCTCAGGGCTGTGCTTTAACAGGGCTTCCACTGCGTGGATCCCAAAAATAATATCTTGTTTTTTCATTTACTTCTTTCTCGTGCTCCGCTTAGCGGCCTTTGGCTTTTTTGCCGGATTTTTAACGTCTTTCTTTGCTTTCGCACCCGCTTTGGCCTTGGCCTTAACGGTCCCCGCCTTGGCTTTACCCGAGTCCGCCTTGGGCTTAGCGGCCCCGGCTTTACTGGCCTTGGCAAGCTTGGCGCCTTCGCGATTAACTCGCTCGCGGGCGGTGAGTGGCTTGTCGCGGCTCGGCGCCGCTTTGCGCTTGCCGCCCTTGGCGTTATCACCCAGCATCATTAAATCGATTTGCCGATCATCAAGGTTGACTGCCGCCACTTTGACCGTGACCGGATCGCCCACTTGATATATCTGCCCAGTATTTTCGCCAATGAGTCGCTGCCGCATAGGATCAAATTGATAGTAATCACTACCTAGGCTGGAAATATGCACTAAGCCGTCGATAAATAAATCATTTAACCGGACAAATAAACCGAAATTGGTCACAGAGGCGATCACCGCATCAAAGGTGTCGCCCACATGATCTTGCATAAACTCGCACTTAAGCCAATCGCTGACATCACGGGTGGCCTCATCGGCGCGGCGTTCAGTGGTCGAGCACTCTTCACCTAATTGATCAAGCTCATCAAGCAGATAGTGATAGCCGCCATCCTGGGTCCACTTTTCAGTGGCTTCACCGCGCTCCTTCGCCAGCAAATAACGGATAACCCGGTGTAACACTAAATCCGGATAACGGCGTATTGGCGAGGTAAAGTGGGCATATTCTTCAAGCGCCAAACCAAAATGACCTTCATTATCAGGTGAGTATATCGCTTGGCGCATGGAGCGCAGCAACATCACTTGGATAAGCTCGGCATCAGGGCGATCGGCAATTTGCAGCATCACATTTTGATAATCCGCTGGCGTCGGCTCCAAGCCACCGCCCATGGTTAAACCACGCTCGGCTAAAAACTCTTTAAAGTTCGCTAACTTTTGTTCCGATGGCGCGTCATGCACTCGGTACAACACATCGCCTTTATGTTTTTTGACAAACTTGGCGGCAGAAACGTTAGCCAAAATCATACATTCTTCAATGATTTTATGGGCTTGATTACGAGCACGCGGCACAATCTTGTCGATTTTACGTTGCTCGTTAAAAATAAACTGGGTTTCTATGGTCTCAAAAGCGATCGCCCCCCGCAGTGCTCTTTGCTCATCTAAGGCAAGGTATAAGGACTGCAGGCATTGTAAGTGGGGGAACAAGGCTTGGTGTTCAGCGGCAATCGGGCCACCTTCGAGCATCGCCGCCACTTGGGTATAGGTAAATCGGGCATGGGAGTGCATCACTGCGGGGTAAAACTTATAACCCGATAATTTGCCCTTCGCCGACACGGTCATCTCCGCGACCATACACAAACGATCAACCTGCGGATTGAGTGAACAAAGACCATTAGAGATCTTTTCCGGCAGCATAGGGATCACTTGCGACGGGAAATACACGGAGTTACCACGAGCACGCGCCTCGGTATCTAAGGCGGAATCGGTGCGCACATAGTAACTCACATCCGCAATCGCCACCCACAAGCGCCAACCGCCACTGGGTTTCACTTCGGCATACACGGCATCGTCAAAGTCGCGGGCATCTTCGCCATCAATCGTCACTAAGGGTAAATGGCGTAAATCCACCCGGCCAACTTTATCAGCCTCAGTCACTTCATCGGGAATGCGCCGCAGTTTTTTCTCGATAACCGCCGACCAAGTGTGGGGCAAATCATAATTACGCAAGGCAATTTCGATTTCCATCCCCGGCGCCATTTGCTTACCGAGCACTTCAGTGACTTTACCTGCCGCTTTGACAAAACGGCCGGGGCGGCGAGTTAATTCGACCACCACCACATCCCCTTGACGGGCACCATTGCGATCTTCATTGGCAACGAGAATTTCTTGGGTAATGCGCTTATCATCGGCAATCACAAATGCCATGCCACTATCGACATGGAATCGGCCGACAATCGCAGCGCTGCGCGGCTGAATAAGCCTGACAATGCGCGCTTCGCGCCGACCTTTACGATCAACGCCCGCCTTTTGGGCAAGCACTTTATCACCGTGAAAATACATCAACATATCGCGATTGGAGATAAACAAATCATCCCCGCCTTCGTCCGGCTTGAAAAAGCCAAAGCCCTCGCGATGACCCAGCACTATGCCGGAGATCAGATCCATCCGTTCAGGTAAGCCATAGCTTTGGCCACGGGTGAACACCAGTTCACCATCGCGCTCCATCGCTCGCAGGCGCCGGCGCAGCGCTTCAAGCTGCTCTTCTTCGTGGATGTTTAATGCGGCGGCAATACCGTCGCGGCTGATAGGGGATTTTTGCGAACGCAAGTATTCGATAATGTACTCACGACTGGGGATAGGATTTTCGTACTTATCCTGTTCACGCTCAAAATGAGGGTCTTTGATCATTCAATATCCAAATTATCTGTCTCGATTTAACCAGACATCTTAACGGGTGTGCAGCTGGGTTTGCTGAGCCCGCGCCACAGCACTGGCGGGCATTTTAGCTGCTAACACCTGCAGTAATGACAAGGCTTTTTTTTGCGTAGCCTCATCCACAAATACCGCGTTATATAACCAGTAATAGGCCTGTTCATAATCCCGCGGGCTACCATATCCTTCACCGAGTAAACGCACTAACATCATCCGCGCGGATAAATCGCCCGTCGCGGCGGCGGGCAGTAAATAGTTGACGGCACGCTCTTTATTGCGAATAACAAATTTACCACGTTGATAATACTCGGCCAATTTGACCATGGCTTCGGGGCTGCCTTGCTCGGCGGCATCACGCAACAAACGCATCCCCCTTACCGCATTGGCCTTCACGCAAGTCCCATGGTTAAGCATCTCGCCCCATAAAAATTGATACAGTGGCTGCTTTAATACATCGGCTCTCGCCTCAATATCCTGCACTAACTGACAATCATCTTGCTTAACTTTCGCAAGATATTGATGGGTACGGATCAATTCAAGTAATTGATCTTGACTGTAAATATCCACCGCCTGCGGCTGCGCAAAGCACATTGAAGATACTAAGGGCAATAGTGCAACTAATGCGGTACGTAGCATAACGACTCTCAATGACAATAGGATGAATACTTGCATCGGCAGTATAACCTATTTCTTGAGCTTGAGCTGAATTTATAACCGCACAAACGTGCGCAGAAAGGTAAAAGCAAATAGAAAAAAGGCCGTGAAACACGGCCTTTCGCATCCTAATTAAAAGGATTCACGAGGATCATCGTCTCGTTACGATCAGGACCCGTTGAGATGATATCAACAGGGGTCTCTAGCAAGGCTTCAATGCGCTTAATGTAATTGATAGCGGCCTGTGGCAACTGTTCAATTGAGGTCGCACCAAAGGTTGACTCGCTCCAACCCGGCATCGTTTCATACACCGGCGTCACTTGCTCATAACCCTCGGCCGCCAGCGGAGTGACCTTCGCGACTGTACCATCAGGGTATTGATAACCAACGCAAATTTTGACTTCTTTTAGGCCATCAAGCACATCTAACTTCGTCAAACAAAAACCACTGACGCTATTGATTTGCACGGCACGGCGCATCGCCACGGCATCTAACCAACCAGGACGACGCTTACGCCCGGTGGTTGCCCCAAACTCATGGCCTTTGGTACCTAAATGATCGCCCACGTCGCATAACAGCTCCGTCGGGAAGGGACCGGCGCCCACGCGAGTGGTATAAGCCTTCATGATGCCTAAGACATAATCTAAATGACGTGGACCAAAACCACTGCCCGTCGCCACGCCACCTGCGGTGGTGTTAGATGACGTCACGAATGGATAAGTCCCATGGTCGATATCGAGCAAGGTGCCCTGCGCGCCTTCAAACAGAATCGGCTCACCCGCTTTACGCGCGTTATCTAAAAGCTCAGTCACATCAACGCACATGCTCTTCAGATAATCGGCCATTGCCAATGCATCATCTAAGGTTTGCTGATAATCAACGGCGTCAACTTTGTAGTATTCTGTCAGCATAAAGTTATGATATTTCATCACTTCTTTTAGCTTTTCAGCGAATAGCGGCGCATTGAATAAATCGCCCACGCGTAAACCGCGACGGGAGATCTTATCTTCATAAGCAGGTCCAATACCACGGCCTGTCGTACCAATCGCTTTATTGCCACGCGCTTTTTCACGAGCGATATCTAAGGCGCAGTGGAAAGGAAGGATCAGCGGACATGCCTCAGAGATCAATAGACGTTCCTCAACCGGAATGCCGCGCTCTTTGAGCATAGTGATCTCTTTCATCAGGGCATCGGGTGCAAGCACCACACCATTACCAATAATGCATTTCACATTATTGCGCAGGATACCTGAGGGAATGAGGTGTAGAACGGTTTTGTCGCCATCAATAACTAATGTGTGACCCGCATTGTGGCCACCTTGATAGCGAACTACGTATTTTGCCTGTTCTGTTAGAAGGTCGACAATTTTACCTTTTCCTTCGTCACCCCATTGGGTGCCGAGAACAACGACGTTTTTGCCCATTATTTGCTGCAAGGTAGTGGTTAAAAAAAAATTCTAACAGATTTTAAAGGGTAAGTGGTAAGCCATTTATGAAAAAATAACCAAAATTACCACGCCGGCGGTCACCAACGCCCCGCCGATCCGCCGTAGCAGTGCGGTTGGCTGCAAAGACAACTCATGTAAATAGCGTCGCCATTTATTGGGCAAGAGTAACGGCCCTACGCCCTCTAAAATCAACACCAGCGCGAGCGCCAGCATGAATAATTGCCATGTCATGTTTTCCTCCACCGACAAGCTAATCGTTTATTTTTAAGAGCATAGCCAAATTCAAGCAATAAAAAACCCAGCATAGGCTGGGTTTTTTGATATTCCGAAAACGTATTAACGCTTAGAGAACTGTGGCTTACGACGTGCTTTACGTAGACCCACTTTCTTACGCTCAACTTTACGAGCATCACGGGTAACGAAACCAGCAGCGCGTAACGATGGACGCAGTGCTTCATCTAGTTGCATCAGAGCACGGGTAATACCGTGACGGATTGCGCCTGCTTGGCCAGTGATACCACCGCCTTTAACAGTAACATAGATGTCCAGCTTGTCAGTCATTTCAACTAACTCTAATGGCTGACGAACAACCATACGAGCAGTTTCACGACCAAAATACTGATCCAAAGGACGTTGATTTACAACGATGTTGCCGCTACCAGCTTTAGCGAATACGCGAGCTGTAGAGGTTTTGCGACGGCCAGTGCCGTAGTACTGAGTTGCAGCCATTTGCTTAATCCCGTTTAGATATCAAGAACTTGAGGTTGTTGTGCAGCGTGGTTATGTTCTGCGCCAGCGTAAACTTTCAGTTTACGGAACATGGCACGGCCCAGAGGACCTTTTGGTAACATACCCTTAACTGCTTTCTCGATGATCATTTCTGGCTTATGCGCTTGCAGCTTTTCAAAGCTGATTTGCTTAATGCCACCAGGGAAGCCTGAATGCGAGTAGTACGTTTTGCCTTTCGCTTTGTTACCAGTCACAGTAACTTTCTCAGCGTTGATAACGATGATGTAATCACCAGTGTCAACATGAGGAGTGTATTCTGGTTTGTGCTTTCCGCGTAAACGGGTAGCGATTTCGGTAGCGATACGACCTAAAGTTTTGCCGTCTGCATCAACGACGAACCAGTCACGAGTTACGGTTTCTGGTGTAGCAGTAAAAGTCTTCATTATTACAAAAACCCAAAGTTAATTTCTGTCTCACATGCTGCCTGCATTGGCAAACAACACAAAATTGCCTTTCGGTACCCCTTCGAGCACTTAATTTGGCTTACAACTTCCGCCCAATTTGGCGGAGTAACGTGGGCAGGTGGCGGAGTATAGACAAAGCTGAGTTAAAAATCACCTGATATTTTGCCAAAAATCATAAAATTTCGATTCTTGTGGCTGACTCTTCAAGAGATAAATACGCCGCTGCGCTTCTGCCAAACATTTGCTGAAAATCTCAGCAACCAAGGGCTTAAGGCAGGTGTTCCGACTTTAAATATTCATAGGATTGCATCTCAATCAACCGCGAGCGACAACGCCTAAATTCAAAACTTAATAAACCATCGGCATAGATATCTTCTAATGGCACTTGGGCCGAGACGATGAGCTTTACATTACGCTCATAAAATTCATCGACCATCGCCAAAAAACGTCGCGCAATATCATCGCCAGTTAAAAAGGCCCCCATTTGCTCTACGCCACTGATGAGCACCGTATGATAAATGCGCGCCAGCTCCATGTAATCACGCTGGCTGCGGGGTCCATCGCATAACGCCCTAAAATCGACCAAGAGCACACCTAACGCTTGCTGGCGAATAAGAATTGAGCGCCCTTCAATTTCAATGGCATCCGTCGACGCTTCGGCCTCTGGCGCCAATTGGCGAAAATAATGCAACAGATTGATATCCGCTTGGGCATCCAAGGGATAGTGATAAATCTCCGCTTGGGCTAATGTCCGCAGACGATAGTCAATACCCGAATCGACATTGAGCACCTCGCAGTGCTGATTAATCAGCGCGATTGCAGGTAAAAACCGGGCACGCTGTAAACCGTTTTTATAGAGATCATCGGGGATGATATTGGAGGTCGCCACCAAAACGACGCCCTCTTTAAACAGCGCTTTAAACAAGGTGCCAAGTAGCATGGCATCGGTGATATCTGACACAAAAAACTCATCAAAACAAATCACCCGATACTTTGCCGCCATCTGTTTGGCAATGACTAACAGCGGATCGCGCGTGCCTTTGAGCTTATCTAAATCCAAATGCAATTGGTGCATAAAGCGATGGAAATGGGCCCGTAGCTTGTGCTCCCCCGGGAGCGCCTCATAAAAGGTATCCATCAGATAGGTTTTACCGCGTCCCACGCCGCCCCAGAGATAAAGGCCTTTAGGGGCTGGCGGCGAGGATTTAACGCCTGAGGCGATCAATAGCTTATCGACTATCGACAACGGCACCTCGGCGGTGGTTAAGTCCTCATATACCCGTTGCAAGGCCTTTACGGCGATTTCCTGCGCCGGATCATGGCAAAACCCCTCACGGGAAAGATCTTTTTGATAATGTTGCCAAGGGCTTAACTGAGACACGTTAAATTATCTTCCATCCAAAATTGAGACTGTGTCGATAGTAACACGGCAAATGTGATCTCGGATACCGTTTGGCCGCATTGGCGCCAACGTCGCGCACCTATCACAATGTAATCCTTATTATTTACATAGACATAGTCTACTTGTGACTGGGATAGGGACTGCGGCGGTGAACTCACGGTGCAAATGGCGGCGATATGCTGATGTGATGAACTGAGGCGATGAACTGATGTGATGAGCTGAGGCGCTTCGTCTATGCAACCAGCCAACCTGATAAACCACGGCGCCAAGGTCAGCACTTTGGCCTTGAAAATGTCGCTAAGCGCCCCTAATTGTCAGTATAGAGATAGGCAAAGGCTCAGGGCCGCTCATCCGTAAGATATTAAGCTTTGTTAATATTAGTGAACTTTTTCAATTAGGTGCGAGTCAGAATGGGTATCGAGGCCTATCGGGGCAACCGATACAGATGCGATCTGATGCACCCACAAACGATGCATTACATTCAGATCTTTGAACCCTTTATTGGAGTTATGAATAGATGAAAACAAAATTATCTGTACTTTCAGCCGCCATGCTCGCCGCGACATTAACCATTATCCCTGTCGCCTCACAGGCTGCGATCCCGCAAGTCGTCGATGGCCAAGCCATGCCCAGCCTAGCCCCCATGCTTGAGCGCACCACGCCCGCCGTCGTTTCCGTCGCCGTGACCGGCACCCAAGTCTCTAAACAGCGGGTTCCTGATGTGTTTCGTTACTTTTTTGGCCCCAATGCCCCGCAGGAACAAATCCAAGAGCGCCCCTTTAGAGGCCTAGGCTCCGGGGTGATTATTGATGCCCAAAAGGGTTATATCGTCACCAACAATCACGTGATTGAGGGAGCCGATGATATCCAGATTGGCCTACATGACGGCCGTGAAGTCAAAGCCAAACTCATCGGTACGGACTCCGAGTCCGATATCGCCCTGCTGCAAATTGAAGCCAAAAACCTAGTGGCGATTAAATCTTCCAACTCCGATGACCTGCGCGTGGGTGACTTTGCCGTTGCCATTGGCAACCCCTTCGGCTTAGGCCAAACCGTGACTTCGGGGATTGTCAGCGCCCTTGGCCGCAGTGGCCTCGGCATTGAAATGCTTGAAAACTTCATCCAAACCGATGCCGCCATTAACAGCGGTAACTCCGGCGGCGCACTGGTCAACCTGAACGGTGAGCTGATTGGTATCAATACCGCGATTGTCGCCCCCGGCGGCGGTAACGTCGGTATCGGCTTTGCTATTCCCGCCAATATGGTGAAAAACCTTGTGACACAAATTGCGGAACACGGCGAGGTACGCCGCGGGCTGCTCGGCATTTCGGGGCGCGATCTGGATCGCCAGCTCGCCCAAGGGTTTGGTTTAGATACGCAACATGGTGGCTTTGTGAATGAAGTGGCCGCCGGCAGTGCCGCTGAAAAAGCCGGAATTAAACCCGGCGATATTATTGTCAGCGTTGATGGCCGCGCGATCAAAACCTTCCAAGAGCTGCGGGCAAAAGTCGCGACCATGGGCGCTGGCGCCAAAGTCGAGCTTGGGCTTATCCGTGATGGCGACAAGCAAACCGTGAAGGTCACCTTAGGGGAAGCCAATCAAACCACTGAAACCGCTGCCGGTGCCGTGCACCCCATGTTGCAGGGCGCGACCCTAGAAAACGCCTCCAGAGGGGTTGAAATCACCGAGGTAGCCAAGGGCTCGCCTGCGGCCATGAATGGGCTACAAAAAGGCGATGTGATCATCGGCATTAACCGTACTGGGGTGAAAGATCTTAAGACGCTTAAAGCATTGCTCAAAGATCAGCAAGGTGCCGTGGCACTGAAGATCATGCGCGATACCAACATGCTGTATTTAGTCTTACGTTAACCGCCAATCAACGGTTAATATCGCCCTGTTTATCAGCGACTCATCGGCATAGGGAGCGGCAGCTCCCTATGCTTTGCCCTGTTAAACATGTTAATCTAGCCCACCTTTTTCAATTTTTATCCCGCCATGACAATTAAAGACACACTGTTGTATGTAGGTAAAGCCACGCTCTTCGGTCTTATCATGGCGATGATGTTCCTACTAGTCACCCATTTGCTCGACAATGGCAGCAACGGCTCGCTTTTGCAAAAACGCGGTAACCATACGGTCGAATTATCCTTTTCCAAGGCGGTACGCCGCGCCGCGCCGGCCGTCGTGAATATTTATAGCCTGAGTATCGATCAGCGCCGCCCACTCAACTCTGGCTCACTCCAAGGCTTGGGCTCTGGGGTGATCATGAGTAAAGAAGGCTACATTCTCACCAATTATCATGTGATTAAAAAAGCCGACGAAATTGTGGTCGCCCTGCAAGATGGCCGCAAATTTACCTCAGAAGTCGTGGGCTTTGACCCTGAAACCGATTTATCGGTACTGAAAATCGAAGGGGATAATTTACCGATAGTGCCGGTAAACCTTGATAGCCCGCCGCAGGTTGGCGATGTCGTGCTCGCCATCGGCAACCCCTATAACCTTGGCCAAACCATTACCCAAGGCATTATCAGCGCCACCGGTCGTAACGGCTTAAGCTCAGGTTATTTAGACTTCCTGCAAACCGATGCCGCCATCAACGCCGGTAACTCGGGCGGCGCACTGATCGACACCAATGGCGGCCTTATCGGAATTAATACCGCCGCCTTCCAAATTGCAGGTGAAGGCGGTGGCCACGGGATTAACTTTGCCATCCCCATAAAACTGGCCCACAGCATTATGGGTAAATTGATTAAAGATGGCAGGGTCATCCGCGGCGCCTTAGGTATCTCGGGCGAGCCGATTAACCCTGTGGTCGCACAGATCCTCAATCTGCCTGATTTACGCGGCGTGTTAATCACCGGAATCGACCCCAACGGCCCAGCGGCGCGCGCCCAACTCCGCCCAAGGGATGTGATCATCCAATATGAAGGCGAAGATGTGCCGGGGGTCGAAATGCTCATGGATAGAATCGCCGAAACCACGCCGGGTAAAAAAGTCATGATGACCATCATCCGCCAAGGCAAAGCGCAGGCGCTACCGGTCGTTATCGATGAAAAGGTCGTAGTTGATAATTAAGTTCGGTTGAATAACGCTATTCGCGTTAAATCCAGTGTGAGGCCGGATTAGAGCCTCACTAACCATCTCGCAGTTCGTTCAGCTAAAAAGATTTTGCCCCATTTCGTGTTTCTGCTCGTTAGCTCAATCGAAAATTCCTACTCCTGTTGCCATAAAAATTCTTATGTATTTACCTATGTTTGGCCTTACCGGAAATCGACTAACAATGTATGGGTATACAGTCATATTTAAATTTAGGTCTTTTGGGATGATTTTAAGACAAAAACAGTGCGCACTAATTCCATCCGCAATAATTAAAACTCCATAAAATCAATTAACTATATCGGCTGACTTTTAGTTAATAGGTTTGGAAAACGCGCATGCACGTTTTTCCAGATGGTGTATTTGATAGAAAGCTGATAAGTTCTTTACATACATATAGTTAACTGTGCGCGTTTTCACTGGTTCAACGTGGTCAACGCGCATGCACACTAATAAAATGTTATACATAAAGGACATATCGTGAAGTGAACTTTTTACAAGTCGAATCCAGACAAACCATAGACAATACGATATTCACATTTGGATTGTACGAGTCAGAAGAAAAAACACTATTTGGCTATAAGGTTTTTTGCGCGGGGGCAGGCTCTCACCACCTTGAATGGTTCTTCCCATTAA
>NZ_JBOFMC010000015.1:0-15635 GCF_051658185.1 Shewanella sp. | reverse complement strand
ATCGCTTGCAGGGCGGCGAGGGCAGCGACTAAGGTTTTACCAGAGCCAACATCGCCCTGCACTAAGCGCATCATGGGGTGCGGTTGCGCTAAATCTTTACCTATCTCGGCAACAACCCGTTGCTGCGCGCCCGTGGGGTTAAAGGGGAGCGAGGCGAGAAAAGGGTTTAGTAATTGCCCGGTGGCATGCATGGTCACGGCGGCGTCTACATTACTGCGTTGTCTAAGGCGCAGCATGCTCAGGTTGTGGGCGAGCAATTCTTCTTGGACCAGTCGTTGTTGGGCGGGATGTTGACCCTGTGCTAAATCAAATTGTGCAATCCCCGCATGGGGGCGATGCAGGGTTTGCAGCGCCTGTTTTAGGCTCATATTGTTTGGCTGCAAATGGGTGGGCAATAGCTCGGCCAAGCCGCCATCTTCTAATAATTCGAGCGCCTGCTCGGTGAGCTTAATCCAACTCGCCTGTTTTAAGCCCTCGGTGGTGGGATAAATCGGCGTGAGTGTATCGCTTAGGTGAATATCCTCACCCGGATAGACGATTTTATATTCGGGATGCACGATTTCCGCTTGATGATTGCCGCGGCGAATTTCGCCATAGGCGCGGATCATTAAGCCGTTTTGCATCGCATTGCGCTGCGCCATCGAAAAGTTAAAAAAGCGCAGACTCATGCTGCCCGTATGGTCACGCACATTGCAGACTAGCATGCGTTTACGGCCTTGAAGGATTTGAGTCGACTGGATTTGCGCCTCAATGGTGCCGTAATTTCCGGGCGTAAGTGCGGCGATGGGGTAGATTTGCGTGCGGTCTTCGTAGCGCAGGGGTAAGTGAAACAGCAGATCTTGTACTGTTGTGATGCCGAGTTTGGCGAGTTTTTCCGCGACCTTTTTGGCAACGCCCTTAAGATCGGTGATCGGAACAAGATCCAATTGCTGCAAGTCGTTAGCACTCAATCACTGTGAATTTATACATATACTAACAGAGAATAAACGTAAGGCAATCTTGGGCTGATGCACCTAAGACTTGCGCCAGCCGCTTAACCCCAAGTAACGACAGCGGCTCGCGTATTCATGCATTGCTGCAGATATTTTTTGGGGTCATCACTTATTTGAGATTCCCATAAGGTTTTAATGTTACAAAGGCTAACAATCGCGAGATGAAGAGTGCCCATGATTAACGAGGATAAAACAAATTACAATATTCCAACTTGCTAAGAAAGGTAACGCTTATATTAATTTAAATAAGTATTTTAAATTAAGGACATGCAATATTAGCTGAATATAAATTCCGCATTAATGATTACCTGACAATGGTCACAAAACCGGACTTTATCTCATGAAATGTAAATAGGATTACAAACTGTATTCAGGGCATGGGTTAATTTGGGTTTGTAGCGTGCTGAGATGTTATCGCCCTGTGATTAAATTGGCGATATTCATAATTTATTTAAAAGTAACCGTAGGGTAATCATGATGAAAGAAACCACATTTGACTATGAGCTCTTTGCAGGTACAGGGTCAATGCTTGGGTCATTAATTTATAATTATCCTAATGATATCGAGCTTATTAATCAGCTTAAAACGGATGAATTTGCTCAAGCATGGCCACGCTTTGATAACAGTACTCTCGAAGAAACATCTATCTCAAAATTAGATAGTTATCTAAATGCTTGGCAAGCAACCGATGCCGAATTGACGGAGTTACAATTAGACTTTGGTCAGTTATTTATTGGCCCTAACAGCCTTAAAGCGGTGCCGTGGGGATCATTTTATCTGTCCAGCACAAGGCTGCTAAATGATAAAAGTACATTAGAGTTATCCAAGTTTTATGACAGTGTTGGGATTAAACTTGAGTGCCGAGCAAATGAGCCTATTGATCATTTTGCATTCTTTATGCAAACACTAGGGTATATGGTAAATAATTTACATGATGATATGAATTACCTGCAAAATGTGCGTCATATCGACATTTTACTAAAAGAGCATTTATTGCCTTGGTCTGATCAATTTTTGAATAATTTACTGGCTGCTGCCAGCACTGATTTTTATCAGGCCATTGCCGGACTTTCCAAAGTCTATCTTGATAATTTAACCATGGTGATAGAACGCATCATGATGGCAAACAATCTAAAATAACATTGGGTCAATTTGATGAGTTTATTGTCCACAGTGAATGTTCAATATGCTAAGTCAATACTCTCTAATCGATTATCAATTAGCATATGTGCCCATCCGGAGATTGTTGATCTTTTTAAAGGGGCGACGACGATAGCGAGTATTAGCAGTCTCATTTCCATGTCGGTATTTAATGAAATGGATAGCGCTAGATTGGATGAATTAATTCAATCGCCAGATATGCCCCTGGATGATGAAAGTTTTACCCAGTGTTTACTGTTTGTTGCTAATGATGTTGTAAATACTGTGTTGATAACCGCAAAGATTGAACAAGCACAGCAGTTGATTATTTCAATGATCAATGTTTGGTTAGAAATTAATAAGCAAGGAGCTGTAACCGGTCAAACAACTAACCTGTATCAAGCATTGTTAGTTGCGTCGGATGTATTTGCACAGATTAATAAAAACGTATCATCCTCAGTCAAAAATATGCTTTCAAAATAACCCATGTAAACGGGGTTGTTTGTTGCTATGTTTGGTAAAAAAATCAATATTGGGATTGTATTTTAATATGAAAAAAATACTTTTAGTACAGCTATTATTTATTAGCGCTTTTTGCCTGCCATCGCTTACCTTTGCAGCAGAAAACCTAGAGTCATTATTAATTAAGAAGTTTGAAGAGAAGCAATACTCTAAGAGTGGTGCAGATACCTGCCTCACCTGCCATAAAAAAGATGAAAAGGTGAGCAGTTTTTTAAATTCAGCCCATGGCGTATCCAATCAAAAAGGGCCGATGGCAGGGTTACAGTGTGAAACCTGTCACGGGCCACAGGGTAAGCATCGTGGTAAAAATGAACCAATGATCACCTTTGGTGAGCAAGGAAATATTGATATTAATAAACAAAATGGTATTTGTTTATCTTGTCATAAAAATGAGATGCAAAGTGATTGGCATAATGCAGCTCATCAGCAACAAGCTTGCAGTAGTTGCCATAATATTCACGCAGAGGTGGATCCTATATTGGCAAACGCAGTAAGCCAAAATAAAGTGTGTGCCGATTGCCATCAAGCAGAAAGTCATCAGACATTAATGCGTTCATCACACCCGCTAACAAATGGGCAGATGACATGTACTGCATGTCATGGAGCACATGGCACAATTAATGATGTTGATTTGATAAAAAATAATATTAACCAAACCTGTTATACCTGCCATGCGGATAAAAGAGGGCCACTGCTTTGGGAGCATGCCCCCGTCGTTGATGATTGCACCCATTGCCATAATGCTCACGGAAGTGTGAATGACAATTTATTAAAGACCAGAGCGCCATTGTTATGTCAGCAATGCCATAACGGTAATCCCCATGCTGCTGTGGATCAAGGCATTGTCGGCACGAATGTATTTAATAGTTCAGGTAGTTGTTTAAATTGCCACAATCAAATACACGGTTCAAATCATCCTTCTGGCAATAAGTTACTGAAGTAATGGAGTGAGTAATGAAGTTAAGTAAAACGACAATTGCTTTAGCGATGGCAGGATTTTGCTTTCAGGCATATGCGCTTGACACGACATTTGTGAATAAAGAACCGCAATTAGTTGATATTAAAAATTGGACATGTAAACAATGTTCAGAAAAAACGATGTCAGGCAATATGCAAGTTGGTATTGCCCATACCGATAGTGACAATAAGCGTACACTTAATAGTTTGGGGACGACAGCTGGCCTTGATGCACTTGTTGATGCGAATGTCAAAATGCGCGCAGGTAGTCAGCAACTGCATGCTAAAGCCTATATGACAGATCCGAATATAGCCTATGGTCAGGTCAGTATTGGTGAATATGGCTTATATCGTGCGAGTGTCTTTGGATCTACAAAATTCCAACAAGATGCGAACAATGCTTATTCGGCTCAATACATCGATCAGAATGGGTTGATCACAAATAAAGCTTATCGTGATGATTTATACAAACAAAGGGATGAGTTTGGTTTTAAAGTTGACCTAGAGTTCAATTTGTTTGATTTGAATGTGTTTAATGGTATTACCTATAAGTATGACAATGCCTATGGCAACAAGGCTCTCGGTCTTTTACAGCGGCAAGCACCTTTACAGCAAAAAGTTCAGAATATCATTAAACCCTATGATACAGAAACGAATACCCTAGATGCCTTTGTGGGATTGTCTGGTGATCAATGGCAATTAAAGCTTGATTACAGCGGTTCCTTATTTAGTAATTCAATTGATGCTATAACTGATTTTAATGGAAATCAGTTATATGCCGATGCGCCTGATAATGAAAGTCATCAATTGGCAGTAAGCGGTTTTATGCATCTAGATAACACTTTATTAGCGATGAATGTTGCAAGAGGTGTTCAGCAGCAAGATGATGACCTGCTTTATCATAACGACAGTGATTATTTAGCTTGGAATGGTAAAGTTGAACTGAGCAACAATCACCTCTCAATTGATCATAGGTTCAATACTCAATGGAAGGTTAAAGGTGCTTTTGAGTCGAGCTCCAGAGAGCATTCAGGCGCGCGTTACCAATTAGGTGACTATGGGCAAGTTACGCGATTGCTGGATAAGGAAATTAATAAATACAATCTGAGTACTCAGTATCAGTTTAATCGTGAACTGAAGTCTGAAGTAGGCTTCGAATTAAAAAATACTGTACGCCAAGATCAAGAGCGTGAAGAGGTTGATGAAAACCAGTTTTGGGTAAAGGCTGATTATCGATTCAACCCTAATCTTAAGTTAAATGCAAAATTGAGTTATCTGCAACGTGATGGTTCGGCCTACGAGGCCAATCAACTCACCTCAGAGAGTAGCAATGCTATTATCAGGAAGTATTACTTGGCTGATATGGAGGGGATTGCATTTAACTTCGGTGCAAATTACACCTATCAGTTTTTGGATTTGGGTGTCAAAACCCAATACAAATATAATGACTATATACATACTCGCTTAGGATTGACTGAAAGCACCAGTATCGGGGTGGATGTATATTCAAATATAACGGTAAATAATCAGCTCAGAATTTATGCCAATGCAGGTGTTGAGCAAATTGATAATAACCAAAGCAGCGGTTTTGAAAGTGACCTAAATTGGTTAGCAGATACTCAAGACTCTTTTGTCTATGTTGGTGCGGGTGCCATATATCAAGAGTTATTTGATTTGCCGTTAAGCATTAATATGGATTATCGCTATAGTGAATCAGATAGTCAGAGCCGAATTCAACAGCGAGCGTCTGCTGATTATTTTAATTTTACGCATCAGTTTGATATTAGTTTAAATTATGAATTATCAAAGTCAGATAGCCTCTCATTGAGTTATCGTTATGAACGTTACTTTGATACTGATGCCGCGAATGTCGATATTGATGCTATTTTGGGTTTAACCACCCTGGGATTAATGGATAATAACTTTAATGCCCATCAAGTCAGTTTCTTATATAAGAAAAGCTTTTAAATTTAGGGGATGATTATAATGAAAAGACGTGCATTTTTGAAAATGTCGGCCTCATGTGCGGCAGCGGCTACCGTTGTGGGTTGTGGTTCTGATAAAAATCCAGTATTAAAGCCAGAGGTATCGCCTGAGCAGGTGCCAGAAATATCCAAGCTTTCAGCATGTATTGGTAACTGTTTTCAGACTTGTCCATTAAGAGTTTATAGTCGCAATGGCATTATTACACGAATTGAATCTGAAAGTGGTGGTGATATCAATTTTGTGGATAACTGGAGTGTCGATGGTGCTCATCATGAAATTCGCCCTTGTTTAAAAGGTCGTGCACAAAAACAAAAGGCTTATAGTGCCGATCGTGTAAAATATCCAATGAAGCGTGTTGGACCAAGAGGCAGTGGCCAATATGTCCGCATTAGTTGGGATGAAGCTATTAATACCGTTGCCCAAGAGTTATCCACTAAGATTGCTACTTATGGTGCACAATCCATTTATTTACCCGTAGCAACCGGAGATTATGATTATCAAGTCGATGGCATGTATGCGGCAATGATGTTCTTGCATGAAATAACCAAGAAGAAAATTCCACTTTATATTCCAGAGATGGATTTTACGATGGAGTTAGATGCATCTGGCTATCTCATGTATCACGATAGTTATTCGGCCGCGCAGATGAAAGATGCGGTAAAGAGCACCTTTGGTTGGGACGATCTGTGGGGAACGGGGAATACCTTACTCGATGTCAAAAATGGCACCGATTTGATGATTTGTTTTGGTTATAACCCGATGGAAAGTCGGATGGGCGGCGCGGGCTCTGCTTACGATTACACCAATCTGAAGCGTCAATTTGGATTTAAGACCATTTATATCGAACCGCGTTATACCGATACTATGGTGGTTTGTGATGATCAGTGGGTTCCTATTCGCCCGGGTACCGATGCTGCGCTTGCTGAAGCAATTGCCTATGTATGGATTGCTGAGATGGATGAAGCGCCGCTGGATATGGCATTTTTGCAAAGTAAAGTTTATGGCTATGGCGCAGAAGCGGCTTTCGATCATTATCCTGAGTTGCCATTAGCAAAAAGTTATAAGGGGCATATTTTAGGGCTAGATGATGGCCAAGCTAAAACACCCGAATGGGCAGCAGCAATTACGGGTATTCCTGTCGATACCATTCGAGCGCTAGCCAGTGAAATTGCGGCGGCAAAAACACCGTTCTTTATTCAAGGCTGGGGTATTCAGCGTGCTCAAAATGGTGAAAATGCGGCCCGTTCATTATTTATGTTACCCATTTTGCTGGGTAAGGTTGGCGATAAAGGCACCAATTTCTGCTCTGTACCTGGCGCAAAAACTTACGCCAAGCCGATTGTTGCAGGGATGGAAGCAGACAGTGTCGGTAATAGTGTGGGGTCAGCTGTCATTAATGGTACCGAATTTACCATTCCTGGCTATAAATGGTTAGAAGGGGTTCAGCGTCCACTTAATTCACGGGATGATGGTTTGCGACACATGCTCGGAGAAGAGCAGGCAAAGGATCACGATAATATTCTCGAGTTGAAAAATCCGATTAAGTTTATTTTTGGTAATGCCTGTGGTACGACATTAAATCAAACTGCAGATATTAATCATACTTTAGATATTCTTAATAATGCGCCTGAAGCTCAGGATCTGTTCATTTTAGCGATAGATCATATGTTTTCTCCGAGTGCAAAAATGGCGGATATCATTTTACCTTGTATTACTAACTTAGAAAATTCCGATATTGTGACGAATAAGTTAGATCATGATTCAGGAATGATGGTGTATTCCTATGTGTTTGAACGTGCTATTGAACCTATGTATGAAGCCAAAAGTACTTGGGAGATTTGTCGATTATTAGCGGCACGAATGGGTGTTGAGCACTCTTATGCTCGCTTAAAAACGCAAGATGAATGGGTTAAATGGAGTTTTGAGCATTACGCTAAAAAAGTGCCTAATTTATATAATCCAGAAGATACCTATGAGTCGGTATTAGGCCGCAGTCCTGTGCGTCGTATTGCCTCTGAAAATCCATTATTTAAAGGGTTGCGTGAATTTAAATATGGTGGCGCAACCTTGAATACACCTTCTAAAAAAATTGAGGCTTATTCTTTAACATTATTAAATCGCACCCGATTTGAAAAGTTTGAAGAAACAGAGACCAGCTTTATTGGGAAATATATTCCGGCAACTGAAGGTGCTGAGGATAATGAGTTTGCCGCAGAATATCCGTTCCAGTTGATAAGTTGGCATCATAAGGGGCGGGTGCATTCAACTCATGCTAATTATCCTTGGTTAAAAGAAGCCAATGATCAAGTGGCGTGGATTAATCCACTTGATGCGCAGCGCTATGGTGTCGTTAACGGCAAAAAAATGACCTTGACCAATCCTCGCGATGCAAAAATGGTGATCACCGCCAAAGTCACTACGCGAGTCATGCCCGGCGTGATTGCCATGGGGCATGGGGCATGGCATCAACCGGATGCGAATGGGGTCGATCATGGTGGCAGTGTCAACGTGCTCGTTAGCCGCAAAGCTAGCCCGACAGCGCGTGGGATCCCCGCCAATACTGCGCGTATCAGAATTGTTCAGGCTTAATTGAGAGAGATATTGATCATGCAAGAACCAACCCAATACGGTTTTTATGTCGATACCACTAAGTGCAGTGGTTGCAAAACGTGTCAAGTGGCCTGTAAGGATCGCAGTGATATCGAGGTCGGTAAACAATGGCGCCGCACTTATGAATATTGCGGTGGCAGTTGGACGGAAGGAGAGCAAGGCACTTATCATCAGGATGTTTTTGCCTATTATATTTCAATAAGTTGTAACCATTGTAGCAATCCGGTGTGTGTTAAAGCTTGTCCTACGGGAGCGATGTATAAAGAGCGCAGCACCGGCTTAGTGAAAGTGAATCAAGATTTGTGTATTGGGTGCGAAAGCTGTGCTCGCGCCTGTCCTTATGATGCGCCGCAGATCGATCCACAGCGTAAAGTGATGACTAAGTGTGATGGTTGCAGCGACCGTGTTGCTAAGGGCCTCAAACCAAGTTGTGTGATGTCCTGCCCGCAGCGCGCCTTAGATTTTGCATTAATTGATGAGTTAAAGCAGCAGTATGGCAATGATAGCGATATATCAGGTTTGCCATCATCTTCTATTACTCACCCCAATTTAGTGTTAAAGGTGCATGCTAAATCAGGGCAGCGTGGTGACATTATTAACATCACAGAAGTGTAATAATTGTAAAAAAAATGGATAGCGCTAAAGCCCGCTATCCATATTAACTCAGTAAAACTTTTATAATGTGTTCAACACAAAATTTTTATCAACGTATATAGAGTAGAATTATTTAATCCGCTTCGCATTGTTAATAAAACTTAACTGTGATGTGACTTTTATTGTTTGCACAATATGATTGTTAGCATAAGTCACGTATCAAATTAGTGGCTATATCAATAGCTGCTAAATGAAGATGTAATTAAAGAATCAGTTTTATAAAAAATACCAACTCACAACCTTAAATAGGATGGATTTGATGAAAGTATCTAAAATTGCCAACTTAGTTGGATTAGCCGTAATTGGTACGACGTTAATCGCATGTTCTAATAATGATGATAAAAAGCCAACTCCACCGCTGGAAACTAATTATAAATATGCAAGAACCGCCATCGCTCCGGTAGATGAGATTTATTATGGTCGAGCGCATGTGAAGAATGAATTTGCGCCCTATCAAGGATTAACCGATGAAGATGCTGAAAATGATCTGTTGCCTGCAAAGGCTCGTCGTAATGCCGCTTACGCATGGGGAGTCGCAGAATATGGTAATGAAGTGTGGTTTGGCAGTCTAAATAACGGCTGGTGCGGCTGGATGATGAAGCATCTTAAGCTGCCTATCTATAGCACGGCATTTGATTCAGAGATTCAAGCCTGTAACTTAGTTGATATTAGCCGCCCTGGGCAGTTATATATTTATGATGTGGCTAAAGGAAAAACAGAGGTCATTGATCCAAGCAAATTTAATAATGCTGCAGGCCAAAATTACGCTCACGATATTGCAACAGGCCCAACGGCCATAAAAGATGGTCAATATGTGGGTGAGGAAACTAAAACCTACGGTTTCCGCTCTGCAGGTCAATTTGATGGCATCGTGTTTTTTGTGGGACATGCCAATTTAAGTCAAGATGCCGAAAGTGATGCTGCTGAAGGCTTTTTACGGTTATTTGCCTTTAACGCAGAAACGCGTACCTATTTAGGTAAGGCGGATTTCCCTTATGATTCAGTTCGTCGTATGACCATCCTTAAACACCCTGATGGTAGTCAGGCCCTGTATACCTTTATGGGACCAGATACTTCATTAGGTCAAGCTGGGACAGCTGGCACCGTGGGATTACGCTGGGTGGGGACCAAAGAAGCGCCATTAACCGGTGGCGATCTACATGGTTTTGAAGTAGTTACAACAGCAGATTTTAACTATGAAGGCTTACCGGGTGAATTTGTGCAAACACCCGATGAAAAAGGCAGTTCACGATTAGTGGTTACAACCTGGGCTCACCCTAAATTGGGTAAGGCTGAAGGTTATCAAGGTGGCAGAATGTTGGCATCTAACCCTATGCCACAGAATGGTTTTAGTAAGGCAGACCCCATTAACTTTGAGATGATTTTCTCAACTGATGACTATGAAGTGGATGCAAACATTGCTAAAGGTTACGAAATGGGCGCAATGACTATGCATAATGGTTATCTCTATTTCGGCACTATGCACGTGGGTCACTCCGGTGGTTATGATAAGGTCAAGCAAGCCTTCCCTGATGCCTTCCCCGCCGTTGGCGATGGTGAATTCTCTAAAACAGAGAAAGAATTATCGATTAATTCATGGAGAGCCTCCTCTTTGTTTAGAATGAAGATGGATAAGTTTTTGACTCCTGAGCAGTTTAAGCCTGAGTTGCTTTATGGCTATGACAAAATGTGGACCTTTGATGGTAATGTGTGGGCCGAAAAGCCAAATAAACTGGGTTTAAGCCCTAAATTTGGCCCAGCAGGTTGGGGCGAGCCGTTAAACGTCTATGCTTGGACGGCTGTGACTCACAATGACAAAGTGTATTTTGGTAGTTTTGATTTAGGCAGTGGGATCCGCGATTATTATGATCTCGTCCGGGGCGTACAAACTCCACAAGCCGATGAACGTATGCAAGGATTAGAAACTAAGCAGCCCGATGCATTCTGTATGGCGCCTAATACCTGTATTGGTGTAGATATGATTGTTTCAGGCAAGTCTTGGTTTGATGTTGCGGTTAATAATCCGATGTTTTATATCTATGAATGGGCAATGAAGCAGCCTGGGGCGGCGAATAAATCTGGAGCCGATCTTATCGTGTTTGAAGATTTAGACAATCCTGCCAAAGTGATCACATATAATGGTTTTGGTAACAGCGGTAATAATGGTATTCGTAATGCCTCTATTATCGATGGTGAGCTGTATTTTGGCACATCAACCTATTCGAATTTGGGCAGCAATGCCGGATTTGAATTTTATAAAGTGACCGAAGAGCAAAAGTAACTAATAAAAAGTAACCCAAAAAACGGCCAAGCAACAACGTTGCTTGGCCGTTTTTTATACCTGTCAGCGGTATAAATTTTTTTGAGTGAGTAATTAGAAACCTTTGAGTTTTTCAGTAAAGTATGACGAGATATCAATTGATAACTCTGCTTTTAAGGCTGCAATGTTTAAAAGAGTAATTTTCTTATACTCCGTTTTTATGATGCCTTTATGTTCTAAATCATGAATAAAGCTACTGTAGAACTGCCGAGTCACCCCAACGTGATTACACATAATTTGTTGACCAACAGAATAGCTTGGTTCTTTATTTTTGACATCCACGGAGAACATTAAAATCATCGTGATGATAATATAGTCTCTTTTGCTCAGTAATGGGCGTAAATAACCGAGTTCAGTCATAAACAGCAGTTCTTGCATAAAAACATGGAGCAGAGCTTGTTTAAGTTGCCAGTTACTATCGAGCACTTGTTTCAATAGCGAGGGATTCCAGTAGATGATCGATGCATCTTCTAGACAGATGTAGTCGCAACGACTGGCATTGATAAAATCAGGGAAAGAGGTAAAGACAAAAGTATTATTCGTTTTGTTTGATGAAATTATTTCAAGTCCTTCACCAAAATTATGGCGAGTGATCATTGTGCCGCTGGCAAGATAACAAATACCCTTTGAGCTTCCTGTGGCACAAAACACATCACCCTCATTCAGTTTTTTGATCTGAATAGCATTTAATAAAATGGATAATTCATGTTCGGTCGCGCCAAAATAGGTCAACTTCTCGGTTAAGTCTTGTTTTGCCTTAATGATCACGCTTTTCTCTATTATAAGTGCTTATAAATGCGGCTATTATACATGGGGTTTAGGATAATAGATTGACTCTAATCACGGATTCAAAACTGGTGGAGCATAGGCCGTTGATCACTGTTGTCTTGTCAGCATAATCAATTTTATATTATTTCTTGTTATTAAAGGTGTTTATAAAAGGTATACTGCTTTGCTTCTGTTTTATGCCTGCTATAATTTCAGCCCTTTAATATTCAAATGTTGGGTTTTAGGGTGGCAAAACGCAGTAAAAATACCGTGACGGTTTTTAATATTGATGATTTATCCACGTGGCAAAAGTACCGCAAAGGCTTGTGTGATACCTGTTACGGGACCTGCTGCACCTTGCCGGTTGAGGTGAGCGTCAGTGATTTAGTGCGTATGGGGTTGGTTGATGAGTTCGAAGCCAGTGGCGATCTCAAGGCTATCGCTAAGCGTTTGCAAAAAGCCCGTATTGTTGCGCAATTTAATCATAAAACCAGCATTTTTACCTTGGCGCGCATGGCCAATGATGATTGTTTATACCTTGATGGTCACACTCGCCGTTGTACGATTTACCCTCTGCGCCCTGAAACCTGTCGTAATCATCCGCAGATTGGGCCGCGGCCTCATTTTTGCCCCTATCGGTTACGCTCATAGGTATGGCGCGTTCGCGTAACTGTATGATGGCTAAGCTAAGGCCATGGTGCGGATAAAAATAATTCACCTTGGCAGCATAACAATGGGCAGATGGGATATAATTGCTAGCCAATTGATGCCTAAATGCTGCTTTGTCCGTGGTATTGATGCAGGGTTTTAGATAGTAATTTATATTAAAATCAAAATTATACACATAGTTACTTGCCCTTTTAGCCTGTAGTGTTCGGCGTTCAAACTAAAGCGTTTTATCGCCCTTAACCTGAGGTCTCTATCGACCTTAAGCCGTTAAATCAGCCCACTTGACCTGATGGCCCATTCGGACCTCTTGCGTTTGCTTAAGGTTGTTGGATGGCGGCTAATACCTACTATTCAGTACCTTAAGCACTCAGTGGCCATTGAGATGTTCTATACTGGTGCGATGTTATTGAGCTGGTTGGTGCTGGGGTTATTGAGGTGGTTTACGCGTTGCGATCGCGGCGGTATCGGTTGTGTATCGGTTGTAAAGATAAGCAGGGTAAGGGCCAATCTCAGAGGATTGGCAAGATCAGGGGCCGGATCTGTGTAATGACAGAGTGGTTCCATAGCGTAAATTTAACTGATACGCGTCTCGGCGCGTGTTGGTCCTAGATAGTCCGGTGTTAAACAAAAGGTGTTACATGAGTCTCTTTGATAACGTGATGATTATATTGTGCTTAATTGGCACAAGTTGTTTTTTTTCGATGTCAGAAATTGCTCTGGCAGCATCGCGAAAAATGCGGTTACGTCAGCTGGCCGATGAGGGTGATGCGCGCGCTGAAAAGGTGTTGGAGTTGCAGGCGCACCCGGGGAGTTTTTTTACCGTGGTGCAAATTGGCCTAAATGCCGTTGCGATCATGGGCGGTATTGTCGGTGAGTCGGCGTTTCGTCCTTATTTTCAGCAATTTCTAAGTTCTTGGTTAGCCGAACCTTGGTTGGGGCAGGTTAGCTTTGTGTTGTCATTTTTGCTGGTCACCAGTGCATTTATTTTGATCGCGGATCTAATGCCTAAGCGCATTGCGATGGCGATGCCCGAAGCGGTTGCTTTGGCTGTTGTTGGCCCGATGAGCGTGTGTATTGCGTTATTACGCCCTTTGGTATGGTTTTTTAACGGGATGGCGAGCGCCATTTTTAGGTTATTTCAAATTCCGACGGCGCGTAATGATGAAGTGACCTCCGATGATATTTATGCGGTGATGGATGCCGGGGCTGAAGCCGGGGTGTTGGATAAAGGCGAGCAGCAAATGATGGAGAATGTGTTTGAAATGCAAACTGTTTCAGTCACATCAGCCATGACCGCCCGCGAAAGTTTAGTGTACTTTTTACTGCAGGACAGTGAGGAAGACATCAAGCGTAAGATTGCCGAAGATCCTCACACTAAGTTTTTAGTTTGTGATGGTCAGCTCGATATGGTGAAGGGGTTTGTCGATGCCAAAGAGCTGCTGATTCGGGTGATCAATGGTGAGAAAATCACCTTAAAAGATAGCAGCTTAGTCCACACATCTTTAATCATTCCCGACACATTAAGCCTCTCTGAAGCGATGGAGTATTTTAAAAATAGCCGCGCCGATTTTGCTGTGGTGATGAACGAATACGCTCTTGTCTTAGGCATAGTGACCACCAATGATTTGCAGCGGGCGGTGATGGGCGCATGGTCGCTGCACGAGAGTGAGGAGCAGATTGTTTCTCGCGATAATAACTCTTGGTTGGTGGATGGCGTTACGCCGATCACCGATGTGATGCGCGCCTTTAATATTGAAGAATTTCCGCACAATCAAAACTACGAAACGATTGCCGGCTTTATGATGTATATGCTGCGCAAAATCCCTAAGCGTACTGACTTTGTTAACTATGCTGGTTACAAGTTTGAGGTCGTGGATATTGATGCCTACAAGGTCGATCAGCTCTTAGTGACTCGTATTGAGGCGAGTGAAAAAGCCGCCTCTGCGGATGCCTAGCATCACGCATTAAGCGCCAACGTCGGCGCAAATGCGGCCGTTAGATGACCTCTAAAAAGGCGTTGACTATAGGATCGGCAAGGCGTTTTAGTTTGCAGCAGCAGCCGAGTTCAAAGGGCGCAATGGTCATCGGTGATGGCAATAGTTGGATGCGATCCCGCACTGGGCTGTTATGGATCACCACCTCGGGGCTGATGCTCACGCCGCAGCCGAGTGCCACCATGGAGGCTATGGCCTCTTGCCCTGAGACTTGGGCGTAAATATTGGGGGTAATGCCTAGCTGTTTAAACCAATTATCGGCGCGGTGTCGACCCGGGCCATGGTCTGGAATAATAAAAGGCACACTTGCCCAATCGATTGAGGTTTGGCTCACTTGTTGCTGCACGGCGCAGCGAATGGTGGGGGCGATAAGCGATAGGGGGACATCCTCGATTTTGGCAAAGTGTAAATTGTTCGGAAACGGTTCGGGTAGGGCGGCGATGGCAATATCGGCGCGATGTTGCTGCACTTCAACAAGTGCGTTGGCCGCATCCCCCGTGGTGAGGGCGATTTCGACGAAGGGATGTTCTTGGCGAAAGCGATCTAATAATTGGGGTAAATGGCTGTAGGCGGCGGTGACCGAGCAGTACAGATTCAGTTTACCGCGCAGCACTTCCTGTTTGAGAGCGATGCTGTGTCTTAAGCCGTTCCACTGATGTAAGGTTTGTTCGGCAAAGACTTTAAACTCGCGCCCGGCATAGGTTAAGGTTACCCTGCGATTATCTCGCTCCAGTAATTGGGCATCGACCTCCTCCTCTAAGCGTTGTAGCGCCCGACTTAAGGTTGATGGGCTAACGTGCATCTGCTCGGCGGTTTTAGCAAAGTGTAAACTGTCGCAGAGATGTAGGTACAACTTGAGCGTGCGAATATCCATCCTGTTATCCTAGTATCCTGTGTTAAGCGAGTGTGTTGGCTTGGGCTGGGCGTTGTCGCCCTTCTACCTGCCCCGTCGCTATTGCGCGTAATGATGTGCGAATGAGTGAGTCGTACTTTACGCCATCTCTCATGACTTACGCCCTAGCA
>NZ_JBOFMC010000014.1:0-14800 GCF_051658185.1 Shewanella sp. | reverse complement strand
CAGCGTTTAGATACATCGCAATCAGTACGCTTTTAAAAGCAGCACCAGTTAAGTATGGAAAATCCTATTTATATACTGAAACGGATGAGATGGATCTGACGTATTTTGTAGAATACCAGTGTAACGTTATCTTAAGAGCAATTCAGAAATTCAAAGATGCTTATAAAAAGTCTGCCGATGATATTGAAGCATTTAATACATGGATCATGACTTCAGGCTTATATCGAAAGCTCAATGAAAAACAAAGAGTTGTGTTTCTTGTGGCAAAAAGCGGCACGGCCACAGAATTTACTGCTGCTAATGTGCAAAAAAATCTTGGATGTTCTTATAATACTGCTTCAACTGCTTTGAAAGGATTAGTTGAATTGGGAATATTTGGTAAGAAGGCGAATGGCCGAGAAACAGTTTACTTTATGCTTGAAAAGCAACAAATCCAAGTAAATTGGAAGAGCTAGGGCAAAAGCGTTTAACGAGCCATATATGGACGCTCCCGGTGAGTCAAGACATACTCGGGAGTGTTCAAATTTCTGTATCATTTCTTTAAGCTATACCAAAAAGAGATGATTTATGACCACACCTACTTTTGATATCAATGCTGCCATTCAAGTACTACGTGAAGGTAAAGATCTCACCGGCAAGGCAAGGCAAGGCAAGGCAGGGCAAGAGCATGAATATTTATTGACCAATACATGCATCTGATTGACCTGCATCTCGGACTGTAGAAAAGGCGCCTAAGCGCCTTTTCTATTTCAGTTTTGGGTAAACCACTCAAAACCTCAGATTTGATGACTCACCCACAGCAGAGCTGATTACACAATCAGATCATACTCTTCCCGTAGGATCTTAATAATATCTGCCTTTGGATTGACTGGCAGCGGAATTGCCGCGCCAGTCACCTTCTCGGCGATGCCGGTGTAAGTGCGCGACACTTGCATCATCGCCTCAAGTGGCAGGGCATTATCGCGGGCGAGGGCTTCGCGCTCTGGCATTCTGTCCTTGTTGAGCAGAATATCCGGATCGGGGAAATGATTTAACAGGAATTGGCGGAAGCCTTCCTTCGAGTTTTCAAGGATCTGGCCATCGCGGTAGGCGGCGCCGTCCCAAATGCGGGAGGAATCGGGCGTGCCCACTTCATCCATATAAATCAGTTTTGAGTTGCCGTTTTTATCGGTCACATAACCGAACTCGAACTTGGTATCCACAAACACTTGGTCAAGGTCGGCCAATGCTTTTGAAATCACCTTAAAGCCGTCTTTTAACAGCTTTTCGTACAGGTCGATATCTTCTACCTTTTCAAAACCAAAGGCTTGGTAGTTGGCCTCGATATCGCTGCGGCTGATGTTAACGTCATCCTGCGCGGGCACACCGGGGATCCCGGTTAAAATGCCTTTGGTTGAAGGGGTGATCAGTAACTCAGGCAGTTTTTGATCTTTTTCTAAACCTTCAGGCAGGGTGATACCACAGAATACGCGCTCGCCCTTGGAGTAGGCGCGCCACATGGAGCCGGTAATGTATTGGCGGCAAATGGCTTCGACTTTAATCGGCCGGGCTTTTTGGACGATCCACACGAAGGGATGCGGAATATCTAAAATGTGGCTGTCGGCTAAACCGTTTTCGGCAAATAACTTAAACCAATGATTAGAAATGGCATTTAATGCCGCGCCTTTACCTGGAATGCCTTTTAAGCCGCCTTCACCGTGGAAGATGCAGTCGAAGGCAGAGATACGATCGCTAATCACCATAATGGCAAGTGGCGTATCTTCGGGCACATTGTAGCCCTTGGTGGCAATTAATCGGCGGCTGTCGGCATCGGTTAGCCAGTAAACGCTACGCACCTTGCCGCTATGGACGGGGCTGTCGGTGCGGATGGGTAAATCGTTGTTCACGGCTAATACGGAATCAGCAAGACTCATGACGAGTATTCCTTAGGGTAGAGAGTGTAGGGATAAGGTGGTTATCGGTGTTGGTTTGTACTCGGGCGTAGTGTCGAAAGCGTGCCTGGGTGAGTAAAACCTTTTTATTATTTGCCAGTGGCAGAGCTGCGAATGCTCGGCGCCTGCTGGCGGGATTTGATGTTACGCGTTGAACAGCAAAAGTCGTATTTTCGGGCGGATTTGAAGGAAAGGGGGGTGGTGATAATAAAACGGAAGAAACAAACCTCGAGCAAGGTTGGCACCACAAGGATTGTGGTCTGCTAAAGCGGGAGCGCCCCGTACCATTTTGCTCGAAAATGCTAACCATTAATCCGAGTTAACCCTGTTAGACAGCCGCGAAAAAGTGGCGCCATTCTACCTTTTTTGACGAAATTTGCCACGGCTATTTATGCCGAACTGTGGGCGAGATCTTAGGCAAAGAGGTTGGCGGAGAAGGACTTTCGTTATCATTCTCTCAAGCTGATATAGTGTGTGTGCCTAGGCGCTTGCACAGAAGTTTGCACTGATGTCTGCGCCGATGTTTGCCTAGGCGCTTGCACAGATGTTCGCACAGATGTTTGCACGGATGTTTGTATCGATGTTTGCATGTAAGTCTGCGCCCTTGTTTGTGGGCCTTGAGCCATGGGCGGCTGCGAGCTTGCCGGCGTTGCCCCCATGTAACTTGGTATGATGGGACGAATGGATTTTTTAAATGAGTAAGGTGAGTTGATGACATCGATGATGATGGCGCGGGCGGCATCACAGGAGGACGGCTTTTTGGGGGAGCACTTTAAGGGCTTGTCTGAGAATGGGCAGCAATGGCAGGGAATCGTCTTTGAAGATTGCGAGTTTGTCGATTGTCAGTTTAGCGAGAGCACGTTTCGGCGGTGTCAGTTTATCGACTGCCGCTTTGTGCGCTGCAACTTAAGTTTACTCAAGGTGCCACTGTGCCAGTTCAATGGGGTGGAGTTTGTAGAATGTAAGCTAGTCGGGATTGATTGGACCTACGCCACATGGTCAAGGTTGGCCTTTGCCGCGCCCTTGTCGTTTACCTTATGCATTCTTAACGACAGTTCGTTTATGGGGTTGTCGCTTGATGAGGTCACGATGCAGGCGTGCAAGGCCCACGATGTTGATTTTCGCGAGGGCAGCTTTAATCAAGCCAATTTTCGCGACACAGATTTTAGCCACAGTCTGTTTGGTCGCACCCAATTACTTGGCGCGGATTTCAGCCAAGCCTCGCATTATGATATTGATATTTTTAACAATAAAATTAAAGGCGCGAAATTTAGCTACGACCAAGCTATCCGCTTACTCCATGCACTCGAGATTGAGCTCGTCGATTAAGGCAGCGCATGTCATCCTGTTATTACCCTCATAAGATCATACGCTTTCGCAGCAATTAACTAACAACTGCTGTTGATCCTATTCACAGTTTTCTTGTGTCTTTTTCGCTTTTAGGTGCGTTAGATCACGCACCCCTTCCCTATGTGGTTTACCACAATATCGGCCTAAGCCCCTTGAGCGTCACAATCCTCGCAGATGATGAGTGTTGCCGCGTGCTGCAAGGTGATGGCAATCCAGTGGGATGCTGTGACGCTCGTATGACCAAAAATATAAATAATCAGTGAACAAACCGCAGCTTGAACGCGCCATGAGGGCGGTGTCAGGGCGGGGTGAGCGTGATGGAGGTAACCATGATAGAGCTTAATAGGCGAGCCTTTTTAAAGGGCGCTGGGGCGAGCGGTGCAACCTGTGCCTTAGCCAGTTTGCTACCGGGCAGCTTAGCGGCGCTAGAGAGTAAACAGCTAAAGGGCATGGGCAAAGACATTGCCAGCATTTGCGAAATGTGCTCTACCCGTTGCCCAATTTCGGCGCGGGTGATTGAAGGTAAAAACGTCTACATTAGCGGTAACAAGGCGGCCAAATCCTTTGGCGGTAAAGTCTGTGCCCGCGGTGGTGCTGGCCATAGTTTACTGTACGATCCACAGCGGATCGTCAAACCCCTTAAGCGGGTGGGTGAGCGCGGTGAAGGCAAATGGGCCGAGATCAGTTGGGATGAAGCCTATCAGCTTATTGCAGATAACCTGAATAAAATCAAAAAAGAGCATGGCCCTGAGGCCGTGGCTTTCTCGTCAAAATCGGGCTCGCTATCTAATCATATTTTTCACCTTGCCACAGCGTTTGGTAGCCCAAATACCTTTACCCATGCATCGACTTGCCCAGGTGGTTATGAAATTGCCGCCAAGGCCATGTTTGGCACTAAGGTAAGCCGTGATTTAAGTAACTCAAAATACATCATTAACTTCGGCCATAACCTGTACGAAGGCATCAACATGTCCGAAACCCGCGGCATGATGGCGGCGCAAATGGATAAAGGCGCTAAGCTGGTGGTGTTTGAGCCAAGATTCTCTATCGTTGCCGATAAAGCCGATGAATGGTACGCCATTCGTCCCGGCACCGACGTCGCGGTTGCTCTCGCACTGTGCCATGTATTGATTGAAGAACATCTCTACGACAAGGCCTTTGTTGAGCGTTATGTCGAAGGGTTTGACGCCTTTGCCGCCGAGGTCAAAGCCTATACCCCTGAATGGGCTGAAGGTATCTCCGACGTGCCTGCCAAAGATATTCGCCGCATTGCCCGCGAATACGCCGCTAAAGCCCCCCATGCCGTGGTGGATTTTGGCCACCGAGCCACCTTTACCACCGAAGAGTTTGAAATGCGCCGCGCCTTGTACGCCGCCAATGTGCTGATTGGCAACATTGAGCGCAAGGGCGGGATTTATATCGGCCAAAAACCAGGTGATTACAATAAATTAGCTGGGGAAGCGGTGGCGCCGGTACTGGCTAAACCCGGCGTGAAGGACATGCCTAAACCCACGGCGAAACGTATCGACCAAGTGGACGAGCAATACGCCATGATGTGGAGCTCGGGCGGGATTTATCAAACCATTTTGGATGCCACCTTAAGCGCGGTGCCGTACCAACTGCATGGCTGGGTGATGTCGCGTACTAACCCGATGCAAACCATGACCGACAGAGCGCGAGTGGTTGAAGCGTTGAAAAAACTCGACTTTGTGGCGGTTTGCGATGTGTATATCAGTGAAACCGCGGCCTATGCCGATGTGATTTTACCTGAGTCAACTTACCTTGAACGCGATGAGGAAATCGCTGACAAGTCAGGTAAAAACCCTGCCTACTATGTGCGCCAACGGGTGGTTGAAACCTTGGGGGATACCCGTCCTTCATGGCAAATCTTTAAGGATATTGGCCACGCCCTCGGTTTAGGCGAGTTTTATCCTTGGGAGAATATTGAAACGCTGCAACTGATGCAGGTTAACCGCGATGCGACGCTGCTGCGGCGCATTAAAGATGAGGGTTTTGTCAGCTTTGGTAAGCCTATCATGCTGCGCGAACCCAAAATGGTGGCGGAATTTGCAGCGGCTTATCCGGCGGCCCGTCCGGTGGATGAGGATGGCACCTATGCCAGCGCGCTCACCTTTAAAACCCCAAGTGGCAAGATTGAATTAACCTCCGCCAAGGTTGAAGCCATGGCGCCAGGACGCGGGGTGATTAAATACCGCGAAGTGAATCTTAAACAGCCTGACGAACTGTATATTATTCAGGGCAAAGTGGCGGTGCACACCAATGGTGCGACCCACAATATCCCCATGTTAGCCAATCTGATGTCCGATAACGCGGTATGGGTGCACCCAGTGACCGCCGGCAAGTTAGGGATCAGCAATGGCGATCCTATCCGCCTGACCAGCAGTGTCGGCAGCGAAGACGGGCATGCGTTAGTCACGCCGGGCATTCGCCCTGATACCCTGTTTGCCTATATGGGCTTTGGCTCTAAAAACAAAGAGTTGGTTAGAGCGACTGGCAAAGGTATCCACTGCGGAAACTTATTGCCCCACGCGACCGCCCCTGTGTGTGGCATGAATATTCATACCACTGGCGTCACGCTGGCAAAACGCTAATTGGAGGCTCAAATGACAAAAAGATATGTAATGGTGCACGATGAGAACAAGTGCATCGGCTGCCAAGCCTGTAACGTGGCTTGCCGCAGTGAAAATGGCGTCCCAGAAGGCGTGACTCGCTTACAGGTGCGGGTAGAAGGGCCTTTTGGTGAGATGCCTAACCTGCACTTTAAATACCATAGAGTATCGTGCCAGCAGTGTGAAGACGCGCCTTGCGTGAAGGTGTGTCCAACGGGCGCCGCCTATGTGGGCGAGGATGGCATTATCTCAATCCGTGAGGATAAATGTGTCGGTTGTATGTACTGCGTGGCGGCTTGCCCCTACAAAGTGCGTTTTATGAATCCTGAAACCAAAGTGGCAGACAAGTGTAACTTCTGTAAGGACACTCGCTTAGCCCGTGGCGAAGAGCCTGCCTGCGTGAGCGTATGCCCGACCGATGCCTTAGTGTTTGGCGATGCTAATGACCCGCAGAGTGAGGTGGCCACACTGCTCAATACTAAGATCACTTACCAAGATAAGACCCATTTAGGCACCAAACCTAGGGTATATCGCGTTCCTACCAAAAGAGGGGGGATTTGATTATGAATAATACTTGGGGCGATATGGCGCAATATGATCCCGTCACTTGGCATTGGGTCATCGCTGTTTACCTGTTTATGGCGGGTTTATCCGCCGGCAGTTTGTTGATTGGGATTGGTTTGCGTTGGTTCAATCAAGAACAAACGCAGCTTGAGAGCAATATTCTCAAGGCCGCGGCGATTATTGGTCCTGTGGCCATCAGCCTAGGTTTGGCTTGTTTAGTGTTTGATTTAACTAAGCCTTTCCACTTCTGGTTGATCCTCATCAACTACAACTTCCAGTCAGTGATGGCGATTGGGGTAATAGCGCTGCTGGCTTACTCTCCCTTGGCATTTGCCTACGCGATTTTAGTATTGCGTGACGATTTGCCAAAGTGGGGCTTAGGTTTCTTAGCGCCTATCGCTAAGCTGCTGATGCCCTTTAGAAAGCTGATTGAAGTGCTATTGTTTGTCCTCGCCATTGGTGTGGGTGCTTACACGGGCTTCTTGATCTCGGCCATGAATGCTTATCCGATGCTAAACACTGCGGTATTGCCAGCCCTGTTTTTGGTCTCTGGCTTATCAGCGGGGGCGGCGGCCAATGCGCTGCTGGCACTGGTGATGTTCAAAACCGACAGTCACGACAAGACCTTAGCCAAAATGCATGGCTTAGAGCTGCCAGTGATGGCCATCGAAATCATGTTCCTGTTTATGATGTTCTGCGCCTTGTACTTTAAGGGCGGTGCGGCGGCTGCGGCGCTGGCCTCACTCACCTCTGGCGTATGGGCAAGCGTATTCTGGATTGGTGTAGTAGGGATTGGCTTTGGTATTCCACTGCTGTTTATGCTGCTGCCTGCAGCGACCCGCCACACTAAGGGCGCCATGATTATGGTGGCCTGTGCCAGCTTAACCGGCGTACTCGCACTGAGACACTTTATCGTATATGCGGGCCAAAGCTATTTAAGTTAAGGCATTGAAGCCAAAGGGGATGTGCGCTAAAGGATTTGCGTCAAGGGATATGTGTTAAAGGATGTGCGCGAAAGGAGTGGTGCTTATTTAGTCATGCAAGATAGCGTTATGAGCCTCGCTTACACGCGCTTGCTGGAGGCTGAAATGGCTGACAACACACATCCCCACTAACCAAAAGCACCGATTATCGGTGCTTTTTTTATGGCTGCGATTGGCTGCGATTGGTTTCAATTGGCTGCGATTGGCAGGGGATTATTGCGGTAATAACTCCAGCACAGACTTGACCATGAGCACTAAGGCGCTGATGGCGCAAATGGCTAAAGTCGCTATTTTGGTTTTATGTTTATCAACGCTGCCCACCAGTTTGCCCGCCACGAGATAGCCTAAAAAGACCGAGGGCAATAGCATTAGCGACAGCCAGAAATGCTTGAGTTCAAGTAGGCCCGTCACCCCAAGAATCGCCAAGGCAATGGTCGAACTAAAAATAAAGAAGGCCGATAGCGCGGCGCGAAACTGCGAAGCCTCCTTACCCGCCAATAAAATCGCCATCGGTGGGCCGCCAATGGCGGCGATATTGCCAAAGATCCCCGAGACCACCCCCGCTCCAAATAAGGTGGCTTTATTCACGGGGAGGCTGAATTTATACAAGCTCAGTACCACGGCCACCGTTACAATGGCGGCAATCGCCAGCCCGAGAACCGGCTGCGGGGCAAAGAGTAATAGGCTCGCACCGATAAAGCCGCCGGGCACCCGACCGATGAGCGCATATTGCAAGCCATTGAATTCTAAATGGCCGCGTTCACGCAATAGGGTGAGAAGGGCGATGGAAAATCCCATGACGATCACAGGTGCAGGCACGAGTTGGGGATCGACAATGTACAGCAGCGGGCTGGCGACGACGGCTAGGCCAAAGCCAATCAGGCTCTGGGTGAGGGCGCCGAAAAACACAATCACGGATGCAAGTGCGAGCGTCTGGGGATCTATCATTGAGAACATAGGCTTCCATCTAAAAAAATAGGGATCGTTAATATCCATCGCGCGATGAGTATTAACGATCCCTAGGAGGACGGGGTGATGTGGGGTCGGAGCGCTATCGCTATTCCATGTCTTCCCACTCAATGCCCATCTGATCCATTAACCGCTTAGCTTCGGCGGGAATGCTGTCAGGGCTATCTTTCGACAGATCGGCGTCATCAGGCAGCGGCTGGCCCGTGTAGGCGTGCAAAAATGCTTCGCACAACAGTTCGCTATTCGTCGCGTGGCGCAGGTTGTTGACCTGACGACGAGTGCGTTCGTCCGTGAGGACTTTAAGCACCTTGAGCGGAATAGACACAGTAATTTTTTTTACCTGCTCATTCTTTTTGCCATGTTCAGCATAGGGGCTGATATATTCCCCATTCCATTCAGTCATTGACTCACCTGTTATAACGCGAAATTCGGGGCCGATTTTAACCCCTTACACACGACAGTCAAATTATTGCTACGATTTCTGAGCGATTGCAAACAGATTTCTTTATGTTTAGACGTCTAAACGTCTTAACGCCTATTGACGATGCCATTGGGCTTAGGTACATTTAGCCGTCCAGACATCTTTATTAGTCTATTCAATTGAGGAGTTTACTATGGCCGAGCGTCAATTAGCCACATTGGCAGTGCGTCAGGGGATTGAAAGCGATACCCAATATGGCGCGGTCGTGCCGCCAATTTACCTATCGACGAATTACGCCTTCGATGGTCATAAAAATCCTCGCGAATTTGACTATAGCCGCTCTGGTAACCCGACCCGTTGCCAGTTAGCCGAGGCCCTTGCCAAGCTCGAGCAAGGTAGCACCGCAGTGGTTACCGCCTCGGGCATGGCGGCGATTACCTTAGTGACCACCTTGCTGAGCTCTGATGATTTATTGGTGGTGCCCCATGATTGTTACGGCGGCTCGTATCGGTTATTCACCCACTTGGCAAAAAAAGGCCAATTTAGCTTAAAAGTGGTGGATCAAACCGACAGTCAAGCCTTGGCTGCCGCCCTCGCTTTGCGGCCTAAAATGGTGTGGCTAGAAACCCCCTCGAATCCGCTACTGCGAGTGGTCGATGTTGCCGCTATCGCCGCCGCCGCCCATGAGGTGGGTGCACTCGTGGTGGTCGATAACACCTTTTTATCGCCGATATTGCAGCAACCTATCGCGTTGGGCGCGGATATCGTTATCCACTCCACCACCAAATACATTAATGGCCACAGCGATGTGGTGGGCGGGGCGGTGATCGCTAAAGATCCCCAACTCGGTGAGACCTTACATTGGTGGTCAAATACCTTAGGCTTAACCGGCAGCGCCTTTGACAGTTATCAAACCCTGCGGGGCCTGCGCACTTTAGCCGTACGCATTCGCGAGCACCAACGCAATGCCCAGCGGATTGTGGCGTTACTCAGTCACAGCCCCGTAGTCAGCAAAGTCTATTATCCAGGCCTTGCGGATCACCCCGGCCATGCCATTGCCGCCAAGCAACAAACAGGCTTTGGCGCCATGCTGAGTTTTGAGCTTAAGGGCGGCGAGGCCGCAGTGGTCGCTTTTTTAGAGGCCTTAAGATTATTCAGCGTTGCCGAGAGTTTGGGCGGCGTTGAGAGTTTAGTGGCGGTGCCCGCGACCATGACCCACAGGGCGATGGCACCTGAGGCACGTTTTGAAGCCGGCATCACCGACACCTTATTGCGTTTGTCGGTGGGTATTGAAGATGCCGAGGATTTAGTTGCAGATATTCAAGCAGGATTGGCCGCCGTCGCGGCTTGTCAGTAGAGGGATTCGAGATGGCACGTTGTCACTTACATAAATTTGGTGGTTCCAGCTTAGCCGATGCCGATTGTTATCGCCGAGTGGCCCATATTCTGTTAACCCATGGTCACAGTGATGATCTGGTGGTGGTGTCTGCTGCGGGTAAAACCACTAACTTTTTATTTAAGTTGTTGTCGCTGCGCGATAGCAATCAATTATGGCAAGAGGAATTACACGTCTTAATCAGCTATCAGCAAGGCTTGATTGAACAGTTGTTATCCAGCGAGCAGGCTCAGGATCTGCGTGAGCGTTTAACCACAGATAAAGCCCAGCTCATCAGTCTGTTATCTTTAGATGTACGCAACGACTACCAAATTAATCATGTGGTGAGTTTTGGCGAGCGCTGGTCGGCGCGGCTGATGGCGGCGCTGCTGCGTGAATCGGGAGTGGCCGCAAGCCACGTGGATGCCTGTTCGATTTTGGTGGCCGATGAGGCCGCCGTACCGCAAATTCGCGTGTCAGAATCTCGCGCTAAAGTGCAGGCGTTATTGGCCGCTCACCCGCATGAGCGTTTAGTGATCACCGGTTTTATCTGTGCCAACGAGCGCGGCGATACTCTGTTACTTGGGCGCAATGGCTCAGACTTTAGCGCCAGCCTCATTGCCAGCTTAGCCGATATTGAGCGCGTGACTATTTGGACCGATGTGGAAGGGGTGTTCAACGCCGATCCAAATAAGATCCCCGATGCCAAATTGCTTAAAAGCATGTCCCTTGCCGAGGCCGACCGCTTAGCGCGGTTAGGCTCGCCCGTGTTGCATTCTCGCACTTTGCAGCCACTGTTTAACACTGAGGTGAGCTTGGCTGTGCGCTCAAGCTACGCCCCCCACACCGACTTCACCTTAATCGCGCCCCACAGCTCCTCAGCGAGTGCGCCGGTGGTGACCAATCTGAATGCGGTGGTGTTATTTGGCTTTAAGATCGCCGGCGATGTGACCAGTTTGCTTGAGCAACTCAGCGCCGCAGGATTAACGCCGCTGGCCCATTGGTTATCGGCGCATCAACGGCTTGAGCTTGCCTATACCGCTGAAAACCAAAAACAAGTACAAAAATTGTTAGAGGCGCAGGCCGAAGTTCTCGGCATTAAAGATTTGCAAATTAATACCGAGCTTGGCTTAGTGGCGCTGGTGAGTGCCGATGCCGAGCACTATCGCCGCAGCTTTGCTCGTTTATTGAGTCGCGATGCTAAGCCATTGTTTAGTGGTGACTTAAGTCTTGTGACGCTCGTGCCCCAATCCCAAGTTAATTTGTTGACCCAAAAGGTGCATCGCCGCTGCGCTGGCCCGCGTAAACGCATTGGGGTATTGCTGCTAGGGATTGGCAATATTGGTGAAGCTTGGCTCGAATTATTTAACAGTATTTCCCCTAAACTTGACCGTGAGCTTGAGGCCAAAGTGGAGCTGGTGGGCTTAGTGAGCTCCAGTAAGGCATTGATTACTAATGACGGAATTGAGTTAACTTGCTGGCGAGCGGCGTTTGACGCGCAGGCAACACCTTGGCAGTATGAGCATTTATTCGAGCAGTTAACCGAGCTGCACTGCGATGAGCTGGTGGCCTTAGATATCAGTGCCAGCGCCAGTTTAACCCTGCAATATCCTGAGTTGTTTGAGCGCGGCATCCATATTGTGAGTGCGAATAAACTTGCGGGCTCTGGACCATTGCCATTTTATCGCGAGTTGAAACAGCAGCTTGCCAATCGTCGGCTGTTTTGGCGCTATAACGCGAGCTGCGGCGCGGGCCTGCCAATCCAGCATGCGCTGAATGATTTGCGTAACAGTGGCGACAGTGTCGAAGCCGTGGGCGGCATTTTTTCGGGCACACTGTGCTGGCTATTTGAAAAATACGATACCAGTAAGCCGTTCTCTGAATTGGTGATGGAGGCTAAGGCGTTAGGGATCACCGAGCCGGATCCGCGCGATGATCTCTCTGGCCGGGATATGCAGCGCAAACTGCTGATTTTAGCCCGTGAAATCGGTCTTGAGATCGAGCTTGAGGATATAGAACTGCGCTCCTTAGTGCCGCCACAGCTTGCCGATATTCCCCTAGAGCAATTTGTGGCGCGCATTGGTGAGTTAGATGCGGATCTCTTGCAGCAATATGCGGCGGCCGCCGAGCAAAATAAGGTGCTTAGATACGTCGCCTCCCTCGATAATCGCGATGGCGAGCTAAAGGCCGAGGTCGGGTTGCAGTGGATTGATGCGAGCCACGCCTACGCCAATTTAACCCCCGGAGATAATGTGTTTGTGATTCGCAGCGCCTTCTACCAAGGTAACCCCTTGATCATCCGCGGTCCGGGAGCCGGGCGCGCCGTGACGGCCGCTGCCGTGCAGTCGGATTTGACGCAGATCTGCCGCGATCTTTTGCAAGAATAGTTATCAATTCATTCGCTTAAAGGACTCATTCGAGTCCTTTTTTGTTGGTTAGCATCCCCGTGGCCACCCCGCGCGAAGAAAATGCCATAAATGGTTTTTTTGAGCTTGACTTAACGGCCAGTTTCTCTAGTATGTGGACATATAGACGTCCAAACGTCCATATAGATTAAACTTCTGCATTAATGACACGAATAACACTTTTGCATTTATAGTCGTACTCGTTGCGCGACCCTGTCGCACTCGGGCGGTTGAGGAAATTTACATGGCTTTTCATCATGCACAACATGCACATTCGCTAAACCAGAGCTTATCGGAGCTTAATGGCGATATTAATGTTTCTTTTGAGTTTTTTCCGCCATCGACCCCCGAAATGGAGCAGATCCTGTGGAATTCTATTCGTCGTTTAGCGCCGCTTAATCCTAAGTTTGTCTCTGTCACCTATGGGGCAAACTCGGGCGTACGTGATCGCACCCACGGCGTGATTGAACGGATTCAGCAAGAAACGAACTTAGTGGCGGCGCCGCATTTAACCTTAGTCGATGCCAGTGATGAAGAATTGTTAGCGTTGGCGAAGCAGTATTGGCAGTCGGGCATCCGGGACATCGTGGCGCTGCGCGGGGATTTACCGGCAGGTAGCCCTAAACCGACTCGGTTTGCCGCGGATTTAGTGAGCCTGCTGCGCTCTGTGGCCGACTTTGATATTTCGGTGGCGGCTTATCCAGAGGTGCATCCCGATGCGCCCAATGCTCAGGCCGACTTGATTAACCTTAAGCGTAAAATTGATGCGGGGGCGAGCCGGGCGATTACTCAATTTTTCTTTGATGTGGAATCGTACTTACGTTTTCGTGACCGCTGTGTTGCGGCGGGGATCGATGTCGAAATTGTCCCCGGTATTCTGCCGGTAACTAACTTCACGCAGCTAAAACGCTTTGCCGGTATGACCAATGTGAGCTTGCCCAGTTGGTTACATCAGCAGTTTGATGGCCTCGACAACGATGCCGCGACCCGGCAGCTGGTGGGTGCGAATGTGGCGATTGATATGGTCAAAGTGCTGTCCCGCGAGGGGGTCAAGGATTTTCATTTTTACACCTTAAATCGCGCCGAATTGAGCTACGCGATTTGTCATACCTTAGGGGTACGGCCTAAAGGCTAGCATGGTACGGCGGGGATCTTGGCTTTGGGCTTGAAGCCTTAAGTTTTCGATTGTTTGTTTGGGGCGATGGGGTGTCAGACGCCATCGCTTGCCGCTTGGCTTTGCACATATCCCGATGAGGCTTACGTTGCTTCCCCTCTGGGAGGGTAAGACATCGGGTGAGTGAAATCCCTAAATTAAGGTATGCTGGTCAATCTGTTGTGAACTTGCCCTTTTCTTAAGCCATTTTAAATCGAGTGTATATGTTTCTAGCGCCTTATTTTTCTAAGCAAAATCAATCTATTTGCGTTTCAGCACAACAAGCCAGTGACTTCGCCAAAAAAATTGCCCAGGACTTTAATCCCATCCATGATGTGGGCGCAAAGCGCTTTTGTGTGCCTGGGGATTTATTGTTTGCCTTAGTGTTGACCCAATATGGCCTTAGCCAAAACATGAAATTTAGCTTTGCCGGGATGGTGGGCGATGGCGTTGAACTGCAATTCCCTGAGCAGGTTGGGGCGGATTTTTCGATTTGTGACAGCCGCGATAAGGTTTACCTTAATGTCAGTCGTCAGGGGGACGTGAGTCGCTGCGATGCGCAAACGGCGGCTTTTATTCAGCAATATGTGGCCTTTTCGGGGCATAACTTTATCGATATTTTGATCCCGTTAATGGAGCAACATCAGGTGATGATCAATCCTGAGCGCCCCTTGGTGATTTACGAAAGTATGTCCTTTGATTTGATTACCCTTGATTTTGTGGATGTGAGGCTCTCTTTAGTGGGACAAGCGCTCACCATTGCGGGCAAACGCGGTGATGTGACGTTGCATTTTGAGTTGCATTGTGGCGAACGGTTAGTCGGAACGGGGATGAAAACCTTAGTGATGAGTGGCCTGCGCCCATACGATCCAGTATTTGCTGCGCAAATGTGCGCCACCTACGAAGGCCGCAAAACGGAGTTTTAAGTGCGCTAATGTGCGTGTTAACGGCTGTCAAGGTCAATTTTAGCGCGGTTAAGCTGCGCAGTAGTATCACCTTTTATTGAGGTAAAACAAAGG
>NZ_JBOFMC010000013.1:0-3969 GCF_051658185.1 Shewanella sp. | reverse complement strand
TGATCGGCATTAAGTTGATAATAGGCTTTAGCCAGTAGGTTGTCTGAATCGTAACTTAAGGGATCGGCTTCGCCACGAGTATCCCCCGTCACATCAGCCCCACCATGAGTTTGTCGCTCATGACCTTTACGGTGAGTGTAAATAAGCATGGTTTCGAGATCGCCAGTGCGATTTGCCATCTCGGCGGAGCCTTTAAAACTGTCGTCAGCACTCGCGTAAGCGGTTTTCACCCCCAAGGCACTGCCCTCTCCCTCACCCAGAAGATCGGCGGGAGCCTTAGTACGCATCACCACCGCGCCGGCGAGGGCGTCACTGCCATACAAGCTGGAAATCGGGCCCTTGTTAACCTCGACCACCGCGAGCGTATCTAGCTCTATCGTATTGTTATATTTACGCATCATATCTGCCCCAGGGTTATAGCTTGCAGGCAGCTCGACACCGTCGATAAGGGTTTTAACATAGTTGGCATCACGGCCACGAATATTGACCCCCGCGAACCCAAAACGGCCATTACCGGATAAACTTACGCCGGGTTCATCGGCCAATGCTTGCTTCAGATCCTGTGCCATGGATTTTTCAATCTTAGTGGCATCCACACTGGTAACAGAAGCGGCAATATCGCGTACTTGTTGTTCTGAGCGCGTGGCCGATACCACAACTTCATCCAGATAATATTCCTCTGCCGCCAACACCGGAGTCGGCAGCACGCCTTGAGCACAGATAACCGCAATACAACAAGCTAGTTTGTTTGGTTTCATCATTCTTTCCTCGGGCCGCAGTGGCCCGCTCCCACAGGGCTGGCAGACCGCGACTCCAGTCGTCATTGATAGTGATATTAATTGGCCATTACACCGCAATGTGGCCTTTGATATTGCTTTCGTCGAGCGCCGTCACTTTAGGCAATTCGTCCGCATCAATTTCATAGGCCTTCCCAAAACCTTTGACATAACGGCCACGCAGCGGGCGCAAGCGGTAGAGGTTAAAATCTTGCAGTCCACTTAAGGTTCTGCTGGTTTCTCCGGCGCGATGATAGAGGGCATCCGTTACCGCTTGCCAAGTGTCAGTATCGCGCTCAACCAACTCCGCCAATGCGGTATAACTGAGACGACGTCGGGCAAACACATCTTTGGCACTCGCTTCATCATCCAAAAGAATGATACCTACTTTGTTGTTTTGTTTGAGATTCTGCCCATGATTTGCTAAATCGCTAATCAAAATGTAATAACACAGATCTTGGTACACGAAAGGGGCATAACTGGCATGCGCAAACCCCTCGGTATCGATACTGGCCAATTGCAAGCAAAGGCGGCTATCACGAAATTGCTGGATCTCTGGGCTAATGCGATCCTGTAAACGCTGAGTTTTATCAATCATATCTATCATGCACATAGTTCCTGTTTTAGTTGGTTAAACAATTCTTTTTGTTCTGGAAATAATTGACGTTTTTTGTCACGCCCGAGATAAACCTTGAACATACATTCCCCTTTGGCGGTGAAAAAACCGATGTAAAAACTCTCCATGCCGCGAAACGGCTTAGAAACAAAGGCGATGTCTGTTATCAGATCGATTCGCAGATGCCCATGCAGTTGCCCTGCTTTGCCCATCAAGTTGTAAAAACCGTGTGCCATTTTGCCCTTAGGAAAATCGGCTTTAACTTCAAAAATGGAGCCTGCAGCAGCCACAATGGTCGTGAGCCGGCCCCAGGATGGTAATTGGCTCAAAATATGTTCAGCCCGATCACCGGAGGTGAACTGCGCCATTGTTTCAGGTAAACAACGGGTGATCTCACCTTCGCTGGCATTGAGTTCTATTGCCATGATGGTCACTGGCGTGTGGGGATCGGTCGCCAGCATCGTGGTGACCCGTTGTGGTAGTGCATGATTAACGTCAATCGACATAGGATTTCCTCTTAAGCGGCAGTGGCCAGATTGGTCTGCAGCACTTCAATTAAGATTTGCGATAGGGTGACGGCCCAAAACTGGCCCGCCAAGGTGAGGGTGACATATTCATAGCCGCCTTCCGCCACGGGACTCGCGCTGAGGGTCACTAAACCATTACGCTGCCACGCCTCAAATAGCGGTTTAGCCGCGTTAAACGTACCTGCACCCGCAGCCTTATCCAGTGCAGCACTTGCCAGCACGCCTTTATCAAATGCGGCTTTAATACAGGCATGGCTACCATGATGCGGGTGGGTGCGCAGCAGCATTGGCACTGGGTATTGGCGTTCAGTAATAGATTGAATATATTGGTCAAGATTGCGGGTTTGCATCATCTGCAACCCATTTAAATTGCCCCCGCCACCGGCCCCAAGGGGCATAATCTCGGCAGTGGTTTTGGCTAAAGAATTGTAAATGCTGCGCTCACGGTTATCGTTCGCCCAATGACTGACGCTCACGCGGCGCTGATAGTGACGCTCCATAAAAGCGACACCCAAAGCGTACATGCTGGCTTTCATCTGCGTATCAGCTGGCATTGGCAATTTGCCTTGTTCAACTAGGCTGGCCATCGGAATGCCCTGCATCTCAAGTAACTGATATAAATCAACACCATGCACACCACTGGCTAGATAATCATTGAGATCCTGCTGCCAAATTTCCATGGTTTGGTGGGGCAAACCAAACAACAGATCGATCACAATCGGAGCAGCGTTATAGCTAACGTATTGGCTTAATTGCGCCAGCACATGCTCCCTATCATCCAAACGTTTAGCACTCTTACGCACTTGGGTATTAAAACTTTGTACACCAAAGGAAAAGCGGTTAATTCCCGCCTCAAGAGCCGCTTCAAATTTGTCCTCACTAAAGCGATTTACCCGACCTTCTAACGTAATTTCGCAATCGGGCGTCAGTGGAAATTGGCGCTTGATCTCCGCCATGATGCGCAGAATTTGCTCACCACTGAGATCTGTCGGTGTCCCGCCCCCGATATACACCGCCTGAAAGGGTGCGGCTTGAGCCCAGATGGATGTGGCTTTCCAGCGGATCTCTTCACAGAGACTTTCTACATAGCGGGCAATCAATGCCTTGCTTGAGGCGTACTGAAAAAAATTACAAAAGGTACAACGGACTCGGCAAAAGGGAACATGCAGATAAAGACATCTTGGTGTATTGGCCAAACGGGGTGGCGTTGCATAGGCCTGCATCAAGGTTGATTGCACCTGCTGCGCCGGCACTATGTGCGACATGCCGCCAGCATGAGCGGCGCGCTTTTTACTAAACGCAAAGCGCAGTGGATCGGGCGTATGCTGCCCTACCACTTCAGGATTGGTTAGATCAATTTGCATAAATGGGCTGCGAGTAAAGTGAATGATTGATAGCGATGTTATGGAAATTAATGATCAAATGCAATTGATAATTGATCTCATTCGTATTCGAGTGTAACCTTGCGTTAATTCTCGATATCGCAACAGAGTTGGAATTGGTTTGAATTTTTCTCGCTATCTTATTTGCGCCCTAGTTTCAGGGGCTTTGCACATATTTTACGGATTAGCCACGCCCGCCAAACCGGCTTTAGCCATTGGAGCAGAGCTGCCCGCCCACAGCATGGCCCTGTCGCTGATGGCATCGACTGCGCCTGTGGTGAAATTACATACTGCAACGGATGCGGAAGATAACGTCCTACCGCAACCTAAGCCTAAGCCTGCACCTGAACCTAAGGCTGCGCCTAAACCTCGCAAAATCGAGCCAACTAAAGAAATTCAAGCCAATAAAGAGTCGAAAAAACCGCCTAAAGCAATACCCGAAGACAAGGCACAATCTGTGCCTGCACCAAGAATTGAGCTTGTATCAAAACATGAGCCCACTGTTGCAAACCACCATCGCGTTAAGTTGGAACAAGAACAATTTCAAGATCATCAACCACAGTCGCTCGCCACAACGATAAACCAGAGTGCGGCTCAGCCTGTGATGCTAGAAAAGCCCAGTTTTAAGGTGAAACCCACCCCACCGCACTATCCCAGAGAGGCAAAAC
>NZ_JBOFMC010000012.1:0-5387 GCF_051658185.1 Shewanella sp. | reverse complement strand
GTGATAAGCCTTGGTGGGCATTGATGCTGTTGCAGCAATAAAAAAACCAGATCCGAGGATCTGGCTTTTATTGGATTTAACCGCGAGGTCGCAGGTTAGTTTTCTAAGTTACCGCAGAAACGGTAGCCTTCACCGTGGATAGTCGCGATGATTTCTGGCGTATCTGGCAAGCTTTCGAAGTGCTTACGGATACGACGGATAGTCACGTCAACAGTACGATCGTGCGGCTTTAACTCACGGCCAGTCATCTTCATCAGCAGATCGGCACGAGTTAAAATTTTACCTGGATTTTCAACAAAGTGCAGCATAGCGCGGAACTCACTGCGTGGCAGTTTGTAGGATTCACCCAGTGGGCTTACCAACGAACGGCTATTGATTTCTAGGCTCCAATCGTTAAAGCGATAGTATTCGACAGAGCTCTTTTCTTCGACTTCGTTGCCTGCGCTATTGACACGAGTCAGAAGGTTACGAGCACGGATCGTCAGTTCGCGTGGGTTGAACGGCTTGGTAATATAATCGTCCGCGCCAATTTCAAGTCCAAGGATTTTGTCGACCTCGTTGTCACGGCCAGTCAAGAAAATCAGACCGATGTTATTGATTTCACGTAGTTCACGCGCCAACAACAGACCGTTTTTACCTGGTAGGTTAATATCCATTACGACCAAGTTAATTTTGTTTTCCTGCATAGCCTTATGCATTTCTGCGCCATCATTGGCTTCAGTGACCACATACCCTTCTGCCTCGAAAATACTTCTTAGCGTGTTACGGGTAACGGCTTCATCTTCAACGATCAGAATGTGCGGATTTTGCATGTTATTTACCTAAATTTTATTCAGTTCTATTCTAACCAATAAGCACCACTTACATCGGATGCTTATATTCATAAAATGTTGATACTTCCTCGAGGTGCAGTGCACTAAAGGAAAGATCTTTATGGCGACATGCCAGGATGTATTTATAAAGCTTACGCTTACAGTGTAATACGGTTAAACGTAACGAGTATCAACTTCGATAAGCAATAGTTAGAAATAGTTCCTTAACTATTGATTTTTTTAAATGTTTAAATGATAAATCAAATGTAGAACACATTTAAAACAGATGACTGGCCAGTTTGATTATCTGTGTCAATAACGATAATGAACTGAGTTGGACGCTAAGCATTGTGACGCTTTGTACAACTAAGCCAGTGACTATATTGTACTCGTTTTAGGCATTTGTTAACAAATGAAATGTTAACAAAATTCACCCTAAAGAGCGAGTTTACCATGATTTTTACTTTAGTGATTGATTAGTATAACTAATGTATTTGCTATTCTTGTGACCCACTTCACGTCTATTGGGATTTTTACCTCCTTCTGCTACACTTACGCAGGTTCATTTTTTGACTAGACAGCCGATGGACAATCCGACTCAACAGACTCAACATTTGTGGCGCTGCTACCAGTCTCCGTTATTTTTACTCACTCAAGCTTTATCCCCTGATTTATCTTTTGCGATCATTACCGCGCACAATCCCGCTTCTGGCATCCTGGCTCCCAGCCAAAATCGTTTGCGGGATCGGCAGTTATTACATGACATCGAATTACTCGCAAGGCCATACCGCGCGTTGGTTGGGGCGGCGGCCGATTTATCCTATATGGAAAAAAGCTGGGCGGTGTGTGTCGACAAAGCCTGCGCGCTGCAACTTGGGAAAAAATTTAATCAATACGCGATTTATATGGTGGAGCAGGGCGAAGTGACGTTAGTGCCTTGTACGTTGGCGGGCTATGACGAGGTGTGTTTAGGTTGCTTTAGTGATTATGTGCAACTTGTATATGAATTACCCGATTTAGACGCTTAATATACTATTTTTAATGATTTTAATGCTAATTTGTCATTTGTTGTGAAATTGGCGTTGACTTGATTGGGCGTTTATTGTTACTTTTTTCTTCCCTTTCCTGAGGAAAGGAACAGAAGAGGAGCGTTAACTAGGTAATCCGTGGAGGAGCACAAACTCCAGCGATAGCGGATGAGGGAGATTAACGCCGAGGCATAGATATGGTTGTGGCATATTTATGTCGGTCGTTCAGGCTGAATCCTGACGATTGTCACCTGTCATTGGTGGAGAGCTTCTGGTGACGATTGCTGTTTCCCTTCTATTAGGGTGCGTATCATTGAGCACCAGGCTCTTCGAACGAAGTGAGTTCGGAGTGTAATCATGTTAGTTAATCATCATTTAATTCAATTGAGTGTCCCTACCGCTTTGTTTGTGGAGGTGCGCTAATGTCTCTTGTGGTCGCAAAATTTGGTGGAACCTCCGTTGCCGACTACGGTGCGATGAATTGCTGTGCCGACATCGTATTGGCAAATCCTAATTGCCGCTTGGTGGTGGTGAGCGCCTCTAGCGGTGTGACTAATCTATTGGTGGAATTAACCCAAGAGTCGATAAATGACGATGGACGCCTCCAACGATTAAAACAGATTGCGCAAATCCAATATGCGATTTTAGATAAGCTAGGTCGCCCAAGCGATGTGGCCGCCGCATTAGATAAACTATTGAGTCGTATGGCGCTCTTGAGTGAATCCTTAGCATCGCAGCGCAGTAAAGCGACCATGGATGAGCTGTTATCTTTGGGCGAGCAATGCTCTTCGGCGTTATTTGCCGCGGTGTTACGTGAAAAGGGGGCGAATGCCAATGCCTTTGATGTGCGTCAAGTGCTGCGTACCGATAGTCACTTTGGCCGAGCAGAGCCTCAGGTTGAGCAAATTGCGACGCTTGCGCGCGATTTTCTACAGCCGTTACTTTCTGAGCAAGTGATTGTCACTCAAGGGTTTATAGGGGCTGATGCGGCGGGTAACACGACGACATTGGGCCGTGGCGGCAGTGACTATTCTGCCGCATTATTAGCTGAAGCACTGCGTGCCAGCGCGGTAGAGATTTGGACCGATGTGGCCGGGATTTATACAACCGATCCTCGTCTTGCGCCCAATGCGCATCCTATTGCTGAAATTAGTTTTAATGAAGCGGCTGAAATGGCCACCTTTGGTGCTAAGGTGCTACATCCTGCGACCATTCTGCCGGCGGTACGCCAGCAAATTCAGGTGTTTGTTGGCTCGAGCAAGGAGCCCGAAAAGGGCGGGACTTGGATCCGCCATCAAGTGGAAGATGCGCCGGTTTTCCGGGCGGTGGCGCTGCGGCGTGATCAAACCTTGCTCAATCTGCACAGTTTGCAAATGCTGCATGCTCAAGGTTTCTTGGCGGAAACCTTTGCAACCTTGGCGCGGCATAAGATCAGTGTGGATCTCATCACCACATCAGAAGTTAACGTGTCTTTGACCTTGGATAAAACGGGTTCGGATTCGAGCGGCCAAGGGCTATTAACCGAAGCGCTGCTCCAAGAGCTCTCTCAGCATTGCCGTGTAGGGGTTGAAGATGGTTTAGCCTTAGTGGCGATTATCGGCAATCGCATTGCCACAACGGCAGGGATTTGTCGCCGGGTGTTTGAGGTATTAGCGCCCCATAATGTGCGCATGATCTGCCAAGGGGCGAGCCCACACAATTTGTGTGTGCTGGTGGCTGAAGCCGAAGCCGCCCAAGTGGTAAAGGCCTTGCATGAGGATCTGTTCGAAGCCGCTTAAGCGTTATTGACTTAGCTGACCTAAATGACCACGCCAATCCCAACGGATTGGCGTGGTCATTTATGCAGATGTCATAACCACTTAAAGCGGTAAAATAGCGCCATTTGTAGGGCAATCAATGAGAAGAGGATCCCGCAAAAGGTCGCAAAGGCCCATGGATTATCTGCCCCCGGGATCCCGCCGATATTCACTCCGAGTAGGCCGGTGAGGAAGGTTAGGGGTAAGAAGACCACTGACACTAACGATAAGAAATATAAGCGTTTATTGAGCTGTTCTGATTGCTGGCTGAGTAATTCTTCTTGGGTGACATTGGCCCTATCGCGCAGGGCATCCAGATCTTCAATGGTGCGGATAAGCTTGTCGTTAATTTCCCGCAGTTTTAGGCGTTCATGGTCATTAAATAGATTGAGCTGATCGGAGACCATTTTCGAGTACGCTTCTTTTTGGGGCGCCAAATAGCGCCTTATCGCCACGGTTTGGCGCCGTAGCTCGGCGATGTCCGTACGCAGATCCTTAACATTACCGGACACGACTTGTTCTTCGACCTGACCGAGTTGATCCTCAAGGCTGTCAATAAATTCTACTTTGCGATTGGTGAGATTTTCACAGATGGCCACAATAAAGTCGCCCGTGGTGGTGGGGCCTGTGCCCGCCATAATCTGTTCTGCCACATCTTTAACTGAATGCAATTGGCGATCGCTGGTGGAGATGATCCGCTGTTTATCTGCATAAATCCGAATGGCCACCATGTCTTCAGGCGCGGAATCGGGGTTGAGGTTGACGCCGCGCAGGGCCAGTAATATGCCATCACCGGCGATAACTGCCCTTGGGCGAGTATCTTGGGCGAGCAGGGCATCAGTCTCGACTTTATGCAAGCCGCTATTGAGGATCCAGTGGCGGGCTTTTTTGTGGCGATAGCGCAGGTGTAACCATATTAAGCCTTGCTGCGGTTCCCAAGTTTCAAGTTGTTCAAGGGTTAAGCTTGTTCCCGCGAGCGGGCCGCTCAGCACTAAGCTGTAAATAAATCCATCGTGCATATCCCATTTCCATCACCGATAACATCATCCGATCAAGCTAACTGATTTTACTGTGAAAATGAAGCCATTGACGGGAATGGTGGTGATTGGTTGGGACAAGCGGAGGAGATTGGTGGAAAGGGGGGCGAGTAGGGAGGTTGAAGGGCGGTTTGTTATCGGTGATGTCGCCTATGCTTCTTTGATGGCCAGCGGTGCTGGCTTAGGGGGCGCGAAGTGAACGAGGGTTTTTGCTCGGCGTCACGGCTAGCTGAGCAACTTGGTCTATGATAGGTTAAAATTAGCATCAGTCGTAAAGCCAAGAGAAAGCAATATGGAATATGAATTTAGGCGCAATAGTTTAACGGGCACTTTTTTAGCCTGCTTTAGCATGGATCATGAAGTCATGGGACAGTGGTTTACCGAAGAGTTAGCCGCCGATCCTGCAAAAATTGCGCAAGTGTTGGCCAAGGTAGCCGAATTGCAAGCCGGTAAACGGGACGCATGGCAGTTGATCGGCGCTGATCTCACCCTCGAATTAGATCGAGAACAAGCAAGGGTGTATGCCAATGTGTTGGGATTTGAGCAGGAGTATGAATTAGAAGAGGCGATGTCGCTTTATGACGCTGAATCTGAGGCCTATTGTGGACTAGAGGATTTTGAGCAGGCGCTGCTCAGTTGGCAGGCGTTTATTCTCAAGGGACTATAAGTGCTCGCTCCTGAAATTGATAGCACCTATAAGTGATAGCACCTATA
>NZ_JBOFMC010000011.1:0-3247 GCF_051658185.1 Shewanella sp. | reverse complement strand
CCATATCTAACCCTAATTCAGAAACGGCAAGCATAGTCACCATGGCAAAGGCTTCGTTGATTTCGAACAGATCAACCTCATCCTTTGACCAGCCCACATTGCTCAACAGTTTTGCCATCGCGCCAACGGGCGCAGTGGTAAAGAGTGCAGGCTCCTGCGCATGGGTAGTATGGCCCTTGATGGTGGCAAGCACAGTTAAGCCTAACTGCTCAGCATTGGCGCGCGTGGTTAGCATCAGCGCCGCCGCTCCATCGGAAATCGAGCTAGAGTTTGCCGCAGTAATAGTGCCATCTTTGGCAAAGGCTGGGCGCAGCGTGGGGATTTTTTCAGGACGGGCATTGCCTGGTTGCTCATCGGTATCGATAGTCACATCACCACGGCGATCGCTTACCGTGACGGGCACGATCTCCGTTTTGAAAGCACCTGAATGAATGGCCGCGTTGGCTTTTTCCAGTGAGCTTAATGCGAAGACATCCATTTGCTCGCGGGTTAAGCCAAATTCATCCGCCGTTTTCTGGGCGAATGTGCCCATAGCGCCGCCAGTGTAGGCATCTTCTAAACCGTCAAGAAACATATGATCTAACACTTTGCCATGGCCCATACGCATGCCGCCGCGCGCTTTATCGAGCAAGTATGGGGCTTGGCTCATGCTTTCCATGCCACCAGCGATCACCAGCTTTGCACTGCCTGCTTTAATCAAATCATGGGCTAGCATTACCGTCTTCATGCCTGAGCCACACACTTTGTTTACTGTGGTCGCACCAACGGATAAGGGCAATCCTGCACCTAAGGTCGCCTGACGTGCAGGTGCTTGGCCTAAACCCGCGGGTAATACGCAACCCATCAACACCTCATCGACCTTATCACCCACAATTTGAGTATCGGCTAACAGGGCTTTGATGGCGATGGCCGCTAAGCTTGGAGAGGTAACGCCAGACAAACTGCCTTGAAAGCCCCCCATTGGGGTGCGTTTAGCGGCAACAATAACGATCTCTTGGTTTAATTGTTCAGTACTCATGGAGACTCCAAGCTAAATGTGCCTTGGCGGCAAAATTCGCCAGTGGCGGATAAAATATGACAATGAAACCACTCTGACGTTTACGCGAACGTAAAGCAAGTGTTCATCAAACTATCTCGCGTTTTTCTTGGCTTAAGCTTGTCAGAAAGGATTTACAGTGAGCAGAACGGAGCTACAAAATTGATGGTGGGCAGAGCATTAAAACGCCAAATTAAGTGCGTAATATTGTCCAGTTCACGGCAATGAGTGGAGCGCTAATCTTTGCCAAAGCGGAGCCGTGATACCAACGTCAAGAGTGCATAAATCTCAAAACCAAGAGGAGTATTTTTTATCACACTCCCCTTAACGATATCGCGCAGAACTCGCCTTACCCGCTACGGGGCATCAGCGCCGTCATTGCGGCGCTTTTCATAATGCGATGAGATAAAGAGCACCTTAAGCTTATTACATTGTTGCCATGATCCAATAATCTAACCGTTTTTGCGGGTCGGCTAATAAGCTTTGGCATTGGCCTTTATATTTCCCCATCAAGGGCCCGAGATTACTGGCACCGCCTAGGCTTTGCAGTTGGCTGGCCTTGGCATTGGCGATGGCTGCGGTCACCTCAGCTTGGGGCTGATATTTTTTAGCCAGATTTTCGGCTTCAATTTTGGCATTTTTTAAGCGCTCGCCCACTGCTTGCATCTGCGGGGCATTCATTCCCGCGATAGCTTCTGAACTAATCTGATAATAAGCTGCACATTCAATCAGTTCTTGACTGAAGGCTTTTTCGGCCTCGCTCGCCGCCACCCCGGTGGTCACCGAAAAGGCAAAAACGGCAATGACGGATCCTTTTAATACACGCAGGTTTAACATGGTTGCTTCCCTTTTTTATTAAAAATGACGCATAAAAACGTATCACTGCATTCGACTGACAGCTTGCCCCCTCAGGCGATTCCACCTTGGACTCATGCTCAGCCGAACCTCAGATACCACGCATGTGAGTACACAAAAATACCGTTAAGCATCAATATCGGCGCAGCGGTATGACCATCGCCAATATTGCTTGCGAGCGCTGACTTATCATTGGAATCGCCAGTGCCACAGCTTAGTCAGCCTGTGGTAACTGTAAACGAAATGCCAAATTGGCTTTAACGGCCGGCCATTCCGAATCCAGAATAGAAAACACCACAGTGTCGCGAATGCTTCCATCGGGCAAAATCCTGTGATTGCGCAAAATACCATCCTGTTTCGCCCCGAGTCTGGCGATAGCTTGGCGAGAGGCGTGATTATGCCAATGAGTGCGAAATTCGACCGCGATGGCCTCTAAAGTTTCAAAAGCGAAGGTTAATAGCAGGAGTTTGGTTTCAGTATTAATGGCAGTTCGTTGGGCGCGTTTGGCATACCAAGTGTAACCAATCTCCAGATGCCGATGCTCGCTCTCCCAATGGCAAATGCGCGTGCAGCCGACAATTCGTCCCGACGCCCTATCGCGAACAGCAAAGGGAAAACTCACGCCATGAGTTCTGTCTGCAATCGCGCTAATAACATAGGTTTTCATCTCACTGGGTTTAGGCACGTTCGCAAACCACAGTTGCCATAACTGCCCATCGGCCACCGCAACGCTTAACGCCGTGATATGCGACAAAGATAAAGGTTCAAGCACCACATGCTCGCCCTTCAGATACCCTAATTGCTCGCCATTACCCATTCGCTCGCCTCCATCAAATCGACAAAAGTGTGTGGTAGCGCACACTTTTTTGTTAGCGTAACATTAAATGCGGATAAAAAAACCCCCTCTTTTCAGTGTGCTGGAGGAATTTATTTGTCTGCCATTAAGCACCTCTTAAGCTAAGCGCTAGCCTAGACCGAAGTGGTTAATCAGAGACCTAATCAGAGTTTTTAATCAAAGTTTTTAATCAGAGTTACCTGCCAGAAACAGCCACCATTAGATAAAGGTGAGATAGGTGAAAGAGGTGATTCTGAACGGCTTAATAATACGCCAATCAGTTTGGCCTCTGCTGGTCGGGATTGTATTGGTATTGGAATGGGATAGAGATTGGGGTTATGGCTGTGGCTATTCGCTAAAGGATGCCACAGCCAACGCTGAGGTTAACAAGATGATACGGGCCGCGAAACAAAGCGTTGCACCGCGAACCCGAGCGAGACTCAAGGCCGCTTAAAATCCATGCATGCTATTACTGACCCTGAACCAACCTGCAATACTGCGGCGTTCAGCCAAGGTTGTCA
>NZ_JBOFMC010000010.1:0-15908 GCF_051658185.1 Shewanella sp. | reverse complement strand
CACATAAGACGTGGGGCTGACCTTTGTCGACCACGCGGTTTAGAATTTCACCAAACTGGGCTAACTTGTTACCAAGATCTTTTTCCTTTTCATGCTCGAGCACAATTTTCCCTTGGCTTAAGTCCACCTCAGCGGCCCGTTTGAAGATGCCTGCCACGCGGGTGTAGGCATACAGCAAATAGGGGGCGGTATTGCCTTCAAAGCTGAGCATTTGTTCAAAGCTAAAAATATAATCGCTGGTGCGGTTTTTAGATAAGTCAGCATATTTGACCGCGCTGATACCGACCACTTTAGCGATTTGAGCTAAGGTGGCCTCATCCATATCAGGATTCTTGCTGCGCACGAGCTCAAGGGCGCGGTTGTTGGCCTCTTCTAATAAATCCACGAGTTTGACCACGCCGCCGCTACGGGTTTTAAATGGGCGGCCATCTTCGCCGTTCATCGTGCCAAAGCCTAAGTGTTCCAATGACATATCTTCGCGGACGAACTTAGCCAGTTTGGCGAGGCTAAAGACCTGCTGGAAGTGCAATGCTTGGCGTAAATCCACAAAGTAGAGCACGCGGTCTGCCTTGAGGACGTGGGAGCGATAACGCATGGCGGCTAAGTCCGTGGTGGCATACAGGTATCCACCATCGGCTTTTTGAATGATAACTGGCAACGCTTCGCCTTCTTTATTGCGAAAGGCTTCTTGGAATACCACTTTGGCACCGTTGCTTTCGGTCAATAACCCTTGGGCATCTAGATCTTTAACCACTTGTTCTAAATCAGCGTTGTAGGCGCTTTCACCGTGGACATCGGCGCGGCTGAGGCTTACGCCTAAACGTTCGTACACTTCGTGGCAGTGGCTTAGCGAGATATCGTTAAATTCACGCCACAGTTTGTTGCAGTATTCATCTCCCGATTGCAGCTCGACCACCAACTGGCGGGCGCGAGTGGCAAACTCGGCCGATTCATCAAAACGCAGTTTGGCCGCGCGGTAGAAGGTTTCTAAATCAGACAGTTCCAGCTGCGCTTGTTCACCATGTTGGGCGCGTAATTCTTCCATGTAGGCCAGTAGCATCCCAAACTGAGTCCCCCAATCGCCGACGTGGTTTTGGCGGATCACCTTGTGGCCTAAAAACTCGAGGGTACGCACGACGCTATCGCCAATGATGGTCGAGCGCAGGTGGCCGACGTGCATTTCTTTGGCGAGGTTGGGGGAAGAGTAATCCACCACGATGGTTTGCGGTGTTGGCAGTGCTATCCCGAGATGTTCATCTTCAATAGCCGCCTGTAACTGATTGGCTAACGCGCTGTCATCAATGAAGAAATTGATAAAGCCTGGGCCAGCGATCTCCACTTTTGCGACATAAGCCGAGGCCGGAAGAGTGTCGATGATCAGTTGGGCTAATTCGCGCGGATTTTTACCCGCCGCCTTCGTTAGCATCATCGCAAGGTTGGTTGCTAAGTCACCATGACTCTTATCCTTGGTGCGATCTACTTGAATGCGCGCTGTAAAATCAGCAGGCAAGATACCTTGTTGCTTAAAGGATTCGAGTGTTTGTTCAAGTAATGATTGGATATGTGATTTCATGGATTAATTGGCTACTAACTGTAAGTGTGAATACTGGGAATAACCGCGCATTTTAACCGCTTGTGGCGCTTAATTGCCATCTTCCCAAGGTTTTTTTATCAAATCTGGTGCAATTGCTTATAAAACAATCAATGAGACTTGGCAAGTCGTTGCTTAGCCAGAAAATCGATAACGGATTGTTCAGTGAAGGCCGTTATAGCAGATCCTGTGGGTCCCGATCGAGGCTCCAGCGGCAGCGTTTGGCCTCGGGGAGCTGCTCGATAAGTGGCTGCACTCGCTCAAACTCTTGTTGTAGGCGTTGGCGTTGTTTGGCTTGAAATAGCAATTGGCGGCGAAATTTTCCGGCTTTTCTATCCAGCGGCGCTGGCATCGGGCCTATGACTTCAAACTCCTTATCCTGAGGCAAGAGGGCGGCAAAGGCATTGAGGAAGCTGTCGGCATCCGCGGCCGAATGGGCTTCGGCGCGCACTAATACCATGTGCCAAGCTGGTGGCAGTAGCGCTTGCTGGCGCTCCTTCAGTTGGCTGCGGGCAAATTCGCCGTAACCGCGGTGCAGTAAATCGCGCAGTATGGGGTTATCGCTTTGATGGGTTTGTAATAATACGGTGCCCGGCTTACTGGCGCGCCCTGCTCGGCCGGCGACTTGGGTATAGAGCTGGCCAAAACGCTCTGGAGCCCTAAAATCGGCGCTAAACAGTGCACCGTCGACATCCAGTAAGCCCACGAGGGTCACATCGGGAAAGTGATGCCCCTTTGCCAACATTTGGGTGCCCACGAGGATTTTGTATTCGCCCTTGTGAATGGCGCTTAAATGTTGCTCGAGGGAGCCTTTTAACCGCGTGGTATCTCGGTCGATGCGTACCACCGGATGTTTAGGAAACTCTTGCTGCAATGCCTGAGCTAATTGCTCAGTGCCGATGCCTTGGCCCATTAGCATAGTGCTGCCACATTGGTGGCACTGTTTCGGAATGGCATATTGGTTGCCACAGTGGTGGCAGCGGATCTCGCCAAGGGATTGATGCACCGTGAAAAAGGCATCACAGCGGTCGCATTCATGCAGGTGGCCGCATTCATGGCACAACAGTGCCGGGGCAAAACCGCGGCGATTTAAAAACAGCAGCACTTGGTTTCCGGCATCTAAATGGGCGCGAATTTCATTGATAAGGGGCGCCGACATTCCTGCTTTTAGCGGCAGATTTTTTATATCGATAATCCCTTGTCTGACTTTTTTGGCGGCGCCTGCGCGCTCTCCTAAGTGTAAATGCTGGTAGCGGCCGCTCAAGGCATTTTGTAGGCTCTCAAGTGAGGGCGTCGCTGAGCCTAAAATGACCGGAATGGCTTCTAAATGCGCGCGCATAACGGCCAGATCGCGGGCATGGTAGCCTACACCTTCTTGTTGCTTAAAGCTGCTATCGTGCTCCTCATCGAGGATGATGATCCCGGGGAAAGCCATTGGCGTGAACAGGGCTGAGCGGGTGCCAATAATAATGGCCGCTTGACCACAGCGCGCTTGACGCCAAGCTTCGAGGCGCTGATTATCGGTCAGGCCCGAGTGCAATACGGCGACATTCACCTTAAAACGCCGCTTAAAGCGGTTAATGGTTTGTGGGGTTAAGCCAATTTCGGGCACGAGGATCAGCGCCTGCTTTCCCTGTTTGAGGACGGTTTCCAGTACCGCTAAGTAGACTTCGGTTTTGCCTGAGCCGGTGATCCCCTCCAATAACGTGCAATGGTATCCCTGTTGCTGATTAAGGATGGTGACGGCAATGGCTTGTTCTTTATTGAGTTTATGAGGCTTTTCATCGAGTTCAAGCCGTTGGCGCCAGCTAAGATCGAGCTTGGCTATTTTCTCCATGCGCGCAATCCAGCCCTTATCCGCGAGCGCCTTGAGGCTGGCTTTGTTGAGGGCTTGGCTGATGACGTCTTCTTGGCTTAAAGGGCCTAATTTGAGTAAATCGAGCAGTTTTTTTTGCGTGGGCGCGCGCTTTAGGGCCTCGGGGGCGATCGCGTGTCCCACCTCGGTCAGTTGCCAATATTGGAGGGTTTGCGGCGCAGCATCAAGCCCCTTGCGCAGGGCGACGGGCAGGGCTTGGGTGAGCATTTGCCCTTGGCTGCAAAAGTAGTAGCGCGCGGCCCAGAGGGTTAATGTGTAAAGGGATTCTGGCAGTAATGGCGTATCATCAATAAACTCAATCACTGTTTTAATTTGTTTCGGCTCGAGATTGCAGCTATCTGTTATGGCAGTGACGAGACCGATCAATTGCTGGCGCCCAAAGGGAACTTTTACTCGCACGCCTTTTTGGGGTGTTTGTTGATAGCTTTCAGGGACGCGGTAACTGAAGTTTTGCCGCATAGGCACAGGTAAAGCGACTTCAACAAACAGTGACATATGCAGGACTGACGTAATGGAAATTGACTTTAGTGTACTCAGCACGGCGAGTTAGGGCTAGTCTTAATCTGAGATTATCTAGGGATGGTTGAGAGTAACTATATGACTAAAATAGCAAAACTATTAGGATTGTTCGCGTTAAGTTTAAGCGCCTACAGCGTTGCGCAGGTATCCCACGTGAGCCTCAATGGGCCGATGTTTGAATTGGGCTCCCATCCCAAGATGCGGCTTAATGTGATTAGCGATGATCAAGAACTCACTCGGCTGGCATTTTGGGTGCGCCAGGCGAGCGGTGAAGAAAAGTTAATGGCCCAGCCCGTTAACCGCTTTTTGGTATTGCTGACCGGGGTCGAGGATGTGACTGATCCACAGGCGCAATTAGTGGTAAAAGAATATCGGGTCGACCGCTGGTATGAGGCAAAGCGTGTGCCTTTGTTTGCGGGAAGCGCGGCGATTGCGAAGGTGGCCAACGCGCAAGCAGTGACATCGCAATTAACCACAGGCCAATCAACTAAAACTCAATTAACTAAAACCCAATCAACTAAAGCTCCATCAGCCACATCTCAAACAAGCAGAGATATCAAGCGCCTGCATGATGCGGCCCTGACCGCGGCATCCGTTGCACCGGTTGTACGGCCAACGCCTCAAGAGGGCGCTAACCTCGACGCACTGGGGCAACAGCAATCAGTAGGCTTTCGTATTCCTGGGGATAACGGGGCGACTGCCGTAGCCTCCACTGCTGGCGTCACCACCGCGACTATCACCGCAGCTACAGCCACAACAGCAGCCACAACAACAGCCACAACAACAGCCATAACAACAGGGGTTGGCAGTGCGACAGGCAATGCTGCTAGCACTCCCAGTACAGAATGTGTGCTCCAGTATGGCGGGAACGACACCCTGTGGCGGGTTGCGAAGCGTTACACCGAGCAATGGCAAGTGAGTGTTTATGGGGCCATGCTGGCGATTTATGAGGCTAACCCTAAGGCTTTTGCCAAAAATAACATCAATACCTTAAAAGCCACCGCGAGGCTGTCTTGCCCGTCAGCGACCATAGTTGCCCAATACCTCGATGCTAAAAATGCTAAGGCCTTGTTTGAGCGTAAAGCCGCAGGTTAACGATGGCTGGCCAATGGCGGCTATTTGGTGGGCCATGTTGACCGGTTTATTTGCCTAACTCGCGGTAAGGCCACTCTTAGAATAACCGTAGCGCGATGACCCAAAGGTGAGGGCAGAACAAAGGCATTATGGCTAGATAATCTACTTGTATCCATTGTGCCGATACTGTACCATTCTGCGCCCTAACATATCGTTATTAACTGCATGTGGTGTCCGACTTCGGGTTGGAAGAGCGACATGGCCTTACATTTTGAGGTAATCCCAATGAAACCAGGTATCCACCCAGATTACGCAGTTATCACTGCAAACTGTACTTGTGGCAACGTGATCAAAGTAAACTCTACTGCTGGTAAAGACCTGCACTTAGACGTTTGCGGTGCATGTCACCCATTCTACACAGGTACACAAAAAGTTGTTGATACTGGCGGTCGTATCGACAAGTTCAACAAGCGCTTTGGTGTGCTTGCTAAGAAGTAATTGCGACGGCAATGACTGCAAAAAGGCGCCTTGGGCGCCTTTTTTGTTTTTGGGATACGCAAAAAACGGGGCTGGTCTACAGAACCTTTTAGCTAAAAGGCTGGTTAACCGGTGGTAAGTTTAGCTTCAGTGTACGAATGTTGAGGTGACATGGGGAGTGCTGCGAGGGCGTTACTGCGCTGACAAACCTTGCCATGGCCAAATCATTCATTTTGGTCCGCGAATATCGTGGCTTTGGGCTACTGAGTGATAAGATTATGGTGCTTAGTGGTCGAAATTGTAATTTGACCAACATTTTACAGTACTTCATGCAATAATTAGCTGTAATAAGCTAAATATTTACGTTTATTTCCTACAAAAATATCGCGAAATTTCCCCTGAATTGGCCAAGATAAGTTTGTTAAATTCGCCTTAATGCTAAAATAATCAAGCAAAGCTTAAATTTCTCAATCGCTTATTTAAAAACGTCCCCGATTGGCGTATCTTAGCTCAACTTGCCAAACGATAATATCACTCATCTATACAGTGATTTTAGTGTGGCGGACCTTACTAACACTATTATAAATGTCGCATTTCAGGATGTTAAAATGTCAGATATTCGTCAACAAGCGCTCGATTATCATGAATTTCCCGTACCAGGCAAAACAGCGGTTTGTCTGACCAAGCCCGCTGAAACCAGTTACGATCTTGCCTTGGCTTACAGTCCGGGCGTGGCTGAGCCCGTGCGTGAGATCGCGGCTAATCCTGAAAATGCTTACCGTTACACCAATAAGGGCAACACTGTTGCGGTGATCACCAACGGTACCGCCATACTTGGTTTAGGTAACTTAGGTCCCTTAGCCTCTAAGCCAGTGATGGAAGGTAAGGCGCTGTTGTTTAAGCATTTTGCCAATATCGATGCGACTGATATTGAAATCACCCACAATACACCCGAAGAGTTTATCAATACGGTTGCCGCCATTGCTGACAGTTTTGGTGGTATTAACCTTGAGGATATCAAGGCGCCAGAATGCTTTGTTATCGAGCAAGCGTTGATTTCCCGCTGTAACGTCCCAGTATTTCACGATGATCAACACGGTACTGCGATTGTGACGGCCGCTGGCATGATTAATGCGCTAGAGATCCAGGGCAAACAGCTTAGCGATGCCACCTTTGTGTGCATGGGCGCCGGGGCCGCGGCCATTGCGTGTATGACGATGCTGGTTAAGTGTGGCGCAACCCCGAGCAATATTTATATGCTCGACACGAAAGGTGTTATCCATGCCGGCCGTGATGATCTTAATGAATACAAAGCATTATTTGCTAATCATACCGATAAGCGCACCCTGCAGGATGTGATTAAAGGCGCGGATGTGTTTTTAGGGTTGTCGGGACCGAATGTCATTGGTGCCGAAGAGGTGGCCATGATGGCAGATAAGCCAGTGATCTTTGCCTGCTCGAATCCGGATCCTGAAATTACGCCCGCACTTGCCCATGCAACGCGTGCGGATCTGATTATGGGCACGGGCCGCAGCGATTACCCTAATCAAGTCAACAACGTGCTCTGTTTCCCGTTTATTTTCCGTGGTGCGCTCGATGTGCGCGCCGCTTGTATTAATGATGAGATGAAACTTGCCGCTGTCCATGCGATTGCCGCATTAGCAAAAGAGAGCGTCCCTGCGAGCGTGCTTAAGGCTTACCCTCAGGTGAGTTCCTTAAGTTTTGGCCCTGACTATGTGCTACCTAAACCGATGGATCCTCGGTTATTGCCTCAGGTTGCCCGCGCGGTGGCTAAGGCCGCCATCGAGTCGGGTGTGGCAGCGATCACTACGCTCCCAGACTACGCGCAATAACGTCCCTACAATAACTTTTCGCGCATCAATCTGGCAGTGCCAGCGCCGCTTGGGCGTGGTGTGGCCACTGACCGCTTCGCGCGATGACAGCTAAAATGCAACACCAAGGAGGCGCTTGCGCCTCCTTGGTGTTGTTAAGTTTGCCATTTTTAATGTCCGTCATGTTTCAGCGTGCACCGCTGGGCGTAAAAGGCGGGGGCGTTAATCCTAGGCTGTTAATGCTGAGTGATGAATTGCTTGCACAACCTGTTGTTAATAATCTTCTTTTGCTCGTTACTAATCTGTCACCACCTGCAGAGAACAAACCGCGACGCCGCAAGTGCTTTGCTGGTAAGATTCCGGTGGGAGCGTTTGTTGTTTTTGTGTTAATGTCAGCGTTATAACCATAATAATCCTGCGAGATAGCGGATAGATGAAATTTACCCGAATGTTAACGACTAAATTGACCAGTTTTTGGTTGATGTCTTTGGCAGCCATTGCTGGTGTGTTGTTACTCAGCGCCCTTATGGGTGTGGTGCAGCTCAGTTATCAGTTGCAGCAGCAAAGGGTGGCAGAGCTTCAGAGCATCATGCTGACGCATTACCAGTCGAAGGCGCCTGCGCCATTAAGCGCTTGGTTGCCTGCGGTGTTGCAGGCTTACCATGTCGTTAATATTCGTGTCACTCGCCAAGGCCAAGAGTTATATGGCTATCAAGGCGCGCCAAGCGGAGCCCATTCGCTAACCTATGAGCGCTCCCTTGATAAGGCCAGCGATCTGCACATGTCCCTCACCTTACCCCATCCTCTACTGCATTACCGTGTTAGCACTGCGGAGCTACTCCTTCTCAGTATTGGTCTGCTGGCGGTTATTGTCTTTATTCGCTTTGGCTATGTGTGGTTTTCACGGCAGCTGGAGGGCGTTGAGGCGCTGGCAGTGCGCAGCCGCCTCATCCTGCAGGGTAAGCATGATCAGGCGCTGGCAAACCCGGGTAAGGGTAAGCCGCGCTTGATTAATCGAGCGTTGACTCGGCTACTCGAGGATTTGCAGGATGCACAAAAGGAGCGTGGGCGGTTTGATAAATTTATCCGCTCCAACACGTTTTTGGACGCGCAAACGCGCATCGGTAATCGCCTTTTTCTCAATAATCGCCTTGATGCCCTCAGTTATCATCAGGCCATGGTTGCCCATGGTGTCATCTATTTATTGGAGTTAGATGACCTTGACTTGTTGCAACAGGCCAAGGGGGAGGGCGCCGCGCTGGAGCTACTCAATGCGATGGTCACGGGGATTAATCAGCTGCTGCATAATTTTCCCAATAGCATTTTTGCAAGGCGCTCTTATAACCAACTGGCGATGGTCGTGCCGCAAATCTCCCTGGCCGAGGCCGATCAACTTGCCAGTCAGTTATTGAAGGTCTGCCTTAGCCAGCCTTTAGCGGATATTGAAAATCGCGATAACTTTTTCCACCTAGGTGGCGCCTATTTTCGTGCCGGTGACAATGCGGCCCAGTTGCTCGATGAAGCGGCAATGGCCTTGCGCGCGGCCCAATTGCAGGGCAGCAATAATTGGTTTATGTACGATAAAGGGGCAATCGATGCTGAGTTTGCCAAGGGGTCAGTGCGCTGGCGCAGCTTTTTAGAAAATGCCTTAGTGCAGCGTCGATTTTATCCCTTTAGCCAACCGATCAAGGATTGTGATGGCGCGGTGCATCATCAAGAGATTTTCACTCGTGTGAGGGATAATCACGGGGCGTTAATCCGCGCCACCTTGTTTATTCCTATGGCGAATAAATGCGGCCTTATGCCGCAAATTGAGCGGCAAATGCTCAGCCGTGTGCTGCAGTTATTGGCCCGGGCCGACAATCCCAAGCAAGTGTATAGCGTCAATTTAAGTTTTGATTCCTTAATGAGCCGCGCCTTTACGAAGTGGCTTAAGACCAGTTTACTCGAGTATCGTCATTTAGCGGCGCGGCTGATATTTGAAATCTCCGAGGATATCGTGATCCAGCACCAAGCCGTATTACTGCCAAAGCTTGAGATGATCCGCAAAATGGGCGCGCGGCTCTGTGTCGACCACGTTGGGCAGCAGGTGGTGGGGACCTATTATATTCGTGAATGTCATTTCGACATGATTAAGTTGCACCGCTCCATTGTGCGCAATATTCATTTACGGCCTGAGAATCAATTATTTATTCGCAGTCTTATCGGTGGCCTATACCGGACGGAGGTGCAAGTGTGCGCTGAGGGCGTGGAGGCGCTGGAGGAGTGGCAAACTTTGCAAATCCTCGGTGTTGGTATGGCGCAAGGGGTGTTTTTTAGCGATCCTATCGAATTAAGCTAGCGTTAGGCTAAGGTGCAGCGATATGAGTGGTATTGCGGGATGTACTCGTCAGTTCTGAGCATTTTTTGTATAAAATTCACGGATTAGCGGCTAAAATGGCGCGCGTCAAAATGATGACTAACGCGAGATGAACGCGGAGCAGATTGATCTTCTTGGGCGTGCCATCCCCGAGCGAGTTCGCGTTGTCATGATAGCGAGATAAAGTATTGGCATTTAAATTCATTAACTTATAGGCATCTTATGGATAATGGACTGATAGGCAGGTTAGCCTTTTGGCGACATAAAGCGGCCAGCACAGATCTTGGCGTGTATGTCTGTGCCAATAAGTTGTGGGTATATAGGCCTGCGACAGCAAGTGGGGCTGAGCATGTTCAGGCCTTTGACTGGCAAGGTACCCAATGGCAAAGCGCCGTGGCGGAGTTGGCGCGCGCCTTCCCTGGGAGTCGCTTGCAATTGGTGCTCGGTAGCGAGCGTTATCAATTATGCGTAACCGATAAACCGAATGTGGCGGCGCAGGAATGGCCGCAAGCGTTAATTTGGTCAATTAAAGATATGGTGTCGCTGCCCACTGCCCAAATCTATTTGGATTATTTTGAGTCGCCCATCCCCAGCAATAAACTCAATGTGGTGGTCGTGGATAAAGGGCCATTGAGCGAGCTGGTGCAGGCGTTGCATCAGCAGGGCCTCAGTGTCACTGGTATCAGCATTGAAGAGCTCGCGACCAGTAATTTATGTCGCGGCGATTTTTTGAGTGGCGCTTTAGTGGGAAGTGAGTTATCGACGAGTGATAGCCAAGCCCGCCTCGTGGTGACGCAGCATGGGGGGCAGGAGTTAATGTTGACTGTGATAAAACAGGGGCAACTGTATATGCAGCGCCGGGTTCGCGGTTTTAGTCAGTTAGACAAGGCCAGCGTCGATGAACTCAATTATGGCCTTGCCGATAATTTGAGTTTAGAAATCCAGCGTTCGATGGATTACTTTGAGAGCCAACTTAGGCAGGCGCCGGTTGCCTCGATTGAATTATTGATCGATGGTGCCGTGAAGGCCCTCGCCCAATTGGTCTCGGCCAATTTTAATCAGGCGGTGAATGTGATTGATAACAGCGCAGTGGGCGCCACGTTTGCGCGTCTCGCCTTCAGTGAGTTTTCGCGGGGGCTGAGTGAGTAAGTTCAGGGTCAACCTTTATTCTGCCGCCTTGCTGCCGCCAAAGCAGCGTTTGACCTTTAGCGCATTGTTGCGCTATGCCAGCCTAGGGGTGTTGTTGCTCAGTCTAACGGCGTTTTACGCCTATTGGCAGCTTCATCTGTCCGAGCAGGCGCTAGCGCAAGCATTGCAGCAAAAACAGTTGGTGGATCAACAAAAAGCCGAGCTTGAGGCCAAGCTGCTCGCCCATAAACCCGATGCGGCCCTCGTAACAGAGGTGGCGCTCGCGTCGGATCAATTGGCTTTAAAACAATTATTAATTGATGAGTTAGCCCAGCGCGCCAGCTTTACTCGCCGCGGTTTTGCCGCTGTGCTGCAAGATCTTGCTGCCATATCCGATACCAAGGTATGGCTTAGTCGCATCCGGATTGATGAGCAGCAGTATACGTTTGAGGGCTATGCCGAGCACCCTCAAAGCATTCCACAGTGGGTTGGTAAGCTGAAAGACAGCCATTCTTTAAAAGGCCAAGCCTTTTCGGCCATGAGTATGGATCGCGGCGAAGGTAAGCCTTTGGCCTTTACCTTGGTCAGTGAGTCGCCTAAGGAGCCTGTACAATGAATGCCCTGATCCATCGCCTTGGGCAAACATTTGATGCTCTTAGCCGCCGTGAGCGGGTGCTCATTGCCGTGGCCGCGTGTGCGATCATCGGCACGCTGGGTTATCTGCCCCTTGAAAGCTTGTGGCAGCGTCAAAGCGCGCTAAGCCAGCAGCTTAAGCAGCTTTCGGCCGACAACCAAGTGTCGCTCCAGCAAATTGACCTATATCAGCAGCGTTTGGTGCAGGATCCTAATCAGGATCATCGTCAGCGCTTAGTGCTGTTACAGCAGCAACATCAGCTCATTGATAGCCAGCTTAATCACCAGATGATTTCCTTGGTGCCCGCGGAGGCGATGGCGGGGTTGTTGAGTCAATTACTCGGCCAAGTCCGCGGTATCAGTTTAGTGAAATTTAGTTCAGTTGCGCCTACGCCACTTCTCGCGCAGGGGGCGCAAGGCAAGCTCAATTTATACAGCCATGGGATCCGCATGACCTTAGAAGGAGATTACTTTTCTATGATGGGGTTTATGGCCGCCATAGAGGCACTGCCTAACACCTTCTATTGGAAACGCTTCGACTATCAGGTGGCGCAATATCCGAAGGGGCGGGTCGAGCTGGAGCTGTACACCTTGAGTATGACAAAGGACTTTATCAGTGTTGCTAAATAAGTCGCATCTTTTTATTGGGTTAGTGTTTTTGGGCCTAGGTGTCTCGGCCAAGGAACTGCGGGACCCGACGCTGCCTGGAAAAGCATTCGCTCAGGGGCAGCCTGCCGCTCCAACTCAAGGGCAAAGGTTAGTGCTTAACAGCATAGTCAGTTCTGCCAATTCAGCTTATGCTGTGATTAATAACCAAATTTTGTCTGTTGGTGATAGCATTCAAGGCGTCAAAGTGGTGCGTATTACCGCGGGAGCTGTGTGGCTTTCCGACGGACGCAAATTGCAACTGTTCCAAACCATCACCGAGAGATAGGGAATAACCTTTACATGACTGCGATTAAATACTTCACACCTCTGCTCTCACTTTGTCTCGTTGCGTGTCAAAGCAGCGACAGGCCCGTACCCGTGGCAGCCAAAGAAGCACTGGCGACGTCTATGCAAGCCTCTGCCCAAGTGACGCCACCGCCAGCGATGATGCCAGATGCGGTGCAGCGTGAGCTTAATAGCAGCAGTTTGCTCACGGGCTTAACTGCTCCCCTAGAAGGGGAGCGGCGTATCGATGTGTCGGCCCATGATGTGGATGCTAAAGTGTTTTTCCCAAGCCTTGTGCAAGGGACGCCCCTGAGCATTGCCGTGCATCCTGAGGTGGAAGGCAAGATTTCGCTGTCGCTTAAAGGCGTCACATTAACTGAAGTTATTCAAGTTGTTGAAGATATTTATGGTTATGAGGTCAGCCGCGAGGGGCGAGTATTGCGGGTATTTCCCGCCGGTATGCGCACCGAAACCTTTCCCCTCAACTATCTGTATATGGAGCGTGATGGTTTATCCTTGACCTCTGTCAGCTCTGGGCGCATTTCTGACAATAACGGTAATAACAACAGCAACAATAACAATGCTGGCTTTGGTAATAATGGCAACAATAACAGCAACAATACCAATGGCAACAGCGCTAACAATAACAACTCTGACAGCACGAATGGCACTTTTATTCGCTCGCGCACTAAGACCGATTTTTGGGGCGATTTACAGCAAACCCTCACGGCGATTATTGGTGATACAGGCCATGGCCGGCAGGTGGTGGTTACCCCTCAAGCAGGCTTAGTGACGATCCGCGCTTACCCCAATGAGCTGCGTCAGGTGCGGAGCTTCTTAAGCTCTGCAGAAACTCACCTGCAGCGCCAAGTGATCCTCGAGGCTAAAATTTTAGAGGTGACCTTATCCGATGGTTACCAGCAGGGGATCCAATGGGAGGCTTTTGGTAGCGCGCTCGCGGGCGGCAACACTCAGGTGGGCGTGGGAACGCTCCCCGGCCCTGGGCTTAACGATAAAATCACTGCGGCTATCGGTGGCGTCACGGCGCTGAGCTTTAAAGGCTCGGATTTTGCGGGAATGATTAGTTTGCTCGACACCCAAGGGGATGTGGATGTGTTATCGAGCCCGCGAGTCACGGCCTCTAATAACCAAAAGGCGGTGATTAAGGTTGGGACCGATGAGTATTTTGTTACCGACGTGTCCTCGACCACGGTGGCTGGCACCACACCGGTGACCACGCCTCAAGTGCAATTGACGCCGTTCTTTTCGGGTATTGCCTTAGATGTTACGCCGCAAATTGATAAAGATGGCAACGTGTTGCTGCATGTGCACCCTTCGGTTATTGATGTCAAAGAGCAAACCAAGGGGATTAAGGTCAGCAATGAGTCATTAGAATTGCCCCTCGCCCAGAGTGAGATCCGTGAATCCGACACCGTGATCCGCGCCGCCTCCGGTGATGTGGTGGTGATCGGCGGGTTGATGAAGAGTGAAAATATTGAAATCGTCTCACAAGTGCCGCTGCTAGGTGATATCCCGTTATTGGGTGAACTCTTTAAAAACCGCAGCAATCAAAAAAAGAAAACGGAGCTCATTATTCTGCTTAAACCTACCGTCGTCGGCGGCGAGACGTGGAAGACCGAGCTTGAGCGTTCTAAGACCTTGCTTGATCGCTGGTATCCGGAGCCTAAGTAAGCTCCTATGTATTTAAAGCATTTTGGCCTCAACCAAACGCCTTTCTCATTAACGCCTGATACCGGATTTTTTTTCGGGCTATTGCCGCACGTGGAAGCTTTGCAGGTGCTTCAAATGGCCCTGCAAACCGGAGAAGGGTTTATCAAGGTGACGGGCGAGGTGGGCACGGGCAAAACCCTTATCTGTCGCAAGTTAATCAATGAGCTACCCCAAGGCTTTCAATGCGCCTATTTGCCTAATCCCTATCTCACGCCAGCAGAACTGCGCTGGGCCGTAGCGAATGAACTGGGGGTGACTTATACCCCAGATTTAGATCAGCAGCGGCTCACCGGGCTGATTCAGCAGCGCCTGCTTGAGCTTAGCGCCCAAGGTTTTGCCGTTGTGCTGGTGCTTGATGAAGCTCAGGCCCTGCCTGATGACAGTCTCGAGGCCCTGCGGTTATTAACCAATCTTGAAACCGAGAGCCGCAAACTGCTCCAAGTGGTGTTATTTGGCCAACCTGAGCTCGATGATAGGCTAAAGCGTCAAGCGTTTAGGCAATTACGCCAACGGATCACTTTTAGCTATACACTGCGGCCTTTAACGCCGGATGAAACTGATGCTTATCTGCGGCACCGCTTAGCCATTGCTGGCCGCGCCGGAGAGGTGCTGTTTAGTCCGCGCTTAAGTCGTCACATCGCCCGCGCCGCCCGCGGGATCCCCCGCTTGATTAATATTTTGGCCCATAAAGCCTTACTGCTCAGTTTTGGTGAAGGGGCGGTGCGCGTCATGGGGCGCCATGTACGCTTAGCTATCGCCGATACCGAGGATGCCAGTCGAGGGGACTTTGGTGCTTGGCGAGCGGTCTTGCTGGGCCTGTTGTTCGTGGTTGGTGTGTCGCTCTGTTTGATCTGGGCAATGGGCTTTCGCTTTGAGTTCGTCCACTGGGGAGATCTGGGATCATGAGTGTGATCAATCAAATGCTTAAAGATCTCGATAAGCGCCAGCAGGGCCATCAACTGCGCAATATTGCGCCTCAGCAGCTGCAGTATGCGGGACAGGCGCGTGCATCAAAAAGTTGGATACTTGTCAGCCTGATATCCCTCGCGCTCGGCGCTCTGGCTGTTTACGTCTTACAAAATTGGCCCCACTCCTCCCAAGCGGAAGCGGAGCATGTCCTCTTGCCAGCCACGCCCGTCGCTGCTCCTTCGGCGGCGCCTGCGCTGGCCAGCACCCCATCGGCTAGCATCCCATCGGTGAGCGTCAAAGACGAGTCGGTGATGGCGAAAGATGAGTCGGGAAAGGTTAAAAGCGAGACGGCGATGACCACGCCGCTGCAAATGGCGTCTCCTCACGATCGGCAATCGCCGACAACAGAGCCGCAGAGGGGCGAGTATAGCGCTGCGCCAACAACTGCGGCTGTGGATGCGCGCGCCATTGCGACGAAAAACGCTGTAGCAAGTAGCCCGGCGCTAATGACGAGTTCTGGTGTTAGCTCCGCAGCCGCAACGCCGGTCGCCACACCAGAGCCCAGCGCTGCAGTGGTGAGCGCTAATTCTGCAATGGTGAACACAAATACTGCAATGGTGAACACAAATACTGCAATGGTGAGCGCTAATACTGCACTAGAGAGTGCAGCCAGCAGCGCTGCGGTTAACAGCCTCGGCGCTGCGAATGTGAGCGGTGCTGTCAATACAGCCAATACCGCCAGCGCCGCTTATCCACAAGCTGAGCGCGCGATGACGGTGACTGAGGTGAGTTTGACGCCCCCGCAATTAGCGCAAAAACAGCTGGCTTTGGCCAAAGCCGCAGAGG
>NZ_JBOFMC010000009.1:0-22803 GCF_051658185.1 Shewanella sp. | reverse complement strand
TTCAACTTTCTTTTCGCTCATCAATCAGTAATCTAATCGGTTACTTATCGATGACTGCCTTTGGCTAACTGCGTTTCGCTGCTGCCGTGTCAGTGGATGCGCATTATAGGCAGCTGAACTTTTTGTGCAAGGGCTTTTTTACGAATTTTGAATCTTTTTTCAATGCATTCAGTTAGTCACATAATACACACTCTTTATCCTCAGACTTATCCACAACACAGCCGCGTGCGCTTAAAAATCAAGCCATTTTATGGGCGACACTAGGCTACCTTAATAGTGTGTTAGTTGGCCAACCCAACGAAGTACGGTAGTCGTTACGTGGATATAGCAATATTGCGCCATCAACAATCTGAAGATATGGCCTATATAAAGGATGGTGATGTGGATTGAGGCTAACCAACTGAGTGGTAGATATGAAAAAGGCGACCTAGATAGGTCGCCTTTTGTTGTCATCTTATTTTGTTAATGACGCAAACTTAACTCAACTTGCCATGACATTGCTTATATTTACGTCCTGAACCACAAGGACAAGGATCGTTACGACCCACTTTATCGCCATCACGGATCATCGGTGCTTGTGCCGCTGCGGCTTCATGCTCATCGCTGCCGACAAGCGACTCTGCGGCGGCATGCTGATAGTCGCGTTGGATCTTGGCATCTTCTTCACGGCGACGCGCTTCCATCTCTTCGACATCTGATTGAGCTTGCACTTGCACTTTAGACAGCACGCTGATGACATCATGTTTGAGGGTATTCAGCAGTTGCTGGAATAGCTCAAACGACTCACGCTTATACTCTTGCTTTGGATTCTTTTGCGCGTAACCACGCAAGTGAATGCCCTGACGCAGGTGATCCATCGCGGCTAAATGCTCTTTCCACAGACCATCGAGGGTTTGCAGCATGACGGCTTTTTCAAACTGACGTAATACTTGGGCGCCGACCATTTCCTCTTTGGCTTTATAGGCATCAGACCAAGCGGTGATGATACGCTCACGTAGAGTCTCTTCATGGAGATCATCTTCTTTGTCTAACCACTCTTGGATAGGCAGCTTAAGCATAAATTCTTGGTTAAGACGTTGCTCCAACCCTGGTACATCCCATAGTTCTTCCACTGATTGCGGCGGAATATATTGATCGATAACCGCACCAATCACATCATCTTGGATGTTTTTGATTGTATCTTCAATGCTTTGCGCATCCATCAGCTCGTTACGTTGAGCATATACCACTTGGCGCTGATCATTAGCAACATCGTCAAATTCGAGTAACTGCTTACGAATATCGAAGTTGCGCGCTTCCACTTTACGCTGCGCATTTTCGATAGCGCGGGATACCCATGGATGCTCGATAGCTTCGCCTTCTTCCATCCCGAGCTTTTTCATCATGCCGGAAACGCGGTCAGAGGCGAAGATACGCATTAAGCTATCTTCCATAGAAAGGTAGAAACGCGATGAACCCGCATCACCTTGACGACCCGCACGACCACGTAGCTGGTTATCGATACGACGAGATTCGTGTCGTTCAGTCCCTAATATATGTAAACCACCTGCGGCCACCACGGCATCATGGCGCACTTGCCAATCGGCCTTGATCTTAGCTTTTTGCTCTGGCGTTGGGTTTTCCAGCGCATCGATTTCCATGTTCCAGTTGCCGCCTAACACGATGTCGGTACCGCGACCGGCCATGTTGGTTGCAATCGTCACCGCCCCTGTACGACCCGCTTGGGCAACAATTTCCGCTTCTTTTTCGTGGAACTTAGCGTTAAGCACTTGGTGTGGGATCTTTTCCTTTACCATTAAACGCGCTAACAGTTCAGATTGCTCGATAGAAACCGTACCCACCAACACTGGCTGGCCACGTTCGCGACAATCTTTAATATCTTTAATAATCGCTTGATACTTTTCATTGGCAGTTAAATAAACGAGATCTGCCATATCCTTACGCACCATAGGTCGATTGGTGGGGACCACCACGGTATCGAGCCCATAAATGTGTTGGAATTCGAATGCCTCGGTATCCGCAGTACCTGTCATCCCCGCTAACTTCTCATATTGGCGGAAATAATTCTGGAAGGTAATCGATGCTAAGGTTTGGTTTTCATTCTGAATGTTAACGCCTTCTTTGGCTTCAACGGCTTGATGCAAGCCTTCAGACCAACGACGACCCGGCATCGTTCTGCCGGTATGTTCGTCAACGATAATCACTTCACCGTCTTGCACGATATAGTCGACATCGCGCTCAAACAGCGTATGCGCCCGCAGTCCGGCATTAATATGGTGCAATAACGAAATATTCGCCGCCGAATAGAGTGAGTCCCCCTCGGCCAGCATGCCTTGCTCGATCAGCAGGGTTTCGACCTTTTCTTGGCCGCGTTCGGTCAAGTGCACCTGTTTGGCTTTTTCATCGATGCTGTAATCACCTTCACCCACATATTCCTCAGAGTCTTCTTTATCCTGGCGGATAAGGTGAGGGATGAGCTTGTTGATTTTGATATACAGTTCAGAACTGTCTTCCGCAGCACCAGAGATGATCAGCGGCGTGCGCGCTTCGTCGATTAAGATAGAGTCGACTTCGTCGATCAGTGCATAGTGCAATGGACGCTGCACCCGATCCTGTGGCGAAAATGCCATATTATCGCGCAGATAGTCGAAGCCAAATTCATTATTGGTGCCATAGGTGATATCGGCGTTGTAAGCCGCTTTCTTTTCAAGCTGACCAATACCCGCAACGTTGATACCAACGGTCAAACCGAGGAACTCAAATAATGGGCGGTTATTTTCAGCATCGCGGCGCGCTAAGTAATCGTTGACCGTGATCACATGCACGCCTTTGCCGGTCAACGCATTTAAGTATGCGGGCAGAGTGGCGGTTAAAGTTTTACCTTCACCGGTACGCATCTCGGCAATACGGTTGCTATCGAGTACCATGCCACCTAGCAGCTGGACATCGAAATGGCGCATTTCAAACACCCGCTTTGACGCCTCCCGCACGGTAGCGAAAGCTTCGGCCATAATCGCCTCTAAGGTTTCACCCGCTGCGAGACGGTCACGGAATTCCGCGGTTTTGGCCTTTAAGGCTTCATCGGATAATTTCTCATAATCCGCTTCAAGTGCATTAATCTTATTAACGACTTTTTGTAGCCCTTTAAGGGTACGATCGTTGCGACTACCAAATACTTTTGTCAGTAATTTACCAAACATCTGAATCACTTATTCTCTGTAGGCCAAGTCCATGATGGAAACTAGAAGCCATTGTTTCAATTAACTTGCTTTGCGGTAAACAAACTTTTGAGGATCTATCTGTTGTCCACCACGCAACACTTCATAATGTACATGGGCCCCTGTTGAGCGCCCCGTACTTCCCATGCTGGCAATGGTATCGCCTTTGGCGACCACATCACCTACAGTCACTGACAAAGCTTTATTGTGGCCATAACGAGTACGCAAACCATTGCCATGATCAATTTCGACTAACTCGCCATAACCAAACATATTTCCAGCCCAAGTGACTACGCCTGCGGCAGTCGCAATCACTTTTGCCCCTTCTCGTCCGGTAAAATCAATCCCTTTATGCACACTACGACGCCCATTAAAAGGATCATTGCGCAGCCCATAGGGCGAGGACAACCACCCTTTATCCAGAGGGATCCCTGATATATAGCGCTCGCTATCTATATGGTGATGAGATGACACGGTTTCAAGTAGTGAAAGCTGAAGATGATTATTGTCAATTCTGGATGCCAGCTTATCCATATCGTCCATCAGCTGCCCAAGTTCGATATTATTACCGAGTTCACTCAGGCCACCGACACCCACTTCGGCTGAAAAATCAAAATCATCTTCTAATTTATTTTGCACAGCAACTTGCTGGCCTAATGCTTCAAGACGGGTGATTTTAGCTTGCATCCGGGCAACGTGAGTGGCTAGCATGGCCAGCTGCGACTCAGTGGCACTTTTAAGCTCTAAGACTTGTTGTTTTTGTTGTTCACGCACGAGACGATCGTTATCGACACTGGCTTGCTGATCTTCAAATCGGGCAGCGCTGTGTTGATAAATACCGGCACCGGTAGCCAACAATAGCATTGGAAGCAACAACCAGCGTTTACTGGGTTGCCAACGGGTGACGCCATTTCGACCTTGAATAAATACTGTTACACTCATAGCCTAACTCAGCCATCTTATTATCATATGAAAAAGCCCCCTCAAGATCTCAGCCAATTACTACACCAATCGGGCCAATTACCCAACCTTGCTGAGAAAGCGGAACTACTTTTATATCTGGATCAGCATGTGAAGCAGATTGTCACGGGTCCAGTTGCGGAGCAGCTTAATGTCGCCAATTTCCGCCAGGGTGTTCTAGTGATTGAAACCACTTCGGCAGCATGGGCCGCACGAATTAATTTCCAAAAGTCAAAGCTACTCGCGCAGCTTCAAGCAGAAACGCTCCCAATCCTTACCGCAATTGAAGTTAAAGTCAACCCGAGATTAGCATTGTATGACCCAAAGCCGAAACCAGCCCACAAAGCCTTGAGTCCGGTTGCCGCCGAACATATCGCTGCACTAGCAGAAAATATCAGTGGGACACTCGGCGAAAAACTAAAACGGCTGGCCGCATTGGCCAGCCGTAATAAATAAACACAGATGATGTTGAAGTTAATCGGCCACGCTTAATTCACTCGACGACCAACTTGAACGCTACAGCTTGCCATCACGCGACTACCCGCTTTCAGGTGAGGACCAGCAACACCGCGACGGCATTAACCCCAGCACGAAACCAAGCGATTAACACGCGCCCCTTGCGGACTGCCTTAGGCGAACACTGCCCCGCCTGGCACTGTGAAACTGACGGGCACGTCGGCTTCTTTTTCAAAGCTGACTAATTCCCACGCATCTTGCTGCGCCAATAGCGCTCGCACCAATTGGTTATTTAATGCGTGCCCCGTCTTATAGGCGGTGAACTCACCCAAAATCGCATGCCCTGCGACGTAAAGATCGCCAAATGCATCTAAAATCTTGTGCTTAACAAACTCATCCTCATAACGCAGGCCGTCGGGATTGAGGACGCGATACTCGTCAAGTACGACAGCATTTTCCATACTGCCACCTAACGCAAGGTTGTTAGCACGCAGATATTCAATATCTCGCATAAAACCAAAAGTACGGGCGCGACTGATTTCCTTAACGAAAGCCGAAGTGGAAAAGTCCATCACGACATGCTGTTGGCTACGGGCGATCTCAGGGTGCGCAAAGTCAATTTTAAAATTGACTCTAAACCCTTTAAAGGGTTTAAGTTCAGCCCATTTGTCACCGTCTTCAACGCGCACAGGGCGTTTAATCTTTAAATACTTTTTAGGTGCTGCTTGCTCTTTAATGCCTGCAGACTGCAATAAAAAGACAAACGGACTCGCACTGCCATCCATAATGGGGATTTCAGGCGCATCGACTTCGATGACCGCATTATCAATACCTAAGCCAGCAAGCGCTGCAAACAAATGCTCGATGGTTGAAATGCGGATACCTTCATCATTGACAAGTGCCGTACACATCGTGGTTTCACGCACTTGCTCTGCCTTGGCAGGAATGGCAACGGCCGGACTCATGTCGGTACGCACAAGTACGATCCCTGTATTTACAGGGGCGGGCATAATGCTCAAGGTGACCTTGTTGCCAGAGTGTAATCCGACCCCGGTAGTTTTCACCATTTTTTGAACAGTTCGTTGAAATATCATTCAGTTACCCGTAAAAATTCCAATGACAAAGATTAAGATTTATCCACACGGCAGCAGCAGAGCGCTGCATTTGGTGGCCATGATACCATTATTTGACCATGTCACACAAATGCAGCAATCCTATGATAGTGCCAACCTATCAACCGTGGGCAGCAGCGCTGCCCCCAACAATACCGTTGTTAATCGGCTTGTTTGCGTAAAAATGCTGGAATATCAAGATAGTCCAGCTCATTCTTCGTTGAAGGAGCTGGCGCAGGTGCTGGCTGCACTGCCGCAGGGACGACGTTCCCTTTAGGTGCTGCATAGCTAACATGTGCCGCTTCTTCAGCATAGGCATCTACTTTAGCTTCGACCACAACGGGCTCTGGACGCGGCGCCGGCTTTGATACCAATTGGATATCTGGACGCTTTTCAGCACCGATACCCGTGGCCACTACGGTTACACGCAGCTCATCGCTCATTTCAGGATCGATAACAGCACCCACAACCACAGTCGCGTTGTCAGATGCATAGGCTTTAACGTGGTTACCAACGGTTTCGAATTCTTCGATACTCATATCCATACCCGCAGTGATGTTTACTAACACACCACGCGCACCGGCCAGATCGATATCTTCTAATAATGGGCTGGCAACCGCGGCTTCAGCGGCTTCTTCGGCGCGATCTTCACCGCGCGCAACCCCTGTCCCCATCATGGCATTGCCCATTTCCGACATAACCGTTTTCACGTCGGCAAAGTCGACGTTAATTAAGCCTGGACGAGTGATCAGCTCGGCAATACCTTGTACAGCGCCGAGTAATACGTTGTTTGCGGCTGCAAAGGCATCAAGGAGTGAAGTACCACGACCCAATACTTTTAATAATTTCTCGTTTGGAATGGTGATTAATGAATCCACATGCTTTGCTAATTCACTAATACCTTGCTCAGCGTAGGCCATGCGTTTTTTGCCTTCGAATGGAAAAGGCTTAGTCACGACCGCAACCGTTAAAATACCTTCTTCACGGGCAATTTGAGCCACAACTGGCGCTGCGCCCGTGCCGGTACCACCGCCCATGCCGGCGGCGATAAAGATCATGTCAGATCCTTTGATCGCTAGACGGATATTCTCACGATCTTCTTCTGCTGCGGCGCGGCCCACATCAGGATTGGCGCCAGCACCAAGCCCCTTGGTCACATCGCGGCCTAATTGAATCGTTGAGCCCGCGCTTGATTTACGAAGCGCTTGTGCGTCTGTATTGGTAACGACAAACTCAACACCTTCAATGTTGTGTTTGACCATATGTTCAACGGCATTACCGCCGCCGCCGCCAACGCCGATGACTTTAATCACCGCGTCGTCTGAATGAGTGTCCATGATCTCAAACATTGTCTGATCTCCGTGTTGCCTGCGTTATTAACATTAAAATTCGCCTTTAAACCAGCTTTGGACCCGATTCCAAGCGCTAGTTACCCCTTGGCGCTCAGGGCGTTCAAACTGCCGCTCAATCACCCGTCTTGCACCGTAATGAAGCAGTCCGACTCCAGTAGAGTAGATTGACTGATCCACGTATTCATATAACCCTTTGATCGGCAATGGTGAAGCAACGCGCACTGGCATACCGAAGGTGGCCTCGGCAATATCCACCACCCCTTGAATTGAGGCTGTGCCACCTGTCAGTACAATACCTGCGGCGATCTGATCTTCTAACCCACTGTCTTTTAACTCTTTGAGCACTAACTCAAATAATTCTTGATATCTTGGCTCAACCACTTCTGCGAGCGTGTGGCGCGACATACTGCGTGATGGCCGTCCGCCCACAGAAGGCACCTCAATACTGTCCTCACGGCTCACCATGGAGCTGCGCGCGCAGGCAAATTGCACTTTAATTTGCTCGGCGTGAGACGAGGGCGTGCGGAAAATCTTGGCGATATCGTTAGTCACTTGATTACCCGCCACCGGCACGACCGCGCAGTGTCGGAGTGCACCATTGGTGTAGACCGCAATATCGGTGGTGCCACCGCCGATATCGACGATACACACCCCTAAATCTTTTTCATCAAATGTCAGCACCGCATCGGCCGAGGCGATGCCTGAAAACACCAAATCATCGACTTTTAAACCGCAGCGCTCAACACTCTTGGTGATGTTCTTAGCCATATCGTTAGCACAGGTCACTATGTGTACCTTGGCTTCCATTCGCATGCCGGACATGCCGATGGGGCTGCGGATGCCATCTTGGACATCAATCGCATATTCCTGTGGCAGTACGTGCAAAATGCGCCGTTCAGTCGGGATCTTCACCGACCGCGCCGTGTGGATGACGTTATCAACATCTTCCTGAGTGACTTCTTCGTCATTGATAGACACCATGCCGTTTTCATTTTGACAGGCGATATGCTTACCTGAAATGCTCAAGTACACCGACGACACTTGGCAATCGGCCATTAATTCGGCTTGGTCGAGTGCCCGTTGCACGCTGCGCACGATGGAGTCTAAATCGTTTACCCCGCCTTTATCCATGCCCCGTGAAGGATGATTGCCAAGGCCAACGATGCTGATTTCGCCGTCGGGCAGCACTTCGCCAATGATCACTGCGACTTTAGAGGTTCCTATGTCCAATCCGACGATTAGATTTCTATCTTGGTTTTTGGTCATTAATTATTGGCTCTCTTGTTTGTGCATCGTCCCAACCTACGGCCAACCCAGTGTCGTAGCGCAAATCCACTCTGGTTATTGGCTTTTCCTGTTTTGCCAACAGTGGATAAACTGTTATAAATCTTTGTATTCTTGCTATTTTATCTTCACGGCCTAAATCTAGCACTATACCGTTAGCTAAGGTCGCATGCCAGGCATGTCGTGGCGTTAATGTTAAGCTGGCTAAGGTAAAGCCATTAATCTTCAGCAACTCATTAACCTGGGCATAGGCCGTTAAGACTTCACTTGCCATTTCATTTGGCCCAGCTAACTGCGGTAGGCCTTCAAGCTCCGGCCGCTTAGGGGCCGTAAACACTTCCCCTTGCGCATTTAACCATAACGCCCCATTCCAATGGGCAATGGGTTGCTGCTCTTGCAGATAAATCCGCAGCTTTGCGGGCCATTCTCGCCTTACCGAGGCGCGATACACCCAAGGTAACTCTTCGAGTGCCTGTTGTACTAAGTTGACATCGGCACTGAAAAAACTGCGTTGCATTAAATCCTGCAGAGCAATTTGGATATCCTTATCTGTGGTGTAAATTCGCTCACCTTTAATGGCGACCGCTTCAATGGGTAACGTGTTAGCATCATTTAAAAATCGATGCAGCTGATAGCCTGCAAAGACAAAACTGCCCAGCACCAAACTCAAGAAGCCTACGCCACTGTATAGGTACCAATTGACCCGTAACATCCTTGCTCGCCAGTGTCGCTTTTTATCACGCCCAGACACGTTTGCCTCTACCCCTAACGACACTTACCAAAAGCCACAGAAAATCGGCCATTATATAGCGCTAAATTTTTTGGTCAAAATATCATTTTGCCCAGTTGTTACAAGCGACATCAAGGTGTTACCCCTGTAACATCGCCCGGCGCAAAACCCAATGCAGATGCGGCTAATTGACGCGATAACGCACCTATATTACCTGCTCCTTGGGTCAACAATAAATCCCCTTCCTGCAAGACATCGGGGAGTAATTCGGCTAACTGATCTGGGCTGGCGATAAAAATCGGATCGATCTGCCCGCGTAGGCGAATCGAGCGGCACAGCGCCCTGCCATCGGCCCCAGTAATAGGCGCCTCTCCAGCACTATAAACGTCAAGCAATAACAAGCAATCCACTTGTGATAATACGTCGACAAAATCTTCATATAAATCACGTGTTCGCGTATATCTGTGTGGCTGATAGGCCATCACTAAGCGTTTTTCCGGCCATCCTGCCCGCGCAGCTTTAATGGTGGCAGCGACTTCACTAGGGTGATGCCCATAATCATCAACCAACATGACCTCACCCTTAGGGGTGGCAAACTTGCCTAAATGTTGGAAGCGACGGCCAATCCCTTGGAATTCAGCAAGTGCCTGAATGATGGCGCTATCGTCAATCTCATCCTCGGTCGCCACCGCAATGGCCGCCAACGCATTAAGCACGTTGTGTTGCCCGGGCAGATTGAGCAACACCTCAACATCTTCCTTGGCTTTGCGCCGGACCGTAAACCGACATTGATGCCCCTGTTGGCTAAAGTTTAAGGCTTGCACATCGGCATCAGCACTAAAACCGTAGGTCACGATATGGCGCCCAATGCGTGGCATGATCTCCCGTACCACGGGATCATCGATACACACCACCGCAACCCCATAAAATGGCAAGTTATGCAAAAAATCAATAAAGGTGGATTTGAGCTTTTCAAAATCACCGCCGTAGGTATCCATATGATCGGCTTCGATATTAGTGACCACACTGACCATAGGTTGTAGATGTAAAAAGCTGGCATCACTCTCATCGGCTTCGGCAATAAGATAACGGCTCGTCCCCAAACGGGCATTAGTGCCTGCACTATTGAGTAATCCACCAATGACAAAGGTCGGATCGCGCCCAGCTTGGCCGTAGACACTGGCGATAAGACTGGTGGTAGTGGTTTTGCCATGGGTGCCCGCAATCGCTACGCCATGGCGATAGCGCATTAATTCCGCTAACATTTCAGCTCGGCGCACAATAGGAATGCGCGCCTCCTTGGCTGCAATGATCTCAGGGTTAGCCGGGTTGATGGCGGTCGAAACCACCACCACATCCACTTGTTGCACATTTTCGGCGCCATGGCCGATATAAATCTTCGCGCCGAGCAGACACAGCCTGTCGGTCACCGCATTTTGCGCGATGTCCGAACCGCTGACCTGATACCCTTCGTTGACCAATACTTCAGCGATCCCTCCCATCCCGGCACCACCAATGCCCACAAAATGAATGCGTTTAATCCGGCGCATTTCTGGGATCATGCTTCTTAGCTGTAAGTATCTTTCTGTTTTAGTCATGCTTATCCTTTCTCAGCAAGGGTGATGCACACATTGGCAACCTGCTCGGTCGCATCCAACACGGCAACATCCCTCGCTCTTTGGCCCATACGGGCTAATTCAGTTCTATCGTTGGCCAGTAACTGTAATTTACTCACCAATTTGTTTACATCCAAGATGGTTTGCGGCAATAAAAATGCCGCGCCAGCATCCACTAATACTTGGCCATTGCGGGTTTGATGGTCATCGACCGCATGGGGATAAGGCACGAGAATACTCGGTAAGCCTACCGCGGCAAGCTCGGAAACCGTCAGTGCCCCCGCCCGGCATAACACGACATCGGCCCAGCGATAAGCGGCTTCCATATCGTCAATAAACTCCGCGATATTGACGCCGCCATCCTGCCCTTGCTGCTGATAAGCCGCTTTGACGCTCGCGAGGTTGTCCTTACCCACTTGGTGCCATACCGTGATTGATTGCTGCTTACTGAGCGCAGCCACAACCTCTGGCATTAAATCATTAAAGATTTTGGCCCCGAGACTACCGCCCACCACCAGTACTTTTAGGGCATCATCGGTGGCCGTTTTGGGCTCAGCACCTAGCGCAATGAGCTCGCGGCGAATAGGGTTACCCACCACCGTTGCCTGCACTTGAGTAAACGTATTGCGAAAGGCACACAATACCTGAGTTGCAATGCGCGATAGCAGCTTATTGGTCATCCCCGGGATGGCATTTTGCTCATGCAATACCAGCGGGATCCCCGCAAGCTTAGCTGCAACCCCACCGGGGCCGCTGGCAAAGCCGCCCATACCGAGCACCACATCCGGTTGAAACTCGGCGATCACCGCTTTAGCCTGCATAATCGAGCGCAATATCTTAAAGGGAGCGGCCAGTTTACGCACCAGACCATTACCGCGCACCCCTTTGATATCAATAAAATCAATATCAAAACCATGCTGCGGCACTAAACGCGCCTCCATGCGATCCGCAGTCCCCAACCAGCGTACTTGCCAGCCCTGCTGGGCTAAATATTTCGCCACGGCGAGAGCCGGGAATACATGCCCGCCGGTGCCACCAGCCATGATCAGGATCCGTTTGCCCGCATTGCTCATCACTTAACTCTCCCCTGCACGGCCTGCACTAAGCTCATGCGCCGTTCATAATCAATGCGTAGCAAGATCATCGCCGCCGCCGTCATGACCCATAAACTACTGCCGCCGTAACTGACAAAAGGCAGTGTTAACCCTTTCGTGGGCAGCATGCCAATACTCGCGCCCACATTCACCACCGTTTGGAAGCAAATCCAAATACCAATGGCGTAGGCTAAATAGCCCTCAAAAGCTTTATCCATCACCAAGCACAGGTTACCTAAGCGAATGGCCCTTAAGGCGATAAAAATCAGCAGCATCAAAACGGCGAGAATACCAACAAAACCCAATTCCTCCCCTATCACGGCAAAGATAAAATCGGTATGAGCCTCGGGGAGATATTCTAATTTTTGAATGCTGTTCCCAAGTCCTTGGCCAAACCAATCGCCGCGGCCATAGGCCATTAACGATTGGGTGAGCTGATAACCACTACCAAAGGGGTCCTGCCAAGGGTCCATAAAGGAAGTGACCCGGCGCATACGATAAGGCTCAAACAAGACCAGCGCCACAAAAGCCAGCACTCCCACAATAATCAAGGCAAAAAAATCAAACAGCCGCGCCCCTGCCAAAAACAGCAGGCCGATAGTGCCGACAAATAACACCACAACGGTGCCTAAATCTGGCTGCAATAAGATCAAAACGGCGTACACCCCCAGCACCACTAACAGCTTGAGAAAACCTTTCGCATTCTCCCTTAACTCCTGATGACGCCGAACAAGATAGCCCGCCATATAAATCGAAAAGGCAAATTTTGCCAATTCAGCCACTTGAATACGGATCGGGCCGACTGACAGCCAACGAGTCGCGCCGTTAACCGTGGTGCCAACGATGAGCACAGCAATCAACATCAGGCCAACTACCATCAGCATCATCGGGCTAATGCGCTGCCAAGTATGCATATCCATCCGCAGCACGATAATCGCAATTCCAACACACCCTAACAAATAACCCAGATGACGGATCATAAAATGAAAAGGATTACCGGTTAACTTTTGCGCCTCCGGCATCGACGCAGACATCACCATCACAAAGCCAAAGCCGATTAAGATCAATACCGACGTCAACAATGCGCGGTCGTATAATTGTACGCCCGGCACTTCGGTATCCCGCTGCCAATTGGGGATGGCAGCGAGCATGCGGCTAATGAGGCTAAAGCGCTTGCTATCACTCGCCATCAAGCTGTTCCACTTGGCTTCTAAAATCATCCCCTCTGGCCATAAAGTTACTGTACATATCTAAACTGGCGCAGGCTGGGGATAACAACACGATATCTCCGGACATGGCTAATTCGGCAGCCTTAGCAACGGCGGCTGCCATCGAATCCACAGATAAGGCGCCGGCTTTCAGGGCGGCAATTTTATGGCCGTCACGGCCTAAGGTGATCAAATGGGTCACCTTAGCAAGAGGTGCCGCGAGCGGTGAAAAATCGGCGCCTTTACCGTCACCGCCGGCAATCAAAATAATGTCACCTAAGTGATCACCTAAACCATCGAGGGCAGCAACGGTGGCGCCAACATTGGTCGCCTTAGAGTCGTTGACATAGGTCACGCCCTTTTTCACCCCAACCACTTGGCAGCGGTGAGGTAAGCCGGTAAAGCGGCGAGCGACATTGGCCATGGCATATTTATCCACGCCAACGGCATCCACCAGCGCCATCGCGGCGAGCAAATTAGCATGGTTATGGCTGCCAATAAGCGCGACATCCGTGATAGGCATAATTTCACTCTGACCATGGCAAATCTTGCCATCCACAATGCCCCACTCATCAAGCTCGGGTGGCGCTAAACCAAAGCTATTTTGGTTCATCGGTTCGGTTGGTAACGTCAGGGCGTCATCACGATTAAAGATCACCGCACGACTCTGGTGATATAACCGCAGCTTGGCAGCGCGATAAGCATCCATATCACTGTATCTATCCATGTGATCTTCGGTCACATTCAGACAAGTGGCGATCACACAATTCAAGCTATGGGTGGTTTCTAACTGAAAGCTCGACAGCTCCAAAACAAAAATCGCCGGATCCTGAGCCAATAAATCTAAGGCAGGCACCCCGATATTGCCGCCCACCGCCACCGCAATGCCGGCTTCCGTAAGCAGTTCACCAACAAGAGTCGTGACCGTGGTTTTACCGTTTGAACCGGTGATCCCAATCACGCAGGGCTTACGGTCAGCAATTTCTCTCGCAAACAGCTCAATATCGCCAATGACCTCGATGCCCATGTCGAGCGCAGCGCGCACTTCCGGGGTGTTAAGGGCGATGCCGGGGCTAATGATGATTTGGCTTGCCTGTACCAGATAACGGCAATCAAAGCCGCCAGAGATCAACTCCACCTCCGGAAATTGAGCAGCCAAAGTCTCAGCCCCTGGGGGCTGGCGGCGGCTATCCATCACCAACGGCGTAATGCCTTTGCCACACAAATAACGTACCACGGACAGCCCAGTGGCACCCAAACCTAACACTATGTGTGAACGCGGATTTTGCATAATCGCTTACCTTAACTTTAACGTGGCGAGGCCGAGTAACACTAAAAATATTGAAATAATCCAAAAACGTACAATAACACGCGGCTCTGGCCAGCCCTTTAATTCATAGTGATGGTGTATCGGTGCCATCCGAAAAATGCGCTGGCCACGTAACTTGTACGATCCGACCTGCAGGATCACCGATACGGTTTCCATCACAAACACCCCACCCATGATCACTAACAGGATCTCTTGGCGAACCAAAACGGCGATAGCGCCCAATGCCGCCCCAAGGGAGAGTGAGCCCACATCCCCCATAAACACTTGCGCAGGATAGGTGTTGAACCACAAAAAGCCTAAGCCGGCACCGACAATAGCGGTGCAAACAATCACCAACTCACCGGAGCCCGGCAAGTGGGGAATATGCAGATAATTAGCAAACTGCGCATGGCCCGACAGATAAGCTATCAAGGCAAAGGCCGCCGCGACCATGACGGTCGGCATAATCGCTAAACCATCGAGACCGTCGGTTAAGTTGACTGCGTTACTCGACCCCACAATCGTGAAATACGCCAAGACGATAAACACCGCGCCAAGCTGGGGCATCACATCCTTAAAAAAGGGCACCACGAGTTGGGTTTCACCGGGGTGGGCGGCGGTGGCATACAAAAAGAAGGCGATAAGCAGCGCCGCGAGGGACTGCAAAATATACTTCCATCGAGCAATCAGCCCTTTGGTATCTTTACGCACCACTTTGCGGTAATCGTCAATAAAACCAATTAAGCCAAAACTGCCAAGGACAAACAGCATCACCCACACATAGCGGCTACCCAGATCGCCCCACAGCAAGACGCTGATAAAAATCGCCCCTAAGATCAGCAAGCCACCCATAGTAGGCGTACCGCGCTTACTAAAATGCGACTCTGGACCATCGTTACGCACTATTTGGCCAATTTGCAATAATTGCAAACGCTCAATCAGTTTAGGGCCCCACCACAAGCTAAAAATTAATGCGGTTAATAAGCCTAAAATGGCTCGAAACGTCACATAAGAAAATACGTTAAACCCGGTATGAAAACGGGTTAAATACTCGGCCAGATACACCAGCATCTACACTAACTCCCCACGCCCGAAGGCTATTTTTAGGCCGTCCACGACCCGCTCCATTGCGGCACTGCGTGAGCCTTTGACTAAAACCGTTACCTGTCCCGGTAACTGGTTGATGTGTTTTATCAGTTGTGCAACTAACGTGTCGATGCTGTCATAGTGCGGGGCACCAAAAGCCTGACTCGTGTGCGCGCTTAAGGTTCCGGTACAAAACAGCGCATCAATCCCCTGCTGTTTTGCCAGCTGCCCTAGCTCCGCATGTAAAAGGGGCGCATTGTCGCCTAATTCGCCTAAATCTCCCAGTACCAAACAGCGATTTTCAGTAATTTCCTTTAACCAAGCGATCGCCGCCCCAACGGAAACGGGGTTGGCATTATAACTATCATCGATTAAACGGATGCGCCCCAATTGCGTTGGTTGCATGCGACCTTTGACTGGGGTTAATTGACTTAAGCCCTCGGCAATGTCCCCAAGACTTAACCCGAGGGCAATACACACACTGGCCGCCGCGAGGGCATTACTGACCTGATGGCGCCCTGCCAGGGGTAATACCACCTCGCAAGATTGCCCCAAGTAATTGAGCATAAATCTAAAACAGCCTTCTTTATTCGCTTTGTGGCCAGTGGCGATCACATCAATATGCCGTTTCGCCGCGCCTTCCTGCTGGGAGAAGCTTAACTGTTTATAGTGCTTCGCTTTTACCCGCATCACATCGGCAAACGCATCATCGGCGTTAATAATGGCGGTGCCATCCGCTTGCAAATGATTAAAGATTTCTGACTTAGCCTGCGCCACCCCAGCCTGAGAGCCAAAGCCTTCAAGGTGCGCACTGCCCACATTATTGACCAGCGCGACATTTGGCCGCACGAGACTCGAGGTATAGTCAATCTCGCCCTTATGGTTGGCACCCAGCTCAAATACCCCGTATTCATCCTGTGGCGTTAAGCGCAACAGCGTCAGCGGGACACCGATTTCATTATTAAAATTGCCTGCGGTATAGAGTACTTGATGCTTCGCCGATAAAATGGTGGCGATCATTTCTTTCACGCTGGTTTTGCCATTAGAGCCGGTTAACGCGACGCAAATCGGATTGACGTGATCGCGCACATAGGCCCCGATCGCTCCCATGGCTTTTTGACAATCAGCCACAATTAACTGAGGAATATCAATGGCAAGCTCGCGCTCCACCATGAGGGCTAACGCGCCATTATCCCTCGCGGTCGACGCAAAATCGTGGCCATCAAAACGCTCCCCTTTTAACGCCACAAACAAGGTGGCGGGGCCGATTTTACGGCTATCACTGCTTAAATCTTCGATAGTGACATTCGCGCCCACGCGGCGTGCGCCTAAGTGTTGGCATAGGCTCTCAAGAGTAAGAGGGATCATCTTGGTTGCTCCGATAGTTGGCGAGCTAAGGCACGTTCATCATAGGCATGACGCACACCCGCTGCCTCTTGGTAAGTTTCATGACCTTTGCCAGCCAGCAAAATCACATCGCCAGGTTGCGCCATCGCTACAACCTGATGGATCGCGGCAATGCGGTCAATCTCGGTGAATGCATGTAAAGGATCGCTAAGCCCATTAAGAATATCGGCAATGATTTGCACGGGATCTTCACTGCGCGCGTTATCGCTGGTCACCATTATGCGATCGGCAAACTGCTCTGCGGCCTGCGCCATTAATGGCCGTTTACCTTTATCCCGGTCGCCACCACAGCCGAATACACACCATAGCTTGCCGGCGCAATGACGCCGCAGCGCCGTTAATGCTTGAACAATTGCATCAGGAGTATGAGCATAATCAACCACTAACGTAATATTGTTGGCGGTAGTAAACCGCTCCATCCGCCCAGCGACTGGGGTTAACCGCTCCACCTGCGCTGCCAAGGCGTACATATCAATCCCTTGCAAATACAAGGCAGAGAGCGCTGCGAGTAAATTTGACAGATTAAATGCACCTAGCAGCGGCGAACGGATCTGTACTTCACCTTCGGGCCAGACTAAAGTCGCTTGCACGCCTTGGTCATTAAATTCAGCCCCCTTAGTGTAAAACGCCGCATCCCGGTGCGCTTCAATGCTAAATCCCCACAGGGTAGCGGGCACAGTTTGCAGCTCAGATAACCAGGAGGCACCGACAGGATCATCAAGATTCACCAAGCCATGGCGCAGGGTATCGAAGCGAAACAACCGTTGTTTCGCGGCTGCGTAATGCTGCATATCACCATGATAATCAAGATGATCTCGCGTCAAATTCGTAAATACAGCAACATCGAATGGCACCGCATCCACTCGCCCTTGCTGCAGTCCGTGGCTGGAAACCTCCATGGCACAGACACTGGCGCCTTGGGCTTCAAATGCCTGTAATTGGCGCATCAACGTCACGGCATCAGCGGTAGTATTACCGCTCTCCACCAAGGCGCCCCACAGCCCATTACCAAGGGTGCCCATCACCGCCGCTTGGTGTCCAAGCAAGGTTATCAGTTGCGCAATCAGTTGGCTGGTTGAGGTTTTGCCATTGGTACCGGTGATGCCGATGATCCCAAAGGGCGCGGTGCCACTCGGTGCGAGAGCGCGCTGTAATGGATAACGCTTAGCGGCAATAGCGGATACCTGCTGCGCTAATTGGTAGAAGCCGATTTTAACGCACTCGTCTGCGGCCGCGCCGCCTTGTATTTGGCCGTGCTCTGCGGCGATATCCGTGTGCACTAAAACCGCCTGCGCACCTTGGCTCAAGGCGTTGTCGATAAACTGCCGGCCATCAACCTGATGCCCGGGTACCGCCAAAAACACATCGCCGCGACGTATTGCGCGGCTGTCTAAGGTCAAATCATTAACACGCTGCTCGCCCGTATAGGCAAACCAAGGAGCCAATAGCTCCCGTAACAACATCATTCTGCTCTCCCTGCAATTGCGGCCAATTGCACCTGTTCTTTACCTGAAATGGGTTCCACATTTAACATTTGCAGTGCGCCAGACATCACCTTAGCGAACGCAGGCCCCGCCACAGAACCGCCATAATAGAGATCACCCTTAGGCTCGTTAACCACCACCACTACGGCAAGCTTTGGATTATTCGCGGGGGCAACGCCGGCAAATAGCGCAACGTAATCATCACCATACCCCCCAGCTACCGCCTTACGACTGGTGCCTGATTTCCCTGCGACCGGATAGCCATCAATATGGGCTAAGGTGCCAGTACCGCCTTTTTCGGTGACACTGACCATCATTTGCAGTACATCGTTAGCCACATGCTGGGAAATCACTCGCTCACCTTCCGGTGGTTTTTTCAATTTTAAAATCGACACAGGGTACAAAGTACCGCCATTACCCAAGGTGGCGTACATCCGCGCAAGCTGCAGCGTGGTCGCGGTTAAACCGTAACCAAAGGATAAGGTGGCGCGCTCAAAATCGGACCAACGGTGGCGATCTTGAATAAGACCCGCGCTTTCGCCGGTCAGATTAATCCCCGAAAAACTGCCAAGGCCCATGGATTGATAGGTCCCGAGCAGATGTTGCACAGGGATCGACAAGGCTAATTTACTGATCCCCACGTTACTGGATTTAGCCAAAATGCGCGCTAAGGTCATATCGCCATAGTTATTAGGGTCACGCACCTGACGCCCGCCTAAGCGCATCCACCCCGGAGAGGTGGGGATAATATCGGTCGATTTAACGGTGCCCGCTTCAAGGGCCGCGGCAACCACAAACGGTTTAATGGTCGAGCCCGGCTCAAAGGTATCGGTCATCGCCCGATTGCGCATTCTAAAAGTTTGCCAGTTGTCGCGAGAATTGGGGTTATAAGAAGGCGTATTGACCATGGCCAACACTTCACCGGTGTGAATATCAAGCACCACGATTGAGCCGGAGGTGGCTTGGTTCATCTCAGTCGTCCGCTTAAGTTCCCGATAAGCCAACTGCTGAATACGATGATCAATACTCAAGACTAAGTCATTCGGGCTCTCGCCTTCTTGGACGATATCTAAGTGCTCAACCACATTTCCATCGCGGGATTTACGCACTTTTTGCTTGGAGGGCGTGCCCGTCAGCCAAGTGTTGTAGGCATTTTCAACGCCTTCAATCCCCACGTCATCAATATTGGTCACGCCAATTAATTGGGCGGTAATTTCACCGCCTGGGTAATAGCGGCGTGATTCGGACTTTAAAAACACCCCAGGTAATTTAAGTTGGGTAATGTAATCGGCCACGGCGGGGGTTACTTGGCGCTTAAGATAGGTAAAGCGCTTCGTGGGATTGCTGCGAACGCGATCGAGCACCTCTTCAATGGGCTCATGCAGCACATCGGCAAGCGCCTGCCAACGGCGCATATCAGAAAAACTATTACTATCATTGATCTGTTTAGGATCCGCCCACACCGCACTCACCGGGACACTGACCGCTAACATTTCACCATTGCGATCGGTGATCAAACCGCGTTGCACCTCGCGGCTAGTCGTGCGCAAAGTGCGCATATCACTTTCATGGCGCAATTTATCGGGTTCGATAATTTGGATATAGGCAGCACGTCCCACCAGACCGCAAAACATCAGACACACCATCCCCACCACTACGTATAAACGCCAGTGGATGAGTTGTGGCTTTTGCTTTTTGCTCGCCTGTTTGTTTTTTGCTTGCCTTATCATATCTTCCCTATCTTCACGGTAGCTTAACCACTACTTCTTCGCTGGGCAAAGGACGACTCATGTTGAGCTCCTTAGAGGCAATGCGCGTAATGCGGCTGTGTTCAGTTTGCGACTGCTCTTCTAAGAGTAAATTACGCCACTCAATATCTAATCTGTCGCGCTCTTGGAGCAACAAATCCCACTCGGTCGTGAGCTTGCGACTCACATGGCTGGTATACACCACGGTGACAGCATTACCGAGCACCAGTAACGCCAATACCAAAATCCATTTATGCCGCCACAGATCCTCTAACACCACCCGTGGCAAATCTAATGCGGGCTTACTCACTCAAAGCCCCTCTTAGTACGCTAAGCGCTCTGCAATGCGTAACACTGAGCTGCGCGCCCTGGCATTGCGTTCAATTTCCTCATCCGAGGGCATAATCGCCTTGCCGATAGGCCGCAACTTACGCGATTTATTAAGCTCATCTTCAGTGATGGGTAAACCGTGGGGCACGCTCTCCCCTTGGCTATTGCGCCGAATAAAGCGCTTCACCATGCGATCTTCTAAAGAATGGAAACTGATGATGGATAAGCGGCCAGCAGGGGCTAGTACCGTCAAAGCCCCCTCAAGTGCCTGATCGATTTGCTCTAACTCACTGTTGATATAAATACGGATCGCCTGAAAGACGCGAGTAGCTGGATGCTTATTGCGTTCTTTATTTTTAGTAATCCGGGCAATCAAGTCCGCCAAATCTTTAGTGCGCAAAAAAGGAGTTTTATCACGATCGGCCGCGATACAGCGGGCAATATGGCGCGCATTTTTCTCTTCGCCATAGGTTTTAAATACCCAGGCCATATCTTCAATTTCGGCGCGAGCTAGCCACTGGGCCGCCGTTTCGCCCTGGCTGTTATCCATACGCATATCGAGCGGGCCATCCCGCAAAAAGCTAAAACCGCGCTCGGCATCGTCGAGCTGGGGTGAAGACACACCCAAATCGAGCAGTACACCGTCAATCTGGCCAGCAAGGCCCAAATCTGTTACATAGTCGGCTAGTTGGCCAAAGCCACCGTGAACAATCTGAAAACGAGGATCATCGGCAAATTGTTTGGCAGCTTCAATGGCTTGCGGGTCACGATCGATAGCAATCAACCGGCCATGTTGACCGAGACGTTGCAATATTTGTCTTGAATGACCACCGCGGCCAAACGTGCCATCGATATAGATGCCATCGTCTTTAATATTCAGACCGCCAACCGTTTCTTCGAGTAAAACGGATAAATGGGCAAATTCTTGACTCATTGCTCTCTTCTTATGTAAGTAATACGACGCTTAGAGTGAAAAATCCGCAAGGCGCGCGTTATTGGCAAGCTCCTCACTGCGGATCGTTTGCTGACACTCATCAATTTGCTGTAGCCAAGCCTGCTCATCCCACAGCTCAAATTTATTCAATTGTCCCACCAGCATAATGCGCTTATCTAAGTTGGCGTATTGCCTCAGTGGTGGCGGCAATAATATCCGCCCATTAGTGTCAAGCTCCACTTCGTGAGCGTAACCGAGTAACAGGCGTTTTAAGGAACGTTGGGTGGGGTCGGTATCAGATAGCTTAAGTAACTTAGCTTCGATGAGTTCCCATTCATGGAGCGGATACAAGAGCAAACAGCTCGACTGAATATCCACGGTGATCACAATGCGGCCCAAGTGCTGAAGTTGCAAAGGCTCGCGGTATCGCACAGGAATAGCGATCCGTCCCTTTGTATCTAAATTGATAGCACTGGCGCCACGAAACACGCTTAGTCATCCCATCCTGTGATTTTTTGATCCACAAATATCCACTATTTCCCACAACTGCTAAGTTTAGGGACAGTCGACAAGCATTGTCAAGGGATGGAATCCTTTTATAAAAACCAGACGGCAAGCGGGTTAGCCGCATGTTAGGGCATTAACCTCAGACCAAGGTGCAGGTAAAAAAGTGCGCAATCGCACAGACTGGCGCAAGACAGCATGGCGATAGGGCCAGCAGAGAAAATTAGCAACCTTTTGCTTTCAGTAAGTTGCGACAAAATGAGTCACAACCACATGCCAAGACTCAAGTATGCTTAGGCGTTCACTATGGCGTAATACGGGGTAAACATCATTTAAAAAAGCTAACTATGTCGTTACGTTAGCGTATCAACTTGGTCAAACGGGCATACTGCTGACTCGGGTGGTACTAGCTGCCATTATTAGCAATTCACTCACAACTGCCAACGTCATACAACCCACAGGAAACCGCCCCGAAACTCGAGTGACAATCCTGCATTCTCATACTACAGTCATCTCACAGCCTCAATTTTGCACAACACCTTGCTCAGCCAAGGCGCTAACTCGGTGGGCCAAGCGCATTATCTGCTCGCGTAGCAAAACTCTTGCGGCAACTTGGTGTCTAAATATCAACCAACGCCTGCCGATAAAGGGATAACGAGGGATAACCCGGTACAATTGACCACAGTGCATCGCGCATAGTGCATAGCGCAAAGTACAAAGTACATCGAGCCTAGTGAATAAAAGTACATCGAGCGTAGTGGCCTTTAACAACGCCGGCTCCGCAAGCAACCAGCGTCCATGGATTGCGTGACTTAGCTGAGGCAGCAACGGGTGATTGAGCGGTTAACTTAAGTGTCTACCTTAAAAGGAGAGATTATGAGTGGCTTAGACAGTCTTTATGCCATGCTGGCGCAGCCAGTAACGGCTCAGTTACAGCCTAAGCGTATCGTCGATCAGGTAGGCGGTGCCAG
>NZ_JBOFMC010000008.1:0-15807 GCF_051658185.1 Shewanella sp. | reverse complement strand
AACTTTCAAGCTCACGGCTGACTTCTTCTAGACGCTCTTGCTTAGCATCGTAGTCAAAGATACCCCCGAAGAAGCTGCGTGCGATCGGCAAGCTCCTTAATTTTGAATTTTACTGGATTAACTTCAAACATGAATTTTCTACTTCACTCTATTTAGCTTAAGTTAGCTTAAGTTAGCCGCTTTAATGAATTTGCGATTAAAGGAGGCGGTGATTAACAGTATATGCAACCGCGCATTTTAACCTAACAGCGCCGCTAAACCTAGGGCGCGACCTGCATTTAATCTTATTGTATCGATTATTTTTCAGCCACCGGCACCAATGTTGTGTCGCTAAAATAAGCAACAAACGGCCACTTAAGCAGACTTGCTAAGGTGGATACGCCTAAAATACGCCCTCATTCGCGTACATAACGCCAATCACTGGCGCGTTAACGCCAACATCGCGACGACACAGCTCGCGCCAGATCAACATCCACACCAAAGATGCGAACAACATCACAACACCAGTCTTACAGGTTTATAGCGGCGCACACTCTTGCAATGCTTTGTGATAAAAGCTGCAATTTCACGCCAAACTTCCCCCGCCCATAAGCGTCTTGTAAATCTGTCTAGGTATACTCAAACCAATCTAAGTCTGCCGCCCTGAGAGTCGCAGTCAGCCCCTACAAATATAATAAGGCCACGGGATGATAGAACTTCACATTGATAACCAACGAGTATCGGCTGAGCCGAACCAAAGCTTACTCCAAGCAGCCCAAAATGCCGGGATCACCATTCCCAGCTTATGTCAGTCAAACTGTTCTGCCGAGCCACATCTTGCAGAACATGGGGATAAACAGCCCTGTAATTTATGCGTAGTGCAAATTGAAAATGCCGACGCCAGTCTGCGCTGTGTGCGGGCCTGCGAAACAGCCCCCACCCCCGGCATGCGCGTGATTACCCAATCCGAATGGTTAAGCAAAAAGCGCCAGCAGGCACTGAGTGACATGTTAAGTGATCACTTTGCCGACTGTGAGGCCCCGTGCCAACAGGCCTGCCCCGCAGGAGTGGATGTCCAAAGCTATCTGTATCACATCGCCCAAGGTAACCATACCGAGGCGGTTAAAGTCATTAAACAAACCTTGCCGCTGCCGCTATCCATTGGCCGCGTCTGCCCTGCGTTTTGTGAAACTGAATGTCGCCGCGGCCTCATCGATGAACCGCTTGCCATTCGCCAACTTAAGCGCCACGCCGCGGATCTTGACTTAGCCGATGGCGAAAAGGGTGGCATGAGCTATATGCCGCCGCGGCTTGCCGATACCGGTAAAAAAATAGCCATTATTGGCAGCGGCCCTGCGGGATTAAGCACCGGCTATTACCTATCAAACCAAGGCCATCAAGTTGACATTTTTGAGGCTATGCCCAAAGCTGGCGGCTGGTTGCGCTATGGCATTCCCGAATATCGCTTGCCCAAAGCCATTTTAGATAAAGAAATTGATCTGCTGTGCCGTAACGGCCTGACCATTCACACCAATACTAGCCTCGGTCAAGATATTCATTTAAATCAATTAGTCGATGATTTTGATGCTATTTGTCTTGCCATCGGCGCCCAAAAAGCAGTGCCGATGGACTACCCCGGCAGCACCCTCGAAGGGTGTTTTTTAGGGGTGGATTTTTTAAAAGATCACTGCCTCGATAAACAGTTTACACTCGGGAAGAAAGTGGCGGTCATTGGCGGCGGTAACACCGCAATTGACTGTGCCCGCACCGCAGTGCGTGAAGGCTGCGATGTCACCTTAATCTATCGACGTACCCGCGCCGAAATGCCCGCCGAAGCCTATGAAGTCCATGAGGCAGAAGTTGAAGGGGTTAAATTTCACTTTTTAACCAATCCAATTGAAAACCATAGCGATAGCGCAGGAAGAGTCTGCGCCGTCACCTTTAGCCAAATGGCACTCGGGCAAGCCGATGCTTCGGGCAGACGCTCGCCCATCGATACGGGCGAGCGCTTCACCGAAGCCTTTGACACTGTCATCGCGGCGGTATCACAAACCCCGGATATGAGTTTTATGCAGGATCCCAACAGCCACTTAAGCCAAGGCTCCTTGGCTTTGAGCCGGTGGAACACCTTCATTGGCTGCGACCATACTATGTCATCGGGGGTAGAAAAGCTGTTTGTGATCGGCGATTCGCGCCGCGGCCCTGCCACTGCGGTGGCGGCGATTGGGGATGGCCGCAAAGCGGCCCAAGCTATCGATAAAATGCTCTCCATCGGGCTGAGCTGCGATCTGCATCCTAAACCCTTTAACGCCAGTAAAAACCTAACCCCCCAAACACAAGCCAACGTAGGCGCCACATTGTATCCCCATACATCCGCGCGCCCGCGTCTAAAAATGCCCGAATTAACGGCGGTGCAGCGCTTACTGAACTACAGCGAGGTGGAATTAGGCTTTAGCCCCGATGCGGCGATGCAAGAGGCGGCGCGCTGCCTGGAATGCGCCTGCCAAGCCAATACCGACTGTAAACTGAGGGATTACGCCACCGAATACCGTGTCGATGCCACCGCGCTGCACACTGAAAATGCACGCCAATTTAGCGTCGATAAGTCCAGCCCTTTTATTCAGTTTGATGCCAACCGCTGTATCAGTTGCGGTAAATGTGTCGAGGCTTGTCAGCAGCAAAGCGGCCACTGCGCGATTCAATTTGCCCATGATAGTTATCAAGCGCTACCGCAAAACAGCGCGCACACACTGGAGCGCCGCGCGCCGCGTGTAGGGTTTAGTGCCTCAATGCACGATAGCCAATGCGTACAATGTGGTAACTGCGTACAGGTTTGCCCCACAGGCGCCCTGGTCGATGCCCGCGATAAGCGCCAAGGTGACACCACAACACTTGACTGTGCATCCACCATTTGTACGTACTGCGGCGTGGGCTGTCGCCTCGATCTGCAGATCGATCCGACCACTCAGCGGATCCGCCACATCGAAGGCAACCCAGATTCAGTGGTGAATCAAGGGATGCTGTGTGTTAAAGGTCGTTTTGGATTTGACTTTATTCACAGCGAGCAGCGCCTAACGACGCCGCTAATTCGCAAACAGGGTAAACTCGAACCCTGCAGCTGGCAGGAGGCTATCGATTATGTTGCAACGAATTTACTCGAAATAAAACAGCAGCATGGCAGCAATGCCATTGCCAGCCTCGCGTCGGCCAAGGCCACGAACGAAGATAATTTTGTCCTACAAAAATTTGTGCGCAGCGTCATTGGCACCAACAATATCGACCACTGCGCGCGCCTATGCCACTCCTCCACGGTTACGGCCCTGCAACAAAGTATTGGCAGTGGAGCGATGACCAATGATATCCCGAGCATTCAAGACTCTGAGGTGATTTTTATCCTCGGCTCGGATACCAGCAGCGCGCACCCGATTATTGCGTCGCACATTAAACAGGCGGTGAGTTTACATGGCGCACGGCTGATTGTGGCCGATCCTAAGCGGGTCGCCATTGCCGACGGCGCTGAACTGTATGTCGCCCATAAACCCGGCACCGATGTGATGCTGCTCAACGCGATCATGGCTGAAATCGTCCGTCATGATTGGCAAGATAAAGCCTATATCACCGCGCGCACCGAAGGCGTTGATGCTCTGTATACCGAATTGGCAAAATCAGACTACTCCCTTGACAATGCCGCGCGAATCACAGGCGTGGCCGCCGAGGATATCGCCCGCCTAGCGCGTATTATCGGCACCGCAAACAAGACTGCCATCTACTACGCCATGGGCATAACCCAGCACACCAAGGGGCACGATAATGTCACTGCCATCGCCAACCTGCAGCTGCTGTGCGGCAATATTGGTATGGCAGGCGCGGGGATTAATCCTTTGCGGGGCCAAAGTAATGTGCAGGGTGCCTGCGATATGGGCGCATTGCCCAACTATTTTACGGGCTACCAACACGTCACCGATAACGAGACGCGAAAACGCTTTGAGGCGCACTGGCAGACCCCGCTCTCAGGTGAGATTGGGGTGACCGCGACCCATATGATGCACCAAATTTCCCAAGGGAAAATCAAGGCGCTGTATGTCATGGGCGAAAATCCGGTGCTGAGCGATCCCGACCAAGCCCACGTATTAACAGCACTTAATCAAATCGATTTTTTAGTCGTACAGGATATCTTTTTAACCGAAACCGCAGAACTTGCCGATGTGGTGTTACCCGCCGCAGCCTTTGTGGAAAAACGTGGCCACTTCACCAATACCGAGCGGCGCGTGCAGCGTCTCGAACAAGCGCTGCAGCCTCCCGGTGAAGCACGAGCCGATTGGCAAATCGTCCAAGCTATCGCCAAGCGCATGGGCGCCCAGTGGGATTACCCCAATGAAGAGGCTATTTGGTCAGAAATCAATACATTGACTCCGCAATACCGCGGCATCACTTGGCAACGCTTAAGTGCGCAGGCGACGGGGCAATTTCCTCAAGGCATTCAATGGCCCTGCCCCGATGCCAGCCATCCGGGGACGCCCATTATGCATCAAAGCCAATTTACCCGCGGCTTAGGCCTGTTCACCCCAGTGAGTTATCGCGCGGCGGCCGAGCAACCCTGCGAGGAATACCCCTTCACCCTGTCTACGGGAAGATTGCTGGAACAATTTCATACCGGCACCCTAAGCCGTAAAACTGCTGGGCTGAACCTGCTTGGCTCACCGAAGGTGATGATCTCTGTCTATGATGCAGAACAATTGGGGATCCGTAACGGCGATAACCTCAGGCTCAGCACTCGGCGCGGGGCTATTGAAATCGCCGCCTTTGTGACGAAACGCGCGCAGGTTGGTGTACTGTTCCTCCCCTTCCATTTTGCGGAGGCGGCGGCCAATAAGCTCACCATTAACGCCCTCGATCCTGTGGCATTTATCCCTGAATTTAAGGTGTGTTCGGTGAAGGTGGAGCGGGTTGCTTAACGCAATCCCCCTCTCATTGACGAAAACAGCTAACCAAAACACCACGGGAGACCTGAGGTCTCCCGTGGTGAGCGCCATTCGCGCAGCTTAAATCCTAAATTGGCCGACTAACTTGCCTAAACTTACCCCTTCCACCGACACGGTTTGACTCACTCTTGCCGCATCCTCACTGGACTTAAGTAAGTCATTAACAATTTCTTGAATGGCGTACACGTTGCGATTAATCTCTTCGGTCACCGAGCTTTGCTCCGTTGCTGCGGTGGCGATTTGGGTGCTCATATCATTAATCGCGGTGACTGCCGAGGTGACAGAACCTAGGCTTTCAGAGATTGCCCGGGATGAATTGACCGAACGCACGCAGCTCTGCTGGCTTTCCTCCATGGTTTTGACGGCCTGAGACACTAATTTGTGCAGCGCCGATAACATCTCATTGATCTCTAATGTACTTGCCTGAGTACGGCTCGCTAAACTGCGCACCTCATCGGCGACCACCGCAAAACCGCGCCCCTGCTCACCCGCACGGGCGGCTTCAATGGCCGCATTTAACGCTAACAGGTTAGTCTGTTCCGCAATCCCGCCTATCACCGACAGCACGCTATTGATTTTTTGCGATTGCGCACTGAGGGATTGAATACTCCCCGCCGCATGGTTAATTTGCTCCATCAAGGTGGCAATTTCTTCAAGTGACGCATCGACACAACGTTGGGCATTCGCCACATCGCCCGTGGCCGCTTGGGTGGCTTCTGCCACCTGCGTGGTATTTTGCGCCACTTCACTGGCGGTAGAAGACATTTCAGTAATGGCGGTCACCACCTGATCGGTTTCATTATTATGGCTAATCAGCTGGCTCGACATGACTTTGGTCTGCGCATGGATGGCATGAGCTGCATTGGTCACCTTAGCGGTCGCATCCGCGACATCGCCAATAATGGTTTGCAATTTATCCACAAACAAATTGAAGGATTGGCCTAATTGCGCAATTTCATCCGCGCCATTCACTGTTAAGCGCTTAGTTAAATCCCCTTCACCCTGAGCAATATCATTTAAATTGTCAGCCATGTTTTTAATCGGCAATACCATGCGATTCGCCACGAGGATAATCACGAAACAACTGCCCCCAGTTAACACGAGCCCGATCAGTAATAACTGCAAAGACAATCCAGAGAGTTGCTCTGTAATGGTCTGGCGATAATCAGCCACGGCGGCATCGATATCATCAATATAAGCGCCGGTCCCTATCATCCAATCCGTCCCCGGGATCATAGTGACATAACTGATTTTTTCAATTTGCTCCGTCGTATTCGGCTTTTTAAAATAATAAGAAAAATGACCGTCTCCCCGCTGAGCCGCATTAAGTAAACCCACGGTTATTTTAGTGCCTCGCGGATCGGTCATATCGAGCTTATTCTGTCCTTCTTGCTCAGGAAGTAATCCATGAAAGACATTCACTCCCTGAGTGTCGTAAATAAAGAAATAGCCGGCGCTGCCAAAGCGAATATTCCGCAGGGCGCCTTTTACATCTCCCTTCGAGGGTAAAGACAATTGGTATTTTACAATCCCCACGCCAATCTCAGTCGCTTCTTTGATTTGTTGCTGCCGCTCACCAACCAACTCCGTTCTAAAGGTCGCGATTTGTTCATCAAGCGCCCCCTGTTCAACATAGTAAGTCACTGACATTAACACTATCAGCGTTAATATTAGCGGAAGCAGAGATAAGGCTAATAATTTATTACGCAGACTCAAATGTGGCATAAAAGATCTCGCTCTAAACGCAATGATTAAAAACCACCCTATCTTAACAAAAAACCCACAAACAGCAATGAAAAATAAACATAAATTGCGGAAATATATACTTTTTTAATTTACAGCAACGTCAAAAGCCTTCCCCCAAAAGTACCGAACCTCTGCTTTGACGAATGTTGATTGAGATCAAAGTCAGGTTGATTAAGATCAAAGTGAGCCCCAGGTTTAAATGTTAAAAATTAATCCAGCTGATTGACTTATCCCTCTGCGAATCGGCATCTAACCGCTAAAAGATGGGCAATGACTCATTGCCAATTCGGCAAACTTGGATAACTGGCTAGGCGATAACGAACCAACGGATCAGATATTAAAAAACACTGTGAAAAATGTATGTCGCAAGCATATGGAGCCTTATCCATCTAGCTTATTCACCCAATTATCCATAATGAAAAAATAACTAGAGTAAGCACACTTAATGGAGGTCGCACTAAACACTTTTCCGCGAAAGGGAAATCATCATTGCCAAGCGCAAAGAGTAAGGCAAAAATTTATCTTATAACAATAATGAGTTAATTAAGGTCTTGAGTTACAACGGCAGGGTGGCCATTGCGCTGCTTATTATGTCGCACTCATGAATATGGAACTTTTATGAAATTTAGCCATAAAATTGTCACTGCATCCTCCGCGCTACTGCTAGTCACTATTTCACTGCTTTCCATAAAACAGATTTATACCGTTCAAAACACCATCGAAAATTATGTTTCTAGCAGCATTAATGAAGTGATCGGCAGCGTTAAAAACACCATCGTTGCCGAAATGGAGGCGCGTAAAAATCTGGCACAAAGCACCACAGAAATTCTCGAAATTGCGCCCTTTGATCATTCCTACATTAAAAAGATCATTGAACAAGACAAACTCAAATCAAGCTTTATCACCATAGGTTATGGTTTTGAAGAAAACGGCAGTGTCATTGAAAATAACGATAGTTGGGAGCCTGAAGTCGATTACGATCCGCGTAAGCGCCCTTGGTATGCAGACATTAAAGCCGCCAATAAACTGGTGGTGACAGCGCCCTACCTCGATGCTCCGACCAAAACCATCATTATCTCTGTCGCCACGCCAGTTAAACAAAACGGCAAATTAGTCGCAGGCATGTTTTACGATTTGCAACTGACCCACTTGGCACAATTAGTGAACCAGGTGAGTTTATTTAACGCCGGTTACTTATTTTTAATTTCGGCCAATGGCACCACCATCGCGCATCCTGATAGCAAAAATAATGGCGAGCCTTTAGCGAAATACCTCCCAAACGTGCAACTCAAAGAAGGAGAGCAGTATTTTGAAAAAGAGGGTGTGCGCTATCAACTAACCTTAAGCAAAATTGCCAGTGAAAATTGGTATATCGGCGCGATTATTGATCAAGATATCGCCTTTAACGCCGTCAGCAGCCTCAGGAATAACTCCATTCTGTACGCCGTATTAGCCGTATTTCTGAGCATTGTCGCCCTCACAATGTTAATCCGCTTTTTAATGCAGCCGCTTAATGCGCTCAATCACGCCATTCAAAATATCGCCTCGGACAACGGCGATCTGACACACCGTTTAGATACCCAAACAGATCAAGAATTTGCCGAACTGGCCACGGGCTTCAATACTTTTAGCGACAACCTGCAAAGCCAAGTCACTCAATCGAAAGAAATTGGGCGTGACATCATCACCGGGACTGAGTTCATCGCCAAGGGAGCCAAAAGCTCTGCCGAAGCGATGAAGGCCCAGCTACAGGAACTCGAACAACTGGCAACGGCAATGAACCAAATGACAGTGACGGCCACACAGGTCGCCAGCCACGCCCAGGAAGCCGCGGGAGCCACAAAAGAAGCAGATGCCGAGACACACAATGGCTCGATTGTTGTGAATGCGTCGACCCAGTCCATTAACCAACTCTCTGCCCGTATTGATATGGCAGTTGAAGAGGTGCAAGGATTAGAATCCGCGACCGCCAATATCGAAAGCATCCTCAAAGTGATCAACGATATTGCCGATCAAACCAATCTCCTCGCACTCAACGCAGCCATCGAAGCCGCTCGCGCCGGAGAATCTGGCCGTGGTTTTGCCGTGGTGGCCGATGAGGTGCGCACGCTCGCTCAGCGCACCCAACAATCCACCACCGAAATTCGTCACATGATCGAACAGCTTCAATCCGGAGCGTCTTGTGTGGCACAAGCGATGAACGAAAGTAAAGGTAGCGCAGTTGAAGCCGTCGAACGCGCCAGCCAAGCGAATGAATCCTTGCATCGTATTCGCGATGCGATTCAAAAAATTACCGATATGAATATCCAGATAGCTGCCGCCGCAGAGGAACAAAGCCTAGTCGCAGAGGAAATTAATCGAAACACAGTGAACATCAAAGAGCTCTCGTCGCATGTCGCCAGTGAAGCTGGTAAGGCCGATAACGCAATGCAAGCACAAATTGATAAAGCCAAACAGCTTGAGCGGATCCTAAACCGCTTCAACGTTTAGGCGCCAGCCACGCAAACCATCGATGCCACATGACAAGTGAGGCGAGCAACCTCTCTTGTCATGCCATTCCCAGCACCGACGCTTTTAAGCACGGCCGATTTTAAGCACTGTTGATGTTAAACATTAAACACAGACAATATCTCAGCCGTGCTCATCTGCAATCGTGTCACTCCAAGGCCTATTGACTAACATGGGCCAGCCCTTTCAAGTCAATTCTCCCCCAAGTATGCCCTCAAGCCATATCTAAAGCGCTATTCATTCCCGCGATTCAAGGGTGCATCAGTGGATGGACATATCACAATCCACTCAAAGCCCCACCACAATCCCGGAAATGCCAAAACCGACCACCAGCACCAGTATTGGTGGCTTAAAAAGCTTTAAAACGCCAAAACCCAGCAGCACTATGGCCATATCCACCGCAGATAATACCCCTTGGCTAAATACCGGCTGATAAAGCGCTGCGGCCAATAAGCCCACCACACTGGCGTTTACCCCCGCAAGCATTCCGGCAATCTTGGGTCTGGCGGCGATGGCATGCCAGCTTCTTAAGCCCACCAGCATCAACAAAAATCCCGGTAAGAAAATCGCCACCGTGGCAATTGCCGCGCCGATAAAGGGATTATCAAGCATCATCTCCGCGCCAAGAAAACTGGCAAAGGTAAACATGGGGCCCGGCACCGCTTGCGCAAAGGCGTATCCAGTCAAAAAACGATCGCCGCTGATGGCATCACCGAGCGCTGTTTCAAGGAGCGGCAGCACCACATGCCCCCCGCCAAACACCAAACTCCCAACGCGAAAAAACTCGGCAAACAGCCCCGCTTCTTTCCCTAAGTGCAAAGCGAAAAAACTGGCGACAAATAGGCCAATAAATAAGCCTAAACTCAAGTAATTCAACTGGATGGGCGCAAGCCTTGGCGGGGTGTTATCGGCAGTAGCATCATGGGCAATACTGAGGCAGCACACTCCCAAGATGGCGGCAACAATCAATAATGCAACTTGGGTCCACAAAAAGGGAAAAATCAACATCGCGGCGGCGCTCGCCAACATCAATACACGGGCGATGTGGCGCTGGCAGAACTGCTTAAACATCGTCAGCACCGCATCCGCGACCACCACGACTGCCAGCAATTTTAAGCCATGGACTATGCCCTGCATATATTGATGGCCCAACCAAGCCGCGGTGGTTACCGCCAGCAAATACATCAATATAAATGACGGCAAGGTAAACCCGGCAAAGGCAGCGAGCGCGCCAGCCAGCCCACCGCGATGATAGCCAATGGCAAAACCAACTTGGCTCGACGCTGGCCCGGGCATAAATTGGCTTAAGGCCACGAAACTCGCGTAGCGTTTATCATCAAGCCAACCGAGCTCATTGACAAAGGTGTGACGAAAATACCCAAGGTGAGCCGCTGGACCGCCAAAACTGGTCAGCCCAAGGAGCAAAAAACGCAAAAAGATCGGTAGCATAACATTCGTCTCGCAAAAAATAGCCTGCAACAGAGTATGCCACTAACAAGACTATTTGATGAAAGGTAAATCGCCGCTGGCCGTTTGCCGCATCTTACGCCCCGTCACGCGCCTCTTTGACCAACATCACTAGAACCTCAAAATGATCCGTATGCGGGAATAAATCAAACAGCTGTACTTTCGTAAGCTGATAACCACGAATATGGGCTAAATCTTTAGCTAAGGTGGCGGGATTGCAACTCGAGTACAAGATAGCCTGCGGCGCAAACTCACTTAAGGCAGAGCATAACTCCTCACCAATACCCCGGCGCGGCGGATTGACGATGATCAGTTCCGGCTTATCCGCAGCATCGCGGCCCTTGGCAAAGTCAGTGGAATCGAGCGCCATAAACTGCACGTTATCCAATCCCATCATCTGCGCCGACATGTTAGCGCAAGCAATGGCTTCGGCTTCAATTTCAATGCCTGTCAGCGCAATATGCTTGGCGGCGCAGTGCAACCCAAAGCCGCCCACACCACAAAATAAATCCCAAATGGAACTGGGGGCAAACTCGGCGACCCACTCCCGCGCGGTTTGATAGAGCTTGGCTGCCACATGCGGATTGGTTTGAAAAAAGCTTTTTGGACGAATAAACAAAGGCACATCGTTAAAGCGCTCTTCAAGCCGGGTATTGGCGGTAAGAAAAATCTCCTCATCCCCTTCGAGGATCGCCATATGCACCGGCTGCAGATTGACCGAAACCACCTTAATTTGTGGGAATTCGGCCAACAATGCCGGCAACTCTCGCTCGATGCGGGCAATGGCATCCTTGGAGCGCAGCACAAAGCGCAATAAAAACTCACCGCGCACTTGGCTGCGGGTAAGCAGGATAAATTTAAGCTCGCCCTTGGCCTTGTCGACGCGATAAGGCGGGAGTCCCGCTTGTTGCACAAAACGCTCAAGGCGCTGCAGTAAAGCTTGCATATCCGCAGGATACAACAAGCAATCCCACAGGCTTACCGCCTCGCCACTGGGGCTGACAATTCCGAGGATTGGGGCATGCGCCGCCCCTAATGCCACCATTTTGGCTTTATTACGAAAACCACTGGCATCACCGAGGATCGGCGAGTGAAAAATCGCGGCAGGCTCCGCAACAAAAGGGCTAAGAAGTTGCTGCAATGCCGCAGTTTTAGCGGCCACTTGCTGCGCCAGCGGCCGCGCAATATGGCGACAGGATTGGCATTGGCCTTGATTAAAATGATGACATGGGCTTAAGGCACTCACAGTAGCGGCACTCACAACAATTCCTAGAGATCAATAACACAGCGCCACACTGTAGCGGTTTTGCCATCAAAAATCATCTTGAACTGGCTAAGCTTAGGCTTAGCGCAAGATTATCCGATCCACATCGGCCAACGCCGAGCGCCGCCCAAGATGGCGCGTGACCCACTGCAGCACCTCGGCGGAGGTACTACGAAACGTGGTTAACTTACCGCCATATAAACTCAGCAACCGTGGATGGCTCACTGCGGTTTGCATTAACGTATCCCGAGCACGCTCAAAGGCTTGGGTTGGCTGTTTAGGCAAGACCCGAACCCCGCAATACTCTTTAATGATCTTATCCTTAAGTTCATCTAGGCTACCTGCGAGGGGAAAATAATGCTGATAAATCCCCAAAAGATACGCTCGCTCGGCGGCGGTGACCTGAGGCGATGTGGTCAATGAGCTTAGCTCGGTTTCAGTGGTGCCAATTAAGGTTTGACCGTACCAAGGCATCACAAAAATCACCCGATTATCGAAGCAAGATTCAAGGTATAAAATCCCGTCATTGGCCGGAATGGCTAACAATAAATGAGCGCCCTGCACCCAATCGATGTCCACCGCCGTCAGCGGTGGCGACACACGGGCGATAACCTCATTCACCCAAGGACCTGCGGCATTCACCACTAAACTGGCCTCCATCTGCCGCTCACGGCCATCATGGCTAAAACGCACAGTACAGCCATCCGCGCGATGCTCCATGCCTAATAATTCGGCCTGGGCATAAATATCGGCCCCTAATGCCTGCGCGCTGCGGGCCACCGCTTGGGTCAGTAATTTATCGTCGGTTTGCGCATCCCAATATTGGAACACGGCCTCTAATCCCGCCAACTTAAGCCCCTGCAAACGCTGCCAATGTACCGATGGCACAGACACAAAACGGCCGAGGGGATCCAATTCACTCAAGAGCGCATACACACTGAGCCCCGCCCGAATGGCCCAGGGCCGACGCCGACTTTCTCGATAAATCGGAATGTAAAACGGCACAGGTTTAACCAATGTCGGGGCAAGGTTGAGTAAATTGCGCCGTTCTTTAAGCGACTTACGCACTAAATTAATTTGCCCGGTTTCTAAATAGCGCAGACCGCCATGGATAAGTTTGCTGGAGTTGGCCGAGGTTTGGCCACCGATTTCGCCCTTGTCAATCAGCAGCACCCGATAACCTGCAGCCGCGGCGTATTGGGCAATGCCTACGCCGCTGATCCCGCCGCCAATAATGGCGATATCGACGCTATTCCTCTCCCTGTTCATCTGCCACTCCCCCGGTATCCAAAACGCCATCACTGTGCTTAGGCGTTTTCAGCAAGCGCCTTAAGCTTAAGTCCACCATGTTCAATATGATAAAACCCGCGGTTTAGATCGCTTTTACTTCACTCATCTAGGCTGGCCTGCAACTGCTTGAGCGCCTTGTCGCACAAGGTTTTTAAGGCGAGGAGATCCGCCGCCTCTGCGCCGACCTTACAGCGCATTAAATGGGGGATCTCAAGTGCTTGGGATTTAAGGGCCAGCCCTTGCTCTGTGAGGGTTAACACTCGCACTCGCTCATCCTGCTCGCTGCGGCCACGGCTAACTAAACCTTTAGCTTCTAAGCGTTTTAGCAAAGGCGTTAGGGTGCCAGAATCGAGCAACAGTTTATCCCCTAAGGTTTTAACGCTAATGCCCTCAGCCTCCCACAGCACAAGCATGGCGAGATACTGCGGGTAGGTTAAATCCAATTTATCCAGCAAGGGACGATAGGCACGCACCATGGCATTGGCCGCGCTATAGAGCGAAAAGCACAGCTGCTGCTCCAAACATAATGGCGCAAACTCGAGTGAAGGCGCGGGGGGTAACTCAAGGTTAACGTCAGTCTGCGGCATAGTCATATCCAAGTCAGTAACTATATTGCGCACAATATACTTGCATTCAGTATAAAGATCGAACTATAGTTGCCAGCAATACAATTGCGCACAATCTAATTTAAGCCACCAATATTCACGAGACACAACCGAGGTCATCACCATGAAAACACTCTACGAAACACGAGCAACCGCCAGGGCTGGACGTCAAGGCCGAGTCAGCACTGAGGATGGTTTGCTGGATGTGCCCTTAGCCTATCCTAAGGCCATGGGCGGGACAGGACTTGCCACCAATCCGGAGCAACTGTTTGCCGCAGGCTATGCCGCCTGTTTTTCTAACGCGATATTGCATGTCGCCAAATTAACCAAGGTTGCCATCACCGAGGCGCCAGTTAGCGCCTTGGTGGGGATTGGGGCCAATGAGTCGGGAGGATTTGCCTTAAGCGTGACCCTAGAAATCCAGCTCGATTTACCCCAAGCAGAGGCCGAGGCGCTGGTGCGCCACGCCCATCAAATTTGCCCCTATTCCAATGCCACACGCCACAATATCGACGTTAAACTCAAGGTAAATACCCTCGCCTTAACCTAATGGGGCCATGAAACAACCGAGATTCAAGTGCCTAGCACTGCCTGCCGTGTACCGAGTGCGCCCATGTGCGCGCTCGCAAAGTGGTTAAACATCACGCGCCAGCGAGTATTCATGCCTTAGCAAAAGCCCACTAATCGCGAGACATTTAACACTTCTTAATATTCAATTTAATCAAATCACTCGAATGAAGTAGAGTAGGCGCTAATTAAACCATTTGATCATTCAATTAACCCACGATAGTGGGAGGCGCTATGACAAAATACTTATCAAAATTCTCTTTTGTGTGCTCCTTGATGTTGGCACTCCTGTGCATCAGCCCCAGCTGGGCCAATACCGAGCCAAGTACCAACGATCACACTTGGCACTATGTCAACGAGCAAGGCGAGCTCAAAATCAAGCTGTACTTTTTTTGGTCAAAAACTTGCCCCCATTGCGCCGAGGCTCACCCGTTTATCGACTCACTGCCACAAAAATACCCTTGGATTGAGTTAGCGTCTTATAGTATCTCTGAGCCAGGTGTCCAAGATATTTGGCAAAATATTGCCGACAAAACCGCGACCGAAGCCCGCTCTGTTCCCTATATGGCCAACTGCGAAAAAGCCATCATCGGTTATTCAAGCGCAGCTGTGACCGGAGAATTTTTGGTTAATCGCTTAAAAAACTGTTACCTCTCCCTTGGTGGCGAGCTAAGTGAAGCAGATATGCCAACAAAAGGAGCGGCCCACCCCACCGCCGACAGTGGCGATAAACCGCTGTTTGGCACCTGTGGCAACGAAGCCGGCACCTGTGATGCGACCAGCCTGCAGGAACCTGAGGTTCAACCGGTTGAATTACCGCTTGTTGGCGTGGTCACGCCCGAGACTATGTCACTCCCACTGTTAACCTTAGTGCTCGCGGGTGTGGATGCTTTTAACCCTTGCGCCTTCTTCGTGTTGCTGTTTTTACTGTCCATCATGGTAAACGCCAAGAGCCGTGGGCGCATGCTGCTCGTGGGCGGTATCTTCGTGTTCTTCTCTGGGTTTATTTACTTCCTGTTTATGACGGCATGGCTCAACATCTTTAAACTATTAGGTGCGGGCAGTGACGGCGGTAAAATCATTTTTGCGGCAGGCTGCTTAGCCTTGATCGCCGGGGTGATTAACATTAAAGACTACTTCTTTACGAAGGGTGAAGTGACGTTATCCATGTCGGCGGAAAACCGCACCAGCTTGATAAAGCGCATGGGTAAACTCTCCAATTCCAGCAGCTTAGGCGCGCTGATTGTAGGCTCTACCGTATTAGCGATCCTCGCCAATGCCTATGAGTTACTGTGCACCGCAGGCTTTCCGATGATCTACACTAGCGTACTATCGATGCACAATCTGCCGGACATCGAGCGCTACATGTATCTGGTGCTGTACAACATCGTCTACGTGA
>NZ_JBOFMC010000007.1:0-9052 GCF_051658185.1 Shewanella sp. | reverse complement strand
GTTTAGCTGCTTTTAAACTCGACAGTGGCGATCCAGAAGCCACCGCCTATTGTGCGATGGCGAAGCGGTTTGCTACGGATGTGGGTTTTCAAGTTTGCGATGCGGCGCTGCAAATTCATGGCGGATATGGTTATATCAGAGAGTACCCCTTAGAGCGTCACTTCCGGGATGTTCGTGTACACCAGATTTTAGAGGGCACGAACGAGATTATGCGCCTGATTATCGCCCGTCGTTTACTCGACGAAAATGCCGGACAAATCCTTTAAAGTGTCAAAATGTGACAGTAGGATTTGGCGATAACAGATTGGCAATTACATGAGGGAGCCGAAACAGATGGACTATTTAGTTGAGCGAATCGAAGGCCACACGGCCATTCTGACCATGAACAATCCGCCGGCCAATACCTGGACCGCCCAAAGTCTACAGGCGCTTAAAGCCAAAGTGCTGGAACTCAATGCCAACAAGGACATTTATGCGTTGGTGTTAACTGGCGAGGGCAACAAGTTTTTCTCCGCGGGCGCCGATTTAAAACTGTTTAGCGACGGTGATAAGGGCAATGCGGCGAGCATGGCAAAACACTTTGGCGAGGCATTTGAAACCCTAAGCCAGTTCCGCGGCGTATCGATTGCTGCCATCAATGGTTATGCCATGGGTGGCGGCTTAGAGGTCGCACTGGCCTGTGATATTCGTATCGCCGAAACTCAAGCCGTGATGGCACTGCCTGAGGCCACCGTTGGCCTGCTGCCCTGCGCGGGCGGAACGCAAAACCTCACTGCTTTAGTGGGCGAGGGCTGGGCTAAGCGGATGATTTTATGCGGTGAGCGGGTGAATGCCGCCCAAGCGCTGAATTTGCGTCTAGTCGAGGAAGTGGTCGAAACGGGTGAGGCCTTAAATGCGGCGATAGCGCTAGCTGCCAAAGTGGCGAATCAGAGCCCAAGCAGTGTCACCGTTTGCAAGACACTCATCCAAGCGGGGCGTCAAATGCCCCGTAGCCAAGCCTTACCGATAGAGCGTGAACTGTTTGTTGGTTTGTTCGATACTGAAGATCAGGCCGAAGGCGTGAACGCGTTTTTGGAGAAACGTAAAGCTGAGTGGAAGAACCGCTAATGACAAATGTAGTCGATAAAGCTGCGCACCCGTTCGCCACCCCAAATGTGGTTTTTCAAACCTTAGCCACCGCCTCGGGCAAATTAGTTGGGGTGGTGACGCTCAATGTTGAAAAAGCCCTCAACGCCTTGGATCTTGATATGGTTAGGGCGATGACGGCGCAGCTCAATTTGTGGAAAAAAGATCCATTAATCGCCTGTGTGGTACTCGATGGCAGCGGCGACAAGGCGTTTTGTGCCGGTGGTGATGTGCGCGCTTTATATCACGCGTCCGTTACCGCTAAGGGACAAGTGACTGAGGTCGCTAAAGTATTCTTTGAAGAAGAATATCGGCTCGATTATCTACTGCATACCTATGGTAAACCTGTGCTGGTGTGGGGAGATGGCATAGTGATGGGCGGCGGTCTTGGTTTGATGGCGGGGGCCAGCCACAAAGTGGTGACAGAAACTTCCCGTATCGCGATGCCTGAAGTCACCATTGGGCTTTATCCCGATGTGGGCGGCAGTTATTTCCTCAATCGTATGCCCGGCAAAATGGGGCTGTTTTTAGGGTTAACGGCCTATCAAATGAACGCCGCCGATGCCTGTTATGTGGGTCTTGCCGATCATTATCTCAATCGTGACGACAAAGAACTGATGTTCGATGCCATGGCGACCCTTGATTGGGTGGATTCTCCGGCGCTGAATCATCAGCGGCTTGATAGCATGCTTAATGAGTTATCAAATAAAGTGGCGATCCCTAAGGGAGAGAGTGTGTTAGCCCAACATCAGCAGATGATTGACCGCTTGATGGCCGGCAGTCTTGAGGAAATCCTTGGGCGGATGGCAAATCTAGCTAGCACTGAGCCTTGGTTAATCAAGGCGTGTAATACGCTCTTGGCGGGTAGCCCGATCAGTTGGCAGCTGATTTATGCCCAAGGACAATTGGGTCATAAACTTAGCTTAGCGCAATGTTTTCAATGGGAATTAACCCTGAGTGTCAACATGTGTGCCCGAGGTGATTTTTGTGAAGGCGTGCGGGCACTGTTGATTGATAAAGACAAACAGCCTAAGTGGCAGTTTGCTGATGTGCAATCGGTACCGCGCAGTGTTATCGAGGATATGCTGACTTGCCCGTGGGGAGAAGATCATCCCTTACGCCAATTACACTAATTCGCCAATTACAGTAAGTCGTCAATGAAGCTAAGCCTATTGATGGCAGCTAAAACAAAAGCTTAGCCTGCCATTCAATCAGGAATGAAAAATTGTCTGGCACAAGAAAGACCCCAGAACACAGGAGTGATGGCATGAGTACAGTTGCATTTATCGGTTTAGGTAATATGGGCGGCCCAATGGCGGCCAATTTAATAAAAGCGGGCATGACGGTACGTGTTTTTGACTTAGTGCCTGCCGCCATGCAAGCCTTGGCTGCTCAAGGCGCGTTAGCGTCAAGCACCGCGTGCGGCGCAGCGGCGGGCGCCAATGTGGTGATCACAATGTTGCCCGCTGGTAAGCATGTCAAAAGTTTATATCTAGGTAATGATAGCGACAAAGGCCTGCTCGACGTGGTCGCCAGCGATACCTTACTGATTGATTGCTCAACCATTGATGCGCAAACTGCTCAGCTTGTTGCCGCGGCGGCAGCGCAAAAGGGCATAGCGTTTATGGATGCTCCCGTATCCGGTGGTACGGCGGGCGCAGCGGCGGGGACCTTGACTTTTATTTGTGGCGGTTCGGACATTGCCTTTGAGCGCGCGCAACCTGTACTGAATGCCATGGGCAAAAATATCTTCCATGCGGGCGGTGCGGGCGCTGGGCAGATTGCTAAAATTTGCAATAACATGCTGTTGTCTGTACTGATGGTGGGGACTTCTGAAGCGCTGCAAATGGGGATTGACCATGGGCTCGATCCTAAAGTGCTGTCGGACATCATGAAGGTCAGCAGCGGCGGTAACTGGACACTCGAAAAGTACAACCCTTGCCCGGGCGTGATGGACAATGTGCCTTCTTCTAAGGGCTATCAGGGCGGCTTTATGGTAGATTTGATGGTTAAAGATCTCGGCCTCTCTCAAGAAGCGGCATTATTCAGCAATTCGAGTACGCCAATGGGCGCGCTTGCGCGCAGCTTGTATGTCAACCATGCACGACAAGGTAATGGCCGCCGAGATTTCTCCAGTATTTTTGAGCAATTTGCTCCACTTAAGAAATAGACATTAAAAACAAGGGATAACCAGATGGATTTAAAAGATAAGGTTGTCGTCATCACGGGCGGCGCGGGTGGTTTAGGCTTAGCAATGGCGCATAATTTTGCGCAGGCGGGTGCTAAGTTGGCGCTTATCGATGTGGATCAAGCAAAGTTAGAGCGTGCCTGTGCTGATTTAGGCAGTTCCACAGAAGTCCAAGGTTATGCGTTAGATATTACTGACGAAGAAGACGTGGTTGCAGGTTTTGCCTACATATTGGAAGACTTCGGCAAAATCAACGTGTTAGTCAATAATGCCGGCATTTTGCGCGATGGCATGTTAGTCAAAGCCAAAGACGGCAAAGTGACTGACCGCATGTCATTCGACCAATTTCAATCGGTGATCAATGTAAACCTTACGGGTACTTTCCTCTGTGGCCGTGAAGCGGCAGCGGCGATGATTGAATCGGGCCAAGCTGGGGTGATTGTGAACATTTCTAGCCTTGCCAAAGCCGGTAACGTGGGACAATCTAACTATGCGGCTTCTAAAGCGGGTGTGGCCGCAATGTCTGTCGGTTGGGCAAAAGAGCTGGCGCGGTACAATATCCGTAGCGCAGCGGTCGCCCCTGGGGTGATTGCGACCGACATGACGGCGGCGATGAAGCCAGAAGCCTTAGAGCGTTTAGAGAAGCTGGTGCCCGTTGGCCGTTTGGGCCAAGCGGAGGAAATCGCCTCCACGGTACGCTTTATTATTGAAAACGATTATGTTAATGGTCGTGTGTTTGAAGTCGATGGTGGCATTCGGCTGTAGTGGTTAACCCGAAGGAAGCTAAGCTGCCTCCTCGAATCGCTCAGACCGCATGGGGTTTATGGCACAACGGCAACCCCCGCGCGGCCTGAGCGTCCTTTGTAAACGGCGATTTTCCTAAAAGCACTGGTTAAACATGACGTTAGCCATATGCGACTTATCCTAAAGCGCGACTATCCTAAAACATGACTATCCTAAAGCATGACTATCTTAAAGCACGACATGCGTTAACCGTTCACCAACACTGGGGTTATTGGATGAATAGCATGGTGGCTAACATCCGTTGTCATTAACAGCTCATTGGTTTTTTGATTGCTGGCATTATTTGTCGCAGTGGCGATTCCCTTGCTAACCTTAAATCATCCCCATTTTCATCAGCTCAGTTTTTTGAGTGACATGATGGAGTAAAATCAGCATGTCGTGGCAAATAATGGCTCTGTGGGTTGAAAAAATCACTCGGCGTATGTTGCTTATCGTCGGTTGCTCTGGGCTTTTGGTTATTTATGGTGGTTTTTTTTATTTGTTGCTTAATGGTCAGCCATGGACGCAGCTACCGTGGATTTTTTTGCTATCTCCTTGGGTGTGTATTTATTTTGGTTTAAGCCATCTACAACAAGTTCGGATGGTGGCATGGTTTATCGCAAAGTTTACCAAATAGCCCGGCTTTCAATCTGGCCCTGCAATTTACCTTAGGAATGTGTTTATGGCGCAGATTAGGCTCTATGTCCCCAACATGCATTGCGCTGGCTGTGTTGCCAAAATTGAAAAGGCTTTTGCCGCGCAGCAAGCTGTTGAGGCACTTGTTAATCTTGCGGATAAGCAAGTGACGGTGAACGGTAATATCACCTTAGACGCTAGCTTGGCGGTATTGGCAAGTGTGGGATTTACGGCGCAGCCGATTGTGGATGCCAAGGCTGCGGCTGAAAATAAACGCCTTGATGATGCCACTGAATATCGGTTACGACTCAAGCAAGCGATAGCGGCTCTTAGCCTCGGTAGCTTGATGATGTTGTGGGGATTATTCGGCGGTGAGATGATGATCCACACCCCTGAGCTTCAGCTTGGATGGGGGATTATGGGGCTTGTCACCTTAGGCTTATTGGTCGCGACAGGGGGGCATTTTTATCAAGGTATGTGGCGGGCACTGCAGGCCAAAACCAGCAATATGGATACCTTGATCGTTCTTGGAACCTCGACCGCTTGGCTGTATTCCATGGGGGTGGTGATATTCCCCAGCGCATTTCCGATGGATACACGTCATGTGTATTTTGAAGCGAGCGCGATGATCCTCGGTTTGATTAACTTAGGTCATGCCCTCGAACTTAAAGCGCGGGGGAAAACCAGCGACGCGGTGCAGCGCTTGCTAGGCCTTCAATCGACGACGGCTATCCGTATCGGCGAGTTGGGGGATGAAAACGTCGATATCTCCCTGCTTAATGTCGGTGATCGCCTACGCCTGCGCCCGGGGGACAGGGTGGCCCTTGATGGCGTGGTGGTGGAGGGGCAGTCATCCTTAGATGAATCTATGCTCACTGGCGAGCCGATGCCGGTGAGTAAACTGCCAGGGGATCCTCTCAGTGCCGGGACGGTGAACGGTAATGGCAGTGTGATCTATCGTGTGACGGCGATGTTTGCCGATACCCGGCTTGCTAATATCATTGCTCTCGTGCAACAGGCGCAAACCTCAAAGCTTCCCATTGGTCGCCTCGCGGATAAGATCGCCGCGGTCTTTGTGCCCAGCGTGATGCTGATAGCGCTACTCGCGGCGGCAATATGGTATTTTTTCGGGCCTGAGCCTGCCTTAAGTCACGGGCTGGTGGTGCTTACCAGTGTGTTGATCATTGCCTGCCCCTGTGCGCTTGGGCTGGCAACGCCAATGTCGATCATGGTTGCGCTTGGGCGGGCTGCGCAAATGGGGGTGCTGGTTAAACAGGGGGAAGCCTTGCAAACGGCCAGTCGTGTCAATTGCGTGGTGCTCGATAAAACCGGCACCGTGACCTTAGGTAAACCTCAAGTGACGGATATTGTATGGTCCCCTATGATTGCGGCGGATGAGCAACTTAGCTTACTCGGCGCGATAGCAAGTCTTGAGCAGCATTCAGAACATCCCTTGGCCAATGCGATTGTCCAATACGCTAAAGTTCACGCTGCGCCGATGCCTTGTACGGCAAATTTTATCAATTACCAAGGTAAAGGTATTGCCGGCCAAGTCGGGCCAGATTCCTTGCTGGTGGGGAATTTTGCGCTGATGCAGGCATTTAAGGTGGTGTCGCACACCGGCGAGATGATTGATAGCACAGATGCAGCCGAGTTTGCTCAGCAAGCGAAAACGCCGATATACGTGGCCAAAGCGGGGCTGTTAGTGGCAACGATGGCGCTTGCTGATCCGATTAAACCGGATGCTAAGGCAGCGATCGCCGCCCTGCAGCAGCGGGGGATCCGCGTGTTGTTATTAACTGGCGATAATCCGATTACGGCCCAAGCGGTTGCGGCCACGGTGGGGATAACCGAAGTGATAGCCGGCGTTTTACCAGAGCAAAAACAGCAGCATATTCAACAGTTGCAACAACAGGGCTATTGCGTCGCTATGGTTGGGGATGGCATTAATGATGCGCCTGCGTTGATGAGCGCCGATGTTGGTATTGCCATGGCAAGCGGCACTGAGGTGGCGATAGAAAGCGCGCAGATGACACTGCTTAGCCAGCAGTTGATGATTATCCCCCAGTTATTGGCGTTATCCTCGGCAGCCATGACCAATATTAAGCAAAATTTGTTTGGAGCCTTTATCTATAACAGCCTAGGTATCCCAGTGGCGGCAGGAGTGCTTTATCCGTTGACGGGGATGCTGCTCAGTCCGGTGCTCGCTGCAGCGGCGATGGCGTTATCCTCTCTGACGGTGGTCACTAACGCTAATCGTTTACGGCGTCAGCGGTTGTAACGGCTTGAGTACCATCTAAGATATGACGGAAACGCCACCGAGTATTGCTCCGTCAGGCCGAGCGCTATCGCTCAGCCTGGCCTATTAAAGAGGGCGACTGGGCGCGGCGCAGGAGAAAATCGGCCTAGGATGAATGGCTTAATGGTGGCGATGCCATGGGACGTTTGCGGCGGCTACGGGGGATGGCTTAGGCCTTTTGGGTTGATAATTTAGCCCAAACTGCTATAGTGCCACGTTTATTTTTACCCCCTCAGGTTTGACACATTGGTTTAGGCAAATAGGGTTATACTCAAGTTGCATTGCCAAAACATCCGACCCACATTACTCGATTTGGAAGTTCATTTTGATCACAACAGCGAATATCACCATGCAGTTTGGCTCTAAGCCACTGTTTGAAAACATCTCAGTTAAATTTGGCGGCGGTAACCGTTACGGTCTTATCGGCGCAAATGGCTGCGGTAAATCGACCTTCATGAAGATCCTTTGTGGTGATCTAGAGCCGAGCAGCGGTAACGTGTCCTTGGATGTGAATGAGCGTCTTGGTAAGTTAAGCCAGAACCAATTCGGTTATGAGGAATACACGTTAATTGATACCGTGATCATGGGCCACCGTGAGCTGTGGAAGGTTAAACAAGAGCGTGATCGCATTTATTCACTGCCAGAAATGAGTGAAGAAGACGGAATCGCGGTAGCCAACCTTGAAATGGAATTTGCCGAGATGGACGGTTACACCGCCGAATCGCGCGCGGGTGAACTGTTACTGGGGGTAGGGATTGGTATCGACAGCCATTTTGGCTTGATGTCTGAAATTGCCCCAGGGTTAAAACTGCGGGTGTTGTTAGCGCAAGCGCTATTTTCCGATCCAGACGTACTGCTGCTTGACGAACCAACCAACAACTTGGACATCGACACTATCCGCTGGTTACAGGACGTACTGAACCAACGCGACAGTACGATGATTATCATTTCGCACGACCGCTATTTCTTAAACTCAGTCTGTACTCATATGGCGGACTTAGACTATGGTGAACTGCGAGTTTACCCTGGTAACTACGACGAGTATATGCAAGCGGCCACCCAAGCTCGCGAGCGTTTACTGGCGGATAACGCCAAGAAAAAGGCGCAAATTTCTGAGCTGCAAACCTTCGTGGCGCGCTTCTCTGCTAACGCTTCTAAGGCAAAACAAGCGACATCCCGCGCGCGCCAAATCGATAAAATTAAGCTCGATGAGGTTAAAGCCTCTAGCCGGGTTAACCCCTTTATTCGTTTCGAGCAGGAAAAGAAACTGTTCCGTAATGCATTAGTGGTTGAAAACTTAACCAAAGGCTATGATGCGCCGCTATTTAAAGACCTCAACTTAATCGTTGAAGTGGGTGAACGTATCGCCATTTTAGGTGAAAACGGTGTGGGTAAAACCACGCTACTGCGCACCTTGATCCATGATATTCCACAGGATGAAGGCCATATCCAATGGTCTGAAAACGCCAATATCGGCTATTACGCGCAGGATCATGAGTCTGATTTTGCTAACGATATGACCCTGTTTGAGTGGATGAGCCAGTGGCGTAAACCCGAAGATGACGATCAATCGGTGCGTGGGATTTTAGGGCGGATGTTGTTTGGCGCGGATGACATTAAAAAGTCGGTAAAAGTGCTTTCAGGGGGTGAGAAGGGCCGGATGTTATTTGGCAAGCTTATCATGCAAAAAGCCAATATTTTAATGCTCGACGAACCTACCAACCATATGGATATGGAGTCGATTGAATCACTCAACAACGCGCTGGAAAAATACGAAGGCACGCTGCTCTTTGTGAGTCACGACCGCGCATTTGTATCATCACTGGCAAACCGTATCCTTGAAATCACGCCAAACGGTGTGAACGACTTCAAGGGGACCTATGATGAGTTCCTGGTAAGCAAGGGCATCGAAGGCTAGTCACTTGTTTTAAGGATTAAATAGCCTTAAATGTTTGCATAAAAAACGCCGCTTATATTGAGCGGCGTTTTTGTTTATGGAGGTTATCTTCCGTATTTGCCCG
>NZ_JBOFMC010000006.1:0-3296 GCF_051658185.1 Shewanella sp. | reverse complement strand
GCGTCCCTCGTTACGATAATCTCTGGCAATATTTGCTTGAAAGCTGCCACCAACTGGGGATCAAAATGACTGCCGGCTTGGCTTTCAACTAATGCCATGGCCTCTTCAATTGTCCATTCCTGCTTGTATGGACGCTGTGAGGTCAGCGCATCAAACACATCTGCGATAGCAACGATGCGGCCTTCTATTGGAATGTTCTCCCCAATTAAACCTTGTGGGTAACCTGAACCATCCCACTTCTCATGGTGAGTCAGCGCAATGCTCCGGGCCAGTTGCAATAACGGATCGCGATGCTCGCCAATAATTTCGGCGCCAATTGCCGCATGCTGTTGCATGATTCGCCACTCTTGCTCATCCAATTTACTGGGCTTTTTTAAAATCGCATCGGGGGTGCCTATTTTTCCTACGTCATGCATCGGTGCGGCATTATAAAGTAACTCGCAATAATGATGGGGTAGGTTTAATTGCATGGCGAGTAAGCGGGTGTAGAGGCTCATGCGCACCACATGCAGGCCGGTTTCGTTATCCTTATATTCGGCGGCGCGCCCTAGGCGGCGAATAATCTCAAACCGGGTTTCTTCTAACTCACGAGTCCGTTCTTTCACTTGATGCTCAAGCAGGCGCTGTTGATCATATAGCGCAAGGTGCGTTTTGACCCGCGCTTTGACTATCGGCGCACTAACAGGTTTAGTGATGTAATCGACAGCCCCCAGCGCAAAGCCTTGCGCTTCATCGGCAATGTCAGCCAATGCGGTCACAAAAATCACGGGGATCTGACAGCTCAGCGGCGCCTGTTTTAGCCGCTGACACACCTCATAGCCATTCATTCCCGGCATCATTACATCGAGTAAGATCAAATCCGGCAATGACTTATTCACCAGCGCCAAGGCTCTGGGGCCATCAATCGCGACTTTAACCTGATAATCCTCCCCGAGTATACCCACTAAAATATCAATGTTTTCAGGGGTATCATCGACGACCAGTATCGTTGCTTTGTCCATTAATCGCTTATCCTCATCCTATGTCGCCAAGCGCTGGCTTAAGGTACTCCTCGCCGCTCATGATAATTGTTGGATCACTCCATCAATGATCTCAATGGCTTGGTCGTATTGATATTGATGAATCATGGTGAGTGCCGGCCTTAACTGCTGCCATAGCCCTGCGCTTACTTGGGGGTGTAATGCCTCCATTTGAGCGCAGGCCTTAGCATCGGCCTCCTCTAAACGTTGGCGCAAAGCGCTTAACGCTGCCACCAACGCCGGCGGGCTAAGGCTTGCTGCTGGCTCCGCAATCGCGGTGCTGGGCGTGCTGCCATCCTGTGCAGCCCCATCACGAGTGAATCCTTCAGGCGGCGCAGCGAAGGCATCAGGCGCTGCTGATGCCTTAGCCGTGGCGAATGCTCCGCTTGCTGTCAGGTTGGCGCTCGCTATCGCCTGACAAATCGAGGCCACCAATGGTTGGATCTGCTCAAGCTGCGCTTGATAGGGTGCACCTTGGGCCAAGTTTGACTCCAGCTGCCGCGCCAGCTCAACCAGCTTGGCTGAACTTAAATTGCCCGCCAGTCCTTTAAGCGTATGTGCAATCCTGATGGCCTCGTCAGGCTTATCAGCCGCCATGGCTTGCTCAAGGCGTTGGACCACATTATATTGGCCACTCAAAAAACGCTCAAAAATTCGCTGGTATAAACGCACTGAGTGTTGCACTAACTGCAGTCCAGTATCGATGTCGATATCGGGATGTTCAGGCCAGTTAATCACTTGAGCGAGCTGCCGCTGACTCGCTTTAATCGCCTGACTCGCTGTAATCGCTTGAGTCGCTTGAGCCGCATCAGCTAAGGGCAATAAATCATCATCTGCTAACTCGCTGACTTTTAATGGATTAGCCTTGGTTGACGAGTTATCCGGTAAATAATGCAGCAATGTCCGGTAAAGCTTCGCGACTTCGATGGGTTTGGCAAGGTGATCATTCATTCCCGCGTTAAGGCATGCCTCCCTATCACCTGCCATGGCATTGGCTGTCATGGCGATCACCGGCAAATCAGCCCATTGTGGCTGCTGCCTGATCATTTGAGTCGCTTGATAACCGTCCATCACTGGCATTTGGCAATCCATCAGCACCAGATCAACTGGCTGCTGCGCCAGTTTTTCTAAGGCCATTTGCCCGTGAGTCGCAACCGAGACAATCATTCCCGCTTTCTCTAAAAACTCACAAGCAACCTCAAGGTTCATCTCATTGTCCTCCACTAAGAGGATACGCTTGCCCTTAAGCGGCAACAGAATGCTGGCATCGAGCTGCTCGCTATCACGGCGCACCGGCAGTATGCCGCGATAGCCAAGCGCATTCATGATCCCATCGAGCAAGCGCGAAGCGCTAATGGGTTTACTGATGTACCCTGCTAATCCAAGCTGCTCAATTTGCGATAAAAAGCCAGCATCGGCATGGGCGGAAACCATGAGGATCCTCGGGATAACGGGGGCGCATTGCAAAATGCGCTCGGCGGTTTCTAGTCCGTTCATACTGGGCATTTTCCAATCGATAAGCACCACCCCATAGGCATGTTGCTGACAATGAGCCACCGCTTCCTCGCCCGAACGCACGGTATCAACCTTAAAGCCCAAGCTCTCGAGCGTCGTGCGCATGATGTCTAGGGCCGTGGCATTATCATCCACCACGAGCACATTCATCCCTTCAAGCTCTTGACTGACCGTTAAATGTTGTCCTGTGGATGTGCTCAGTTTGACCGAAAAGTAAAAGGTACTACCGTGACCCAATTGACTCTCAACGCCGATAGTGCCCCCCATCAATTCAACCAATTGTTTACAAATGGCTAAACCTAAACCGGTACCGCCGTATTTTCGGGTAGTTGAACTATCCGCCTGCGTAAAGGAATCAAATAATTTAGCCTGTTGCTCGCGGGTTAACCCAATACCAGTATCGCGCACACTAAAACGCAGCACGACGGCTTGTTGGTGCTGCTCCTGCAGACTTAAGGACAGCAGCACCTCTCCGCGATCGGTAAATTTAATGGCGTTATTGATCAGATTTATCAGCACTTGGCGCAGCCGCAGCGCATCCCCAACCAAATGGCGCGGAACATTGGGGGCGACGGCAAATAATAGCTCCAAGGGTTTTTCGGCCGCTTTTTCGCTGAACATGTCGCTCAATTCCTCAAGCAAGCTATCGAGCTGGAAGGGGGTAGACTCGATATCCATTTTGCCCGCTTCAATCTTAGAAAAATCGAGAATATCGTTAATGATAGCCAGCAACGACTGAGAGGCGCGTTCAATTTTTTCGAG
>NZ_JBOFMC010000005.1:0-7098 GCF_051658185.1 Shewanella sp. | reverse complement strand
AAATGACGAGGGGTAATACCGCCGCTAACTGGCGCTCCTTGGCATAAGGTCTACCTGGCACCCCTTGATGTCAGACACTAAAAAAGCAGCCGAAGCTGCTTTTTTGCTGGCGATTTAGCGGACCGTGTTAGCTGCGCATTCACCCAACACGGCGCCCCCTACGCCCCGATACCCACGCCAAGCGACGCCTAAGGCATTAGGTCGGCGTCTGGCTTTGGCCGTTCATAATGCTCTCGCCGCCCTTAGTGGCCAATTTAGCAAGATCTTTATCAATAAAGAACAATGCCTTGCCATCTTCACCCACTAAACGGATTTTATCGACAATCGACTTAAACAGCTTTTCTTCTTCATGCTGCTCAGCAACATACCACTGTAAAAAGTTAAAGGTTGAATAGTCCTGATTCGCAAAGGCAGTATGGGCAAGCGCATTGATTTGTCTGGTGATCTGCTGCTCGTGCTCATAGGTCATTTCGAATAATGCGAGCAAAGATGCAAACTGCGACTGCGGCGCCTCGATGGCTCCGAGCAACGGTAAGCCCCCCGTCTCACTCACATAGGTAAACAGACGGCGCATGTGGCCCATTTCTTCATCGGCATGTTCGCGCATAAATTTTGCTGCGCCTTCAAAGCCTTGATCCTCACACCATGCGCTCATTTGCAGATATAAATTGGAGGAAAAGAATTCCATATTAATTTGTTCATTCAATTTGTCGATCATGGCAGCTGACAACATAGTCAATCCTCTTTGGCCGGCTTACAAAAGTCTAGATTGCCATTGTCATCAACCCCTGCCATAAATGCAACAATATTTACCCAAGCCTAATTAGCTAACATAATGATTCATAATTAAAAATGATTATCAGTTGCCCTCAACTCAGCCTGAATACACTGCGCTGGCGGTTCGGGCAAGATAACGCGAGCAAAGCCCGCTTGCGAAAACGCCCTTATCAGCTAACCTAGGCTCAGCGCCTTAGCGCCTCAGTTATGCGACAAGCACTCATCCATAAAACTGCTTGGCCTATCACATAAACGTCCATGCAAATCATAGCCATCACCGGCTTGCATGGCATAATATGGGCAGCCATGGGCAGCGCTGCCGTTCCCGCGTACGATTAAGCTGCCGTTATGCCGCCGAGGATTAAGGCATTTGCTTTACGTTACCTAAGCCCGATTAACGCCGGCACTTAGCATTGCCGCTGCAGACATTGCTGCAGACTAAGTTGAGATAACCCCGAGCTTGGGCAAACATGCCGCCACACCCTAAGCATGCTTGCCCCAGCCAGCGCACATAAGGAAGATCCGATGTCCCCTCACGCAACCCCGAGCGCACCGCCAAGTTTACTGCATCCCGATCAGGCTATTGCGCTATTACTCGCCAAGGTCAGCCCTGTTGCAGATACCGAAGTCGTCCTGTTATCCGACGCCTTCGATCGCGTGCTCGCCGAGGATTTGGCCTCTCATATTGACCTGCCCCCCTTTGATAATTCCTCAATGGATGGCTACGCCTTACGCTTTGCCGATTTGGAACCAACGCAGCAACAGTCGCGCCTGCAGCTTATCGGCAACGCCTTTGCCGGCCACGGTTTTACCGGCAAAGCCCAGCCCCACAGTTGTGTCCGCATTATGACTGGCGCACCCGTGCCTGCGGGCTATGACACAGTGCAAATGCAGGAAGAAACTCACGCCCAAGGGGAGTGGATCACCATTAATCACCCCAAAGGCGTCGGTGCGAATGTCCGCCGCCGAGGGGAAGAATTACACCAAGGCACAAAAGTGCTCAATGCGGGCACCCAGATTGGTGCCGCCGAACTTGGGGTATTAGCGACGATAGGCATTAGCCAAGTACGCGTGTATCGCCGCTTAAAGGTTGCCTTTTTTTCCACTGGCGATGAGCTGCGCCCCGTCGGCAGCGAGTTAGCCCCCGGGCAGATTTACGACTCCAACCGCTATGCCATCCAAGGATTATTGCGCCGCGCTGGCGTTGAGTCGCTCGATTTAGGCGTGATTGCCGACGATCCCGAGGCCATCCGCCACGCTTTTCGCACCGCAGCCAGCCAAGCGGATATGGTATTAACCTCGGGCGGGGTCTCGGTCGGTGACGCCGATTTCACCAAGCAAATCCTCGAAGAAGAGGGACAAATTGACTTTTGGAAGTTGGCCATCAAGCCCGGCAAACCCTTTGCAATGGGGCGCATTGGCAAGGCCGTATTTTGCGGTTTACCGGGCAACCCAGTGTCGTCCATGGTGACGTTTTATAAGCTGGTGTGGCCCATTTTAAACAAAATGCAAGGCCTAACCCCAACTGCGCCGCTGCTTGTGAATGCCAGCCTCACCACTCCTGTGCGTAAACACCCGGGGCGAGTCGAGTATCAACGAGGCATACTCACGCGCAACGCTCAAGGCGAGCTTAAGGTGGCCATTACCGGCAGCCAAGGCTCGGGCATGTTGACGTCGATGAGTCTGGCCAACTGCTTTGTGATCCTCGCTCAAGAGCAAGGCGATACCCCTGCGGGAGCTACAGTGACCGTCGAACCCTTTAATTCTGTACTCTGCTAGGTGGCGATGATGACAACCCAACCCGATATCCTCAGCGATGCTGAACTATTACGATACAGCCGCCAGATCTCCATCAAGGCGATGGACATTGATGGCCAAGAGCGGCTAAAGCTGGCCAACGTCCTGATGATAGGGGCTGGCGGCTTAGGTTGCGCCGCCGGGCAATATTTAACGGTTGCAGGCATTGGCGCGCTCACCCTCGTGGATTTTGATACGGTGGAGCTCTCTAACCTGCAACGCCAAGTCTTGCATCAGGATGCCAATATCGGCCAAGCCAAGGTCGACTCGGCCAAGGAGAGCCTGAGCCTGCTCAATCCCCATATCAAGATCACCACTATCAATGCGGTTTTAGATGACCACGAGCTTGATGAGCTAGTCGCGCGCCACAGCATAGTGCTTGATTGCACTGATAATATCAGCGTACGCGAGCAACTTAACCAAAGCTGCTTTACCCATAAAGTGCCACTGATTTCCGCTGCCGCCATTCGTATGGAAGGCACTGTCACAGTATTTGATTATCGCGAGGCCAGCCCTTGCTATCACTGCTATAGCGCCTTGTTTGGTGAGCAGCAGCTCAGCTGCGTCGAATCCGGGATTTTGGCGCCGGTGGTTGGGATGATAGGTTGCTTACAGGCGGTTGAAGCGATTAAAGTGATTGCGGGGATAGGGCAATCTTTAGCCGGACGCATCTTAATGGTCGATGCGATGACTATGGAGTTTAGGGAGATGAAACTTCCCAAGCAGCCCCACTGTAAGGTCTGCGGTAGCTAACGCTCCCCAACGCGTGACTGCGCAAAGGGCGAATGCCAAAGGCTAAAACGCTAAAAAACGCAAACAACCAATCCACACCCACTCGGCAGCAATGGCAAAGAGGAATCTAGGATGAAATTAGTCTCTATCGCACTACTCAGCGGCGTTATCTGCAGCCTACTCACAGGCTGCGACAACAGTGCCAATAGCCCTAGCTCAACCAGCACTCCAGCGGCAACCGACGCCCCCGCAGTGCAGCTGGCAAATCCTGCGGCCACCTATTGTGCCAGCCTCGGTGGCCGCTCAGAAATACGCAAGAGTGCCGAGGGTGAACAAGGCATTTGCACGCTGCCAAACGGTGAGCAACACGATGAATGGGAGCTCTTTCGCCGCGACCACCCACAGCACAATCCCAACTAGCAGACATCACAAGTAAAGCGCTTTACTGCAGCGCTTTACTCTGGTGAGCCTTATGATGGCGAGTCATGCCGTGGTGAGCTTTGTGGGAGTTTGTTGGAATTCGCTTTACTGGTGTGAGCTTTACTAGTGTTAGCTTTGCTGGGCTAAACATGAGTGCAAGCAGCCTTGCTACCCTCCAAGGCGAAGGCTACTTGGCGCCTAAAAACTCACGGCGCCACTGCTGCCGTTTGCTAGGAGAGAGAAAACTCCAAGCCAGTACCCGCGTGATTTTATTGCCCTGATGCATCTCAATGGTCTTAACCGTATCGACCGCCAATTTGCCAAGGGCTTGATAACAGGGCCGCAGGTTTTCCTGCTTGGAGACTAAGCTCGTAAACCAGAGGCATTGCGACGCAAACCCTTGGCTTTGGGCGATCATCCTCGCCAAAAACTGCCGCTCGCCCCCCTCGCACCATAACTCAGCAGCCTGCCCGCCAAAGTTAAGTGCGGCGTTGTTAAGCTCTGCCTTGGCCAAATTAGCGGGATTGAGCTCAGCTTGAGCGCGCCGCGCAAACGGGCGCGGCGCCTGCCCACGGTTAAACTGTAAATTACGCAGCTTACGCGAGGCCCCTGCGCTCGCCTCGGCTAAAGAAGCATGAAACGGCGGATTACACAGGGTCAGGGCAAAGTGCTCATTCGGCTGAATTATCCCGTTAAAGATGGAGCGCTCATCCTGCTGATGCCGTAAGTTAATCTGCCCTTGCAGCAAAGGGTTACGCTCAATAATCTGGGCAACATTGGCAAGAGACTCCCGATTAATGTCTGCAGCCACAAACTGCCAGCCGTACACTCTGCTGCCTAAAATGGGATAGATACCATTCGCTCCGGTACCAATATCAAGCACGTTGACCCGCGTCGGCGTCAACAACTCATCCCCCTCCCCAAGTAGATCCGCCAAATAATGCAGATAATCCACTCGGCCGGGGATCGGTGGGCACAGCGCGCCCTTTGGAATATCCCAATGCACCACGCCATAATGATGTTTCAGCAGGGCAGCATTAAGGGCTTTAACCGCCTTAGCATCGGCAAAATCTATCGATAGCTCCCCATAGGGTGTCGGCCGAACCCACAGCTTAAGTTCGGGATACGCGGCGATTAATGCTGGAAAATCATAACCATTCACGTGCGCATTGCGCGGATGCAGCGCTTTTTTTACCCCAACCTTGCCTTTTGGCCGAGAAGCAGCCGATGTTGGCACGGCGGCCTTAGGGGCGCTTGCTTTGATGATTGTTGCTTTAGGGGCTTTAGTTTTGGGGGCTTTAGCTTTGAGCACATTGGCCGAGCGCGGCCCTTGCTGGCGACTGGCGGCCGCGCGCGCAGCAGACGGTTTACGGGCAGGTTTTGCAGTAGATGTTGGCATAATCACTCGAATCCCTCGGGGTGGCAAACCGCCCCGGGCGCGGTAAAGAAGGCAAAAAGTGGAGCGCTAAGGCTGGGGGCACACTTGCCGCAAATCGGCGGCAGCATTTGGCTATCAGCCCATTAATCGTAAAGGTATGACGTAAATAGCAAGTTAACTATCAGTGATCTACCCACTTCTTGGGCAATCAAATTATTCAGCCGCTCAAAGCATTCTCGGCGAATTTCTTCCCGGCCTGCGAGTGATTTAACTTTTTCTTCCGGCTGATTACCTAATACCTCGATAATGGCGGCGCGCAGCAAGGGATCATGCCGCTCGATCAGCAGCAGATCATCGGTGGTTTTCACCATCACTTCGACACCTATTTTCACAAAGCCAAGTTTTTTACGGTTGGAGATATAATTGGTCACTATCTCGGGTTCAAAACCGTAGTAAGCATACTCTACCTTGGCAGCTGGGGGCGTCGCTGTCTTATCGGCCGCGTAGCTATTAAAGATAAATCCCAACAAAATCAGGCAGACTGATAGACATTTTTTCATAGCGTTCTAGAACTCCCGCAAACTAAAAGTGGATAATGACACAAGCTTTCGAAGCTATCTGCTACCGACGCAACATGGTAGACTGCCAACGTTTGCCGATATTGTAACGAGTATTGAATGAATGTGACCAGCTTAAGCTTTCCCTATGGCGAATCAATTCAATGGTTTTGCAGCCAAAACACCGAAAAACTGCCTCCCGTGCCCCTCAAAAACTGGTTACTGGCCACCGGGAGTTTGACTCAAAGACTCAAATCCTGCTGCACTCAGTTTGATGTCATCGTGCTAGGCGAAGGGAAGCAGCAGCCACTTGCGGGTGAATATGCGCCCGAAGATACAGTGTGGATCCGCGAAGTCTTGCTCTGCCTTGATACTGTTCCTTGGGTATTTGCCCGAACCCTCATTCCCCAAGCACTCTTGTCTGAGCGACAAGCCGATTTTCTTGGGCTCGGTAATCGCCCCCTCGGTGAGTTGTTATTCAATCAAGGGCTATTTACCCCCGGAAAAATGGAAGTGGCCAGCTTTAGCCATGCCGGTCGCCTCGCGCAGTTGGCGGCAAGCTTACAGCAACCGGTGACACACACCCTCTGGGGGCGGCGGCGCTATTTTCACCATGGTGCCCACGAAATGCTCGTCAGCGAAGTGTTTCTTCCCGCCGCCGAGCGAGCCATTCAGGCCATGGCGGTAAGCGCCGCGAGTCAGCCACCGCCATAGCGGGGCTAACGGGCAACGCGCTCATGCTGTTAGCCGGTTATCCGCACTGGCGCAGGAGACCGCGCCGTGGCACTTAGCTAGCGGTTTTCATGTAGTTAGATACGCCATCAAGGAACATTTGCACCGAGATCATCACCAACACCATCCCCATTAAACGCTCGACGGCAGTTAAGCCTTTTTCCCCCAGCATGCGGGTAAAAAGCTTGTAGAACATGAGGATAACCGCGCTAACCCCCCAGGCCGACACTAAAGCGATGGTCCAATCGCCCATGCGGCTACTGTCGGTGTGGGCCAGCAGGATCAAGGCCGCGAGGATGGATGGCCCAGCCATGAGCGGGATGGCCATCGGCACAATAAAAGGCTCTTCGCCTGCCGCCAAACCCGCCACGCCACCGGGCTGCGGGAAAATCATCCGAATGGCGATCAGGAATAAAATAATCCCACCCGCAATACTCACAGATTCCGAGCGCAGATTTAAGAAACTTAAGATCGCCTCGCCGGCATATAAAAATGCCAGCATAATCACCAGCGCAAACAGCAGCTCACGGATCAGCACCTTACGGCGCTTTTTGGGATCGATATGCCGCAAAATTGCCGCAAAAATCGGCAGATTGCCCAAAGGATCCATGATCAAAAACAACATTACCGCAGCAGAAAATATATCCATTTAAACTTATCAACACCTAAGCCAACATAAGCCCATATTGTATAACCTTTTTCTGC
>NZ_JBOFMC010000004.1:0-14241 GCF_051658185.1 Shewanella sp. | reverse complement strand
AAGCTAGAGGGTGATTTTTTATGTGTCCATTTTAGGAGCTCTGGTCAATGCAGAACCAAAGAATCCGTATCCGCTTGAAAGGATTTGATCATCGTTTAATTGATCAGTCTACAGCGGAAATCGTTGAAACTGCTAAGCGTACTGGCGCCCAGGTACGTGGTCCTATTCCACTGCCTACGCGCAAAGAGCGTTATACCGTTTTGATCTCTCCGCACGTTAATAAAGATGCTCGTGACCAGTACGAATTACGTACTCACAAGCGCCTGGTTGACATCGTAGAGCCAACTGAAAAGACTGTAGACGCATTAATGCGTTTAGATCTTGCGGCTGGTGTCGACGTACAGATTAGCTTGGGTTAATTGAGATCCTTAGAAGAGGTTTGAGAGATGGCTATCGGTCTTATTGGTCGTAAAGTTGGTATGACTCGCATCTTCACTGAAGATGGTGTTTCAATACCTGTTACAGTAATTGAAGTTGCTGGCAACCGTGTTACTCAAGTGAAAACTTTAGAAACTGACGGTTATCGCGCACTTCAAGTTACTACTGGTACCAAAAAAGCCAATCGCATCACTAAACCAGAAGCAGGTCACTTTGCCAAGAGCGGTGTTGAAGCCGGTCGTGGTTTGTGGGAAGTGCGTCTGGCAGACGGTGAAGGCGAGGGCATTGAAGTTGGTGCTGAGCTAAATGTTGATATTTTCGCTGATGTAGCGAAAGTTGATGTTACTGGTCAATCAAAAGGTAAAGGCTTCCAAGGCGGCGTTAAGCGTTGGAACTTCCGTACCCAAGATATGACTCACGGTAACTCTTTGTCGCACCGTTCGAACGGTTCTATTGGTCAGAACCAAACGCCTGGTCGCGTATTTAAAGGCAAAAAAATGTCAGGCCACATGGGTGCCGAGCGTGTTACTACTCAAAATCTAGAAGTTGTTCGTGTAGATGTTGAGCGTAACCTGCTACTGGTTAAAGGTGCTGTTCCGGGCGCAACTAATGGCGACCTGATCATCAAGCCTGCAGTTAAAGCTTAAGGTCTGAGGAGATAGTAATGGAATTGGTATTGAAAGACGCACAAAGCGCTCTTGAAGTTTCCGAAACTACCTTCGGCCGTGACTTTAACGAGGCACTGGTTCATCAGGTAGTTGTAGCGTACGCTGCAAACGCGCGTCAAGGCACTCGTGGCCAAAAGACTCGTGCGGAAGTAACTGGCTCTGGCAAAAAGCCATGGCGCCAAAAAGGCACTGGCCGCGCTCGCGCTGGTAGTGTTAAGGGCCCAATCTGGCGTGGCGGTGGCGTAACATTCGCTGCTAAAACCCAAGATCATAGCCAAAAAGTAAACAAAAAGATGTACCGCGGCGCGCTGAAAAGCATTCTGTCTGAATTGGTACGTCAAGAGCGTTTAGTGGTTGTTGAATCTTTCGGCGTTGAAGCTCCTAAAACTAAAGAGCTGAAAGCAAAACTGAAAGCAATGAACCTGGAAGACGTTCTGATTGTAACTGCAGAAGTTGATGAGAACTTATTCTTAGCAGCTCGTAACCTGTACAAGGTTGACGTTCGTGATGTAGCGGGTCTTGACCCAGTAAGTCTGATCGCGTTCAACACTGTGCTTGTGACTGCTGACGCAGTGAAGCAAATCGAGGAGATGCTAGCATGATGATCCGCGAAGAACGTTTGCTAAAAGTTATTCTCGCGCCACACATCTCTGAAAAGAGCACTGTGAATGCTGAGAAGCACAACACTGTTGTTTTCCGCGTAGCTATCGATGCAACTAAAGCTGAAATTAAAGCTGCTGTTGCTAAGCTATTTGAAGTTGAAGTTGAATCAGTTCGCACTTTAGTGAGCAAAGGCAAAACCAAGCGTACCGGTGGTCGTTCAGGCCGTCGTAGCGATTGGAAAAAAGCCTATGTAACTCTAGCTGCTGGTGCTGATATCGATTTCGTCGGCGGCGCTGAGTAAGCAAAGGAGAATTATCATGGCAGTTATTAAGTGTAAGCCAACCTCTCCAGGTCGTCGCCACGTTGTTAAAGTGGTGAACACTGACCTGCATAAGGGTAAACCCTTTGCTGGCCTGTTGGCAAAAAAATCTAAAAGTGGTGGCCGTAACAATACTGGCCGTATCACTGTCCGCCACGTTGGTGGTGGTCACAAGCAGCATTATCGTTTAATCGACTTCAAACGCGATAAAGACGGTATCCCTGCAAAGATTGAGCGTCTGGAATACGATCCAAACCGTACTGCGCACATTGCTCTAGTACTGTATGCGGATGGTGAGCGTCGTTATATTCTTGCTGCTAAAGGTATGCAAGCTGGTGACAAAATCCAGTCTGGTGTTGAAGCCGAAATCAAAACCGGTAACGCAATGCCACTGCGCAACATTCCAGTAGGTTCTGTTGTGCACGCTGTAGAAATGAAGCCTGGTAAAGGTGCTCAAATCGCGCGTTCAGCGGGTGCTTATGTACAAGTTGTTGCTCGTGATGGCGCATATGCCACTCTACGTCTTCGCTCTGGCGAAATGCGTAAAGTGCCAGTTGATTGCCGCGCAACATTTGGTGAAGTTGGTAATGCCGAACACATGCTACGCCAGTTAGGTAAAGCAGGTGCTAAGCGCTGGAGAGGCATTCGCCCAACAGTTCGCGGTGTTGCAATGAACCCAGTAGACCATCCACACGGTGGTGGTGAAGGCCGTACTTCTGGTGGTCGTCACCCAGTGACTCCATGGGGTGTGCCAACTAAGGGTTATAAGACTCGTAGTAACAAGCGCACTGACAAGTACATCGTACGTCGTCGTAATAAATAGTAAGAGGATTCGCCATGCCACGTTCTCTCAAGAAAGGTCCCTTCATTGACCTGCACTTGCTGAAGAAGGTAGAGAAAGCGATGGAAGCCGGTGACAAGAAGCCTATTAAGACTTGGTCACGTCGCTCTATGATCATTCCAAATATGATTGGTTTGACCATCGCTGTCCATAATGGTCGTCAGCACGTTCCTGTGTTCGTAACTGACGAAATGATCGGCCACAAACTTGGTGAATTCTCACCAACTCGCACTTATCGCGGCCATGCTGCTGATAAGAAAGCGAAGAAGCGTTAATACGGGAGGAATAAGATGGAAGTTTTAGCTAAACATCGTTTTGCCCGTACGTCTGCGCAGAAGGCCCGTCTGGTTGCCGATCAAATTCGTGGTTTGCCTGTTGCTAAGGCCCTCGAAATTTTGACTTTCAGCCCGAAGAAAGCCGCCGTACTGGTTAAAAAAGTACTTGACTCAGCTATCGCAAACGCCGAACACAACGAAGGCGCGGATATTGATGAGCTAAAAGTAGGAGCCGTCTTTGTTGACGAGGGTCCAACTATGAAGCGTATCATGCCACGTGCTAAAGGCCGCGCTGATCGTATCATGAAGCGTACCAGCCACATTACTGTGGTTGTATCAGATCGCTAGGAGAGAGCAATGGGACAGAAAGTACATCCTAATGGTATCCGTCTGGGTATCACCAAGCCTTGGATCTCTACCTGGTACGCGGATAAGTCAGATTATGCGAATAATCTGAACAGCGACTGGGAAGTGCGTAAGTTTCTTGAAGAGAAGCTACAAGCTGCTTCAGTATCCAAGATTGTTATCGAACGTCCAGCGAAAAGCATCCGCGTTACGATTCACACTGCCCGTCCAGGTGTTGTGATTGGTAAGAAAGGTGAAGACGTTGAAGTATTGCGTGCTGCAGTTTCAAAACTGGCTGGCACTCCTGCTCAAATTAACATCGCTGAGATCCGTAAACCTGAGCTAGATGCCAAATTAGTTGCTGACTCAATTGCACAGCAATTAGAGCGTCGTGTGATGTTCCGTCGTGCGATGAAGCGCGCGGTACAAAACGCAATGCGTATTGGTGCTCAAGGTATCAAAGTTGAAGTTAGTGGCCGTCTAGGCGGTGCTGAGATTGCGCGCTCTGAGTGGTATCGTGAAGGTCGCGTACCTTTACATACTTTGCGTGCTGATATCGACTATTCAACCTCTGAAAGTCACACTCAATACGGTGTGATTGGTGTTAAAGTTTGGATCTTCAAAGGTGAAGTTCTGGACGGAATGCTGCCACAGATTGAAGAACCGAAACAGCAGCAACCTAAGCGCAAGCCTCGTGGTAAATAGGAGAGCCGGCAATGCTGCAACCTAAACGTATGAAGTTTCGCAAGATGTTCAAAGGCCGTAACCGCGGTCTAGCGAACGGTACCGAAGTTAGCTTTGGTACTTTTGGTCTGAAAGCAGTTGGCCGTGGCCGTTTAACTGCACGTCAGATCGAATCTGCACGTCGTGCCATGACACGTCACATTAAGCGTCAGGGACAAATTTGGATTCGAGTTTTCCCGGACAAGCCGATTACCTCTAAGCCTCTTGAAGTGCGTATGGGTAAAGGTAAAGGTAACGTTGAATACTGGGTATGTCAGATTCAACCTGGTAAGGTTCTTTATGAGATGAATGGTGTGTCTGAAGTGATCGCTCGTGAAGCGTTTGCTTTAGCTGCTGCCAAGCTTCCAATTAAGACTACCTTCGTAACTAAGACGGTGATGTAATGAAAGCGAGCGAACTGAGAGAAAAGAGCGTTGAAGAACTGAACGCTGAACTACTTGGTCTGCTGCGTGAGCAGTTCAACCTGCGTATGCAACACGCCACTGGTCAGTTGACTCAGACTCATCAACTGAAATTGGTGCGCCGTAATATTGCGCGCGTTAAGACCATTATTACTTCTAAGGCGGGTGCATAATGTCTGATAAAATCCGTACTTTGCAGGGTCGTGTCACTAGCAACAAAATGGACAAGTCTATTACTGTTGCTATCGAACGCCAAGTGAAACACCCAATCTATGGGAAATACATTAAGCGTACGACTAAGATCCATGCACATGACGAAACTAATCAGTGCAATGAAGGTGACGTAGTCGCGATTCGCGAATGCCGTCCTTTGTCTAAGACTAAGTCTTGGACCCTGGTTGAAGTAGTATCAAAGGCCTAATTAAATTAGGTATTTAGGTAAACGGCTCCAGAATTTGGGGCCGTTTGTTTTTTAATACTATACTTTCCGCTTTTATGGTGTTATATTTGCGCGCCATTTTTGACTAAATTAGTAGCAGAAATGGCGTATATAGTCCCATAGTGGGAATTGTGTAGTAACGATAGCGGAGCACTTAAAATGATCCAAATGCAATCGACTCTTGACGTCGCATGTAACAGCGGCGCACGCAGAGTTCAGTGTATTAAGGTCTTGGGTGGCTCTCATCGTCGTTATGCCGGTATCGGCGACATTATCAAAGTTTCTGTAAAAGAAGCGATTCCTCGCGCTAAAGCGAAGAAAGGTGATGTGTATAACGCGGTGGTAGTCCGTACTAAGAAAGGCGTACGTCGTCCAGACGGTTCTGTCATTCGCTTCGATCGGAATGCAGCGGTTCTTTTGAACAACAACCTGCAGCCGATTGGCACTCGTATCTTTGGACCAGTGACACGTGAATTGCGTAATGAGCAATTCATGAAAATTGTCTCGCTGGCACCAGAAGTACTGTAAGGAGCTTCAAAATGGCAGCTAAAATCCGTCGTGAAGACGAAGTGATTGTATTAGCAGGTAAAGACAAGGGTAAACGTGCTAAAGTTTCTCAAGTCCTACCTACTGGTAAATTAATTGTTGAAGGCATCAATCTTGTCAAAAAACACCAAAAGCCAAACCCACAACTGGGTGTAGCTGGCGGTATTGTTGAGAAAGAAGCACCGATACAAGCATCAAATGTAGCGATTTTCAACTCTGCCACTGGCAAAGCTGATCGCGTTGGTTTCCGCTTTGAAGATGGCAAAAAAGTTCGCTTCTTCAAATCGACCAGTGAACTCGTTAAGTAATTGGAGTAAACGATGGCGAAACTGCATGATAAATACCAAGAGACTGTTGTCGCTGAACTTGCTAAAAAGTTCGGTTATACCAGTGTCATGCAAGTCCCTCGGATTGAGAAAATCACCCTGAACATGGGTGTTGGCGAAGCTGTTGCAGACAAGAAAGTGATGGAGCATGCGCTCCGTGACATGACTGCGATCGCTGGTCAAAAGCCAGTTGTAACTGTTGCTCGTAAATCAGTTGCTGGTTTTAAAATCCGTGAAGGCTACCCTATTGGCTGTAAAGTTACCCTGCGCGGTGAGCGTATGTGGGAATTCTTAGAGCGTTTAGTCGATATCGCAATCCCACGTATTCGTGACTTCCGTGGCTTAAGCGCTAAAGCGTTTGACGGCCGTGGTAACTACGCGATGGGCGTGCGTGAGCAGATCATTTTCCCAGAGATCGATTACGATAAAATCGATAAAATTCGCGGTATGGATATTGTTATCACTACCTCTGCGAAGACTGATGAAGAAGGTCGTGCTTTGTTAGACGCTTTTAACTTCCCATTCAAGAAATAAGGGTAGCGTAATGGCAAAATCATCAATGAAAGCACGTGAAGTTAAACGTGCACAGCTCGTAGCTAAGTTCGCTGAAAAGCGCGCCGCTCTGAAAGCTATTATTGTCAGTCCAGCTTCTTCTGATGAAGACCGTTGGGATGCAGTATTAAAGCTGCAAGCTTTACCACGTGATTCCAGCGCTGCGCGTCAACGCAATCGTTGTAATCAAACTGGTCGCCCACACGGTTTCCTACGTAAATTCGGCTTAAGCCGTATCAAATTACGTGAAGCAACCATGCGTGGTGAAGTTCCTGGCCTACGTAAGGCTAGCTGGTAAGCACTTGTCACGGAGTAAGCTAATATGAGCATGCAAGATCCTATTGCGGATATGTTAACCCGTATTCGTAACGGCCAAGCTGCTAACAAAGTATCAGTGAAGATGCCTTCTGCTAAGTTGAAAGTCGCGATTGCGAAACTGCTTAAAGAAGAAGGTTACATCGCCGATTACGCCGTAGCAGATGAAGCCAAGCCTGAACTGGAAATTACTTTAAAGTATTTCCAAGGCCAACCAGTCGTTGAGACTATCCAGCGCGTAAGTCGTCCTGGTCTTCGTATTTACAAAGGTAAAAACGAACTGCCAAAGGTGATGGGCGGACTGGGTGTCGCAATTGTGTCCACTTCTAAAGGCTTGATGACTGATCGTGCCGCCCGCCTTGCAGGCATGGGTGGCGAGGTTATCTGCTACGTAGCATAAGGAGCTAGGAATGTCTCGTGTAGCAAAAGCACCAGTATCTATTCCAGCTGGCGTAGAGGTGACCTTAAACGAACAGACCCTGACCGTTAAAGGCGCGAAAGGAAGTCTGACTCGAGTGATCAACAATGCGGTCAATGTTGTTATTGAAGATGGCGTGATCAAGTTCCTACCTGTCGAAGGCGTTGTTAACGCTTGGGCACAGGCAGGTACCACACGTGCATTAGTAAACAACATGGTTGTTGGTGTATCTCAAGGTTTTGAGCGTAAGTTAAAGTTAGTTGGCGTTGGTTACCGTGCGAAACTCGTCGGTTCTGACATCGATTTGACTTTAGGCTTCTCTCATCCGTTAGTACACAAACTGCCCGCAGGCGTTACTGCAGAGTGTCCTAGCCAAACTGATATCGTCCTACGTGGCGTTGATAAACAGTTAATTGGCCAAGTCGCTGCTGAGATTCGCGGATATCGTCCACCAGAGCCGTATAAAGGCAAGGGTGTTCGCTATGACGACGAAGAAGTACGCCGTAAAGAGGCTAAGAAGAAGTAGGTAACGCGATATGGATAAGAAAACATCTCGCTTACGTCGCGCTATTCGCGCTCGTAAGAAGATCCAAGAGCTGGGCGTGAACCGTCTGGTTGTACATCGTACACCGCGTCACATTTATGCTCAGGTGATCAATCCTGAAGCTCAGGTGGTGGCAGCTGCTTCAACCGTCGAAAAAGCGGTTAAAGAGCAACTGAAGAGTACCGGTAACGTAGACGCGGCTAAAGCAGTAGGTAAGTTTGTTGCTGAGCGCGCGATCGAAAAAGGCGTGACTACTGTTGCGTTTGATCGTTCTGGTTTCAAGTATCACGGTCGTGTAGCTGCTCTAGCAGATGCTGCTCGTGAAGCTGGCCTCCAGTTCTAAGGGGTTATAAAAATGGCTAAATTAGAAGCTCAGCAAAAAGACGATCTGCAAGAGAAATTAATTGCAGTTAATCGTGTTTCTAAAGTAGTTAAGGGCGGTCGTATCTTTAGCTTCACAGCACTGACAGTAGTGGGTGATGGTAACGGTAAGATCGGCTATGGCTATGGTAAAGCGCGCGAAGTTCCAGCAGCAATTCAAAAAGCTATGGAAAAAGCCCGTCGTAATATGGTGACTGTGGAATTGAATGCGGGTACTCTGCATCACCCAGTTAAAGGTCGCCATACTGGTTCACGTGTTTACATGCAACCAGCATCACAGGGTACCGGTATTATCGCCGGTGGCGCAATGCGTGCCGTATTGGAAGTTGCAGGCGTTCATAACGTTCTGTCTAAAGCATACGGTTCTACTAACCCGATCAACATCGTTCGCGCGACTGTCGATGCATTGGTGCACATGAAGTCACCTTCGCAAATCGCAGCTAAGCGTGGCCTGAATGTTGACGAAATTCGGGGGTAATGCACCATGGCAACTAAAACTGTAAAAGTTACTCAGACTAAAAGTGCTATTGGTCGTTTACCAAAGCACCGTGCGACCCTAACCGGTCTTGGTCTGCGTCGCATTGGTCACACTGTTGAATTAGAAGATACTCCTTCAGTTCGCGGTATGATCAACAAGGTCTACTACATGGTTAAGGTGGAGGATTAATAGATGCGTTTAAATACTCTATCTCCAGCGGCAGGCTCTAAGCATGCACCAAAGCGCGTAGGCCGTGGTATGGGTTCAGGTTTAGGTAAAACTGCAGGTCGTGGTCACAAAGGCCAAAAATCTCGTTCTGGTGGCGGTGTACGCCCTGGATTCGAGGGTGGTCAAATGCCACTGAAGATCCGCTTACCTAAATTTGGTTTTACCTCGCGTCGCGCTATGGTAACAGCTGAAGTTCGTGTACTCGAACTGGCAAAAGTTAACGGTGATGTTATCGACTTAAACGCTCTGAAAGATGCGAACGTTATAACTCGCAACATCCAGTTTGCGAAAATTGTTCTTTCAGGTACCATTGAGCGCCCTGTGACTGTAAAAGGTCTGAAGGTAACCAAAGGTGCACGTGCAGCAATTGAAGCTGCTGGCGGTAAGATCGAGGAATAATACGTCGATGGCAAAACCAGGACTTGATTTAAAAAGCGCGAAAGGTGGACTTTCTGAGTTGAAAGCTCGCCTCCTGTTCGTGATTGGTGCGATTATCGTCTTTAGGGCCGGTTCGTTTGTGCCAATTCCTGGTATTGACGCAGCTGTATTAGCAGAGCTGTTTGCTCAGCAAAGTGGAACCATCCTTGGCATGTTTAACATGTTCTCGGGTGGTGCCCTTGAGCGTGCCTCTATCTTTGCATTAGGTATCATGCCGTACATTTCGGCTTCGATCATTATGCAGTTATTGACTGTTGTGCATCCGGCGCTAGCTGAATTGAAAAAAGAAGGCGAATCCGGGCGTAAAAAGATCAGTCAATATACCCGATGGGGTACGTTAGTGCTGGGTACATTCCAGTCGGTCGGTATTGCAACCGGGTTACCAAACTTAGTGCCAGGCCTTGTGGTCAACATTGGTTTTGGGTTTTACTTTGTTGCGGTTGTGAGCTTAGTGACGGGAACGATGTTCCTGATGTGGCTAGGTGAACAAATTACCGAACGTGGTATCGGCAATGGTATCTCGATTCTAATTTTCGCGGGTATTGTTGCAGGATTACCTTCCGCTATTGGCCAAACGGCCGAGCAGGCGCGTCAAGGTGACTTGAATGTGTTAGTATTGTTGTTGCTCGCGGTAATTGTGTTTGCTGTGACTTATTTCGTGGTATTTGTGGAGCGTGGTCAACGTCGTATCGTTGTCAACTACGCTAAGCGTCAGCAGGGCCGTAAGGTGTTCGCTGCGCAAAGCACCCACTTACCATTGAAGATAAACATGGCGGGTGTAATACCTCCAATTTTTGCGTCAAGCATCATTTTGTTCCCAGGCACACTGGCTCAGTGGTTTGGTCAAAATGAGTCTATGTCATGGTTAAGTGATTTTTCACTGGCTGTGTCACCAGGACAACCGCTTTACTCATTATTATATGCAGCAGCGATTATCTTCTTCTGTTTCTTCTATACTGCGTTGGTGTTTAACCCACGTGAAACAGCTGATAACTTGAAGAAGAGTGGTGCATTCATCCCTGGGATCCGTCCTGGAGAACAGACTTCGCGTTACATTGATAAAGTAATGACCCGTTTGACATTAGCAGGCGCGTTATACATTACCTTTATCTGTTTAATTCCGGAGTTCATGTTAATTGCGTGGAAAGTACAGTTTTATTTTGGCGGTACTTCACTACTGATTATGGTAGTCGTGATCATGGACTTCATGGCTCAGGTTCAGACCCATATGATGTCTCATCAGTATGAGTCTGTGATGAAGAAAGCTAACCTAGTAAACAAAGCAAATTTAGATCGCTTTGGTCGCTAATTAGCTTTACGGAGTGATGAAATGAAAGTTCGAGCTTCCGTGAAGAAGATCTGCCGTAACTGCAAGATCGTCAAGCGTAGTGGCGTTGTACGCGTTATCTGTGTTGAACCAAAACACAAACAGCGTCAAGGCTAATTAAGAAAATTTGTTCAGCCCAATCTTGGGCTGAACAAAATATTGTTTGCAAATCTGTCAGCTGTCGAGTATCCTTTCGGGCTTTTCGCAGTTGGCCTTTAACTTAAGGAGTGCATAGTGGCCCGTATCGCTGGCATTAACATTCCTGATCAAAAGCATACAGTCATCGCATTGACTGCAATTTTCGGCATCGGCCGTACTCGTGCAAGAGCAATCTGCGCGGCTACAGCAATCGCTGAAACTGCTAAGATCAAGGAATTGAGCGAAGCTCAAATAGATACACTACGCGAAGAAGTCGCCAAATATTTAGTAGAAGGTGACTTACGTCGTGAGATTTCAATGAACATCAAGCGTCTTATGGATCTTGGTTGTTATCGTGGTCTCCGCCATCGTCGTAGCCTGCCTCTTCGTGGGCAACGTACTAAGACCAATGCGCGTACGCGTAAAGGTCCACGTAAACCAATTAGAAAGTAACGGGAAGGTAAAGCAATGGCTAAAGTTCCGTCACGTTCTCCGCGTAAGCGCGTACGTAAACAGGTTGCAGATGGCATGGCTCATATCCATGCTTCTTTCAACAACACTATTGTCACCATTACAGATCGTCAAGGTAATGCGTTGTCATGGGCTACTTCAGGTGGTTCAGGTTTCCGTGGTTCACGTAAATCTACTCCATTTGCTGCACAGGTGGCTGCTGAGCGTGCAGGTGCTGCTGCTCAAGACTACGGTTTAAAAAACCTTGAAGTGTTTGTGAAGGGTCCAGGTCCAGGTCGTGAGTCAGCCATTCGTGCGCTGAACGCTGTTGGTTATAAAATTACCAACATTACCGATGTGACGCCGATCCCTCATAATGGTTGTCGTCCTCCTAAAAAGCGTCGTGTATAACGCCGTTTCATTAGGATAGTTGGAGAAAGATCATGGCAAGATACTTGGGTCCCAAGCTCAAGCTCAGCCGCCGAGAAGGTACAGACCTTTTCTTAAAAAGCGGTGTGAGAGCAATCGATTCAAAGTGTAAACTGGAATCAGCACCTGGACAGCATGGCGCTCGTAAGCCACGTTTGTCAGAGTACGGTTTGCAGTTACGCGAAAAACAAAAAGTTCGTCGTATTTACGGTGTGTTAGAAAAACAATTCCGTAACTACTACAAAGATGCTGCACGCGCTAAAGGCAACACAGGTGAAAACCTGCTTCAGCTTTTAGAAACCCGTCTAGATAACGTTGTTTATCGTATGGGCTTTGGTGCAACTCGTGCAGAATCACGTCAGTTAGTCAGCCATAAATCTGTTATGGTTAACGGTCGTGTTGTTAACATTCCGTCATTCAAAGTGTCTGCGAATGATGTTGTGAGCATCCGCGAGAAGTCACGCACTCAAGCTCGTATTAAAGCGGCTTTAGAAGTGGCAGCTCAACGCGAGAAGCCTACATGGGTTGAAGTCGACAGCGCGAAAATGGAAGGTGCTTTCAAGCGCATTCCAGAACGTAGCGATTTGTCTGCGGAAATTAACGAACAGCTGATCGTCGAGCTTTACTCTAAGTAAGGCTAACAAACAAGAGAGGACACAATGCAGGGTTCTGTTACAGAATTTCTTAAACCGCGTCTCGTTGATATCGAGCAGGTTAACTCAACACGTGCCAAGGTTACACTGGAACCGCTTGAGCGTGGTTTCGGCCACACTTTAGGTAACGCGTTGCGTCGCATCCTATTGTCGTCTATGCCCGGCTGCGCGGTTACCGAAGTCGAGATTGACGGCGTGCTGCACGAATACAGCAGCAAGGAAGGCGTACAAGAAGATATCCTTGAGATCTTGTTAAACCTGAAAGGGTTAGCAGTGACTATCGAGGGTAAAGACGAGGCTATGCTTACGTTGAGCAAGTCCGGCGCAGGCCCTGTCATCGCAGCAGACATCACGCATGATGGTGATGTCACTATCGTGAATCCTGATCATGTTATTTGTCATTTGACAGGTAACAATGATATCAGCATGCGTATTCGCGTTGAGCGTGGTCGCGGTTATGTGCCAGCATCTGCTCGTGCACAGACCGAAGACGATGATCGCCCGATCGGTCGCTTGCTGGTTGATGCTTCTTTCTCGCCAGTCGCACGTATTGCCTACAATGTAGAAGCAGCTCGTGTTGAACAGCGTACTGACTTGGATAAACTCGTTATTGATATGACCACCAATGGTACTATCGATCCTGAGGAAGCTATCCGTCGTTCTGCAACCATTTTAGCTGAACAGCTAGATGCGTTTGTTGAGCTGCGTGACGTGACTGAGCCAGAACTGAAAGAAGAGAAGCCGGAGTTCGATCCGATTCTGTTGCGTCCTGTCGACGATTTAGAGCTAACTGTACGTTCGGCTAACTGCTTGAAAGCCGAAGCGATTCATTACATCGGAGATCTGGTACAACGTACTGAAGTTGAGCTGCTTAAAACACCTAACCTAGGTAAGAAGTCTCTTACTGAAATTAAGGACGTTTTAGCTTCTCGCGGACTGTCGTTAGGTATGCGTCTGGAAAACTGGCCTCCAGCTAGTTTAGCCGACGACCTATAAGTCTCAGGTTTGTACAGATTTAGGTTATAAGGATTAGGTCATGCGCCATCGTAAGAGTGGTCGTCAACTTAACCGCAACAGCAGCCATCGCCAAGCTATGTTCCGTAACATGGCAAGCTCACTGGTTCGTCATGAGATCATCAAGACAACCGTAGCTAAAGCGAAAGAACTGCGTCGCGTAGTTGAGCCTCTGATAACACTTGCTAAGAGTGACAGCGTTGCAAACCGTCGTTTAGCGTTTGCACGTACTCGCGACGCTGAAGTCGTAGGTAAGTTATTTACTGAGTTGGGTCCACGTTACCAGGAACGTCCTGGTGGCTATACCCGTATCCTTAAGTGCGGTTTACGTGCTGGTGATAAAGCCCCTATGGCTTACATCGAGCTAGTTGGCCGTCCAGAAGCTGCTCAAGCTGTTGATGTTGAAGCTGCTGAGTAATTAAGGTTACATATTTAAAAAACCGGGCATTGCCCGGTTTTTTTATACCTGTTCGTATCGTCTTTGACTCCTATGGCGTGTTAGGTTAATGCGCTGGTCAGTTTGTTATCATTGCGCGATAGGGTGATGATGCCCGTTGTGGTCATTGACAGCGCTTATCTATTTTGATGTAACATCCCTGCCGACCTGCCGACCTGCCGACCTGCCGACCTGCCGACCTGCCGACCTGCCGACCTGCCGACCTGCCGACCTGCCGACCTGCCGACCTGCCGACCTGCCGAGCTATTCGCCTGGGATATCATTGTCCTATCTGCTCATGTTTTCTCTATGTGTTTTGAGCAAGTGCTTTTGGCACATCTTTCCAGCCCGCAAAGCTTTGTTCAGCTTAGTTGGCTATCTGCAAGATCTTTTTCGCCTTCAAGCTAGTGGTGTATGTATTGTGCAGATAAAGGGAGGTTGCATAACAATCTAACTATGGACGTTGAAGTCGCACTGGCTGCAAGCGCTCCTACCTCTTCGGCACAACGGCTAAGCCTCAGCCTTGTTCACCTGCTCGAGCTGCTGTTATGACGG
>NZ_JBOFMC010000003.1:0-11833 GCF_051658185.1 Shewanella sp. | reverse complement strand
CTAGAAGAACAATTCAAGGCTAACCGTGAGATCATTTCGCTGGTTAGCGTGCATCCACGCTAAAGGGGTGTTACATGGCGTCAATGACCAATATCAGCGCCCTTAAATCTATCGCTAAACAGCTTGCGCGCACTACGTTTGTGCAAAACTGGCAGTGGCGCGTTGCGTTTAGCGGTGCAGGCGTGAACCCGCCTTCTGACTTTGATATTTATTGCCGCTCAATCGAGCACGGCGGCCTAACCATTGAATATGAATCAAAGCAGGTCGGCGCGGTCACGATTAATTCCCCGACACACAAAACCGCTGGCACAGTGACGCTCACTATTCGCGATCATGAAGATTTTCGCTGCGAGAAGTTTTTCCGTCGCATGGCGGCCAAAGTGCTTAACGACGATGGCACGATCAACCTGCCCTCGTCGTATTTGTTCAAAATGGCAATTTACATTATCAATCAAGACGGCAGCGAAACGCTTTACAACCAATGGGACGTGAGCGCCGGAGAGTTTGGCGGCTTTACCCGTGGCCGTGATGAGATCGGCGCATTTGTGTCCTATCCAATGGTCTTTCAAAAGTACAAATCCATTTAAACGCTGATGCCAAAGGGGGCATAGATGTTAGACGCGCAAGAGATCCAATCCGAATTAAACGGTTTTTTTGATGCAAGCAATGCAAGCGAACAGGCCGAACTTATCGCGCAGTTTCGCGATAAATCGAAATGGCCGCTGCTGCTTGGGCAGTTGACCACGGCAGAAATTGGCGAGCTGGAAGCCATGGCCGCAAAAGCTAAAGCGAGTAAGCTTGCTGAGGAAGAAAGGCAACTGACCGATAAGCTCAAGGAGAAAGCGGCTTTGCTCGGCATTAACGTCAATCGCGTACTGGAATTGGAAATTGCCCGTGCGGAGCCTCAAAACAAGCGTGCGCAAATACTGGCGGCGCTGGATGAGCAATGCTTGATAGCGTTAAAAGATATATGGGCGAATATGTCGCCAGACGGCTTGTTCGGTGGCTCGCAAAAGGAAATGGCAGCGCGCTATAACTGGACAACCCAGCAAATTTACAAGGTGTTTTACAAGCTCGCCAGTACCGGAGCGCTTTGTAAAACTGATAATTATGGCGGCTTACTGCCTCGCAGCGTTTATCGAGTGGCGGTATTGCCAGCTTAAGCCTTCTCAACCACCAGCAATAGCGTTAGCGTGAATTGAGTTACAGCCCCGCCCTTGCGCTGTCAGGGGCGCGGCTAGCCCCGCCAAAACATATCACAACATTAAGCCGTCAAAACCGAAATCGGTTTTTGAAAACCGAAATCGGTTTTCTGCCCTCTACGGCCTCCACCTTAAAATCCCCCAAAATTATCCGCGCTCATGGGTCAGTGTTAGTCTCGGCTCGCACAATAAAAATCAACTACTCAAAAGGGATCGACTGTGACTATTCCAGCCTTCACACTGCCAAGTAACGCCAAAAAAACCATTATCTTTCGCGAAAATACAGTCGCCGATTGTCTCGACTTTTGCGGCCTCGATGACCGTTTAGATGAAGTGTCAACCACAACCTACCTTAACGCGCTGCAAGTGGGCGAGGTTTACGATTCGGCGCTATGGACAACGCAAGACCGCCGCACGGCGCTATGGTGGATTTTCGTTATATCAAACCAAGACACGACAATTGCGCTCGATTATGAGTGCGAGCATTGCGGGAAGCGGCACACCGCTGATATTGACATGATGCGCCTCGACGAAGGCGTTAGAACCATTACAAGTGATTGCTTTATCAAAACGGAATTGCTGTTCGATGGCGTAGAGCGCCAAATCACAATCAAGCCGATCACTGGACAGGAAGCTATGTATATGGAGCGCCAAGGCTTGGCGCTGCTTGATCTTGATGAAGATTCGTTGGCGTACCGCCAAGAGTTAGCAAGATTGAAGGTTGTCCAGCTCGCGTGCGCTTTCCGCTTTGAACTTGAACCGGATGATTTTGAAGAAGCCTTGGATATGCGCATTAGCGCAATCAAGACCATGAAGCGCACCAGCGAATTTAGAATGCTGGTGGCCTCGATAGAGTCAGCCTTTGCCACGCTTGCGCACGGCCTTGATGCGGTGCTTGAGCAAGGACAGTTAGCGCTTGTCAGCTATCCCGTGGCCTGTGAAAGCTATCAGCCAAAAGAAGGCGAACAGGAGGACGCAACGCCAGCAACGCGCTTGCTTATTCCCTTTCAAGGTAAGCTCTTTATTCCAGAGCTATAGCACGATCAACATCATGACGATGATTAAAAACCTCACAATTTACAGTAGCCAACAAGTCGGGGACTTGATGAAAACCCCCATGGCTATTGTTGAGGTGCTTAATGATGCGTTAGTTGAAAAGTACAAGCGGAGCGGTAAACGTGGCTGATAACATTCCCCCAAAAACGGCATTAATAGAAGCCGCTGAGATCAAAGCGGATAGCTTTAGCGCGGATAAAGTAGACTTCAATGTCAGCGTAGATCTTGAGCTAGCAAGCGTCATTGATGCGGTTAGGGCGGTATCAGCTAACGAGGTCAAAGCGGTTGGCGCTGGCTTTAAAGAGCTAGCGCGAACCATTGACCAAAAATCAAAAGACGCTATCAAGCGTAAGTCTGGCAAATCCCCCGCAAAGGCTGTGGAGCGCGGCAAAACGCGCAAAGCCACTGAGTCCGTCGATACCTTGGCGCAAAGTCAAGGCGCGCAGGACGAAAGAAAAGCGGCAGGCAATAACGCTGGCACAGTTATCAATAACACCACTAACAATGTTGATAATTCAGTCACCAATAACACCGTGGACAATTCCACGCGCACCAGTTCTACCGCTCGCAATAATAAAACGACGACAGTAACGCCAGCGCCAGTCCCAAAGGCAAAGCCCCGCGCTCGGCCGTCAGAACGGCGCAAAGGTAGAGAGCTAACCGCAACGCCTGTAGTCGATTCGATCAATCCTGCTAGTGGTAGTTCGTCACGCGCCAGCGTTCAGTCTCGCGAAAGCGATAATCCACGCGATAGCGTTCAAACTCGCGAAAGCGATCGACCACGCGAAAGCGTTCAAAATCCTAGCCAGAGCGATACTAACGACAGGCCAAGCAGTACGCGCGGCGTCGTTTCTAATGATGATACGGATTATTCTAAATTTAAGCTGGACGGGCGCGGCCGCCTAAGAAATAGCAGCGGAAAATACGCATCCAAGCTTGAGCAAAAGCGCTATGCGGCTCAAATCGAAGAACGCAATCGCGCAGAGCAACGCGATAGGGAACAGGCGCAAGAGGATAACCAACAAACCACGTTTTTAGGGAAAATCGTCAGGACGTTGGCTCAGCTGTCAGTCGTTAACTCAGATCGTAACGACGCCTCTAAGCTCATATCGCTTAACGCAATGGCTGATTCCTCGATGGGTAACGCGCTAGGCGTTGCCATGGGCGGCTCTTATTACATTGCGGCTAAGCAAATCTACGACACTACACGCGACGTAAAACAAAGCGTGAGTGATTACCTTGCCGAAAACGAAATAACCAATCTTGGCGAGGCTTGGACGTTTGGCAAGCACAAAGTCAAAGAGGCCAAGGAAAGCTTTACAAATAAGGTTGATGCAACGAAAAAGGGCGCGATTAAAGCGAAGGATTTTTTCGCGGCCATGCCGTCAAAGGTTAAGCGTTTCTTCACTAAAGCCGCGCCTATTGAACCCGCGCCGCCAGCGCCTAGCGATACTGTAGCCGATACGCCGCCCACGGCTGGCGACACGGGCACACCGCCAGCGCGCCAAGCAACCGGAAAGGTAAAAGACTTTTTCGCGGCCATGCCGTCAAAATTCAAGAGCCTTTTAACCAGAGCCGCGCCTGTTGAACCCACGCCGCCAGCGCCTAGCGATACCGTAGCCGATACGCCGCCCACGGCTGGCGACACGGGTACACCACCAGCGCGCCAAGCAACCGGAAAGGTAAAAGACTTTTTCGCGGCCATGCCGTCAAAATTCAAAAGCCTTTTAACCAGAGCCGCGCCTGTTGAACCCACGCCGCCAGCGCCTAGCGATACCGTAGCCGCCAGCGCTCAGGCAGGCGCACGGCCAGCGGCAGATCCGGCGATTACTCAGGCGGTTATATCCACTACGGATACAGTGCGCAGCCTTGCAGAGTCCAGCGCTAGCAATGTAACCAGTGTGAACAACCTAGAACAAAGAGTGACAAGCGTAGATAACACGCTAACGCGCTCTAAAGAGCAGCAAGCTAAGTTGCTCGAAGTCGAAAAGACCGCAATCAAGAAAGCGGAGCAGCAACACGCCGAAACACAGATCAAGCTTGACCAAATTAAAGATGAGATCGCCAACAGCAAAGAGCAAAGCGGCGGCCTTGGGCTTGGCGGTATATCAGACCTGTTTGATCGCGGCAGGCGTCGCGGCAAAGGTCGCAACGGTGGCCGTTCAACAGGTCGCAATGGGCGCAATGGGCGTAATGGGCGTAACGGCCGCGCCTCAAGAAATGGCCGCACCAGCGCTAGAACAGGCTCGCCCCGTGGTCAAATGTTTGGCCGTGGCGGTATGGCAACCAATGGAGTTGGTCAGCGTTCCGGCGTTCCTGATCGCGTTGGCGCGGGTACTCGAACAGCGGGCGCTCGAACAGCGGGAGCTGGTGGCCGGATGGCGGGAGCTGCGGGTGGCGCGCTGCGCATGGGCGGTACGGTGCTATCTAAGCTCGCCTTGCCGCTAACCGCTGCAATGGCGCTATTTGATGGCTTTAAAGGCTATAACGACGAAGAAAAGCAAAAGGAAACGTTCAATCTTAAGGATGATCAAGCCGCTACCTTTGGTCAGAAGATGGCGGCTGCTATGGGTTCCGTGTTATCGCTCGGCGGCTTAACCGATATGCTCGGACTGTCCACCAGCTCAATAACCAAAGGCGTTTATAGCTTTTTTGGGGGCGACGTCGATAAAGAGCCTAAAAAGGCGGCTGCGCCTGCCAGTGAAGCGCCCAAAGAAGCCAGCGCCAGCAAAAGTGAAGCGCCTAAGCCGCCACTGGTTAACGCCAAGACGGAGGCGGGGCTTGATTCTGCGATGACGTCATTTGGTGGCGCTGCGCCTGTTGCCGAAAAGACCGAGCAACCCCGCTCAGATTATGACATTCCGCCGTCTATTGCATTGGCAGAGCCGCCAAGCAGCATTGCACGCAAAGAGAAAGAGCCTGTAAGCAGCGTCACGGCTAACGCTACGCCTATTGCGCCGTCGGTTGTCACGGCTAACAGTGCGGCGGTTAACACGTCCAGCGAAACAACCGATATTGAGGCCATGGTTAACACGCAAGCCGCCGCCGATAAAACGGCCGCTAAACAAGCGGAGCGCGCTCAAGGAGGATCGCCTAGTCAGTCAGCAATGGGTGATAGCCCTCGCCTAAAAGAAATGGTCGATTTACTCAAAAGCATTGATAAGGCGCTCAAACCAACAAGCGCGCCCAACAAACCGGAGCCGCGCCCCGCGCCTAGCGCCAGTGGTAGCAGTGGCAACGCCTCGGTAACAGATAAAGTCCCGTCCGACTTTGCCAACAAGTCGCACCGAAACAAAGCTAACGATGTGGGGTGATAGGTGATCAGGGAAATTGATTTTTTACTTGAAGTAGACGCATTCGGGATCGTGGTTCACGACGACACGGCTAACGCGAACAACGTCAGGGAATGGCTATCAACGCCCCAAGGCAAGGTATACGGCCGCCCTTCATGGGGGCATGAGCTGGAAAGGTATAAACACGAACCCGCCAGCTCAGAAGTCGTTGCGGTCAATATTGAATTTAGCATTATCAAAGGTATGGGGCGCGACTTGCCCAATGTGACCATAAACGCGATTAACTGCGAGCCGCACGCGACTGAGATTGATCTGTATTCCGTCACTATTGTTCTTAAATCGGGTGAAATCATCCAAGAGGTCGTTTAATGAAAACAGCAAATGATTTTAAAATCGCATTTGAGGCGTTGTTAGTTCGCTATAGCTGGTGGGCGCGGATCGCGGGTAGCCAGTTCGTTGATATGATCTCAACCTTTGTCGGCCAAATGGTGCTTAAGTCGCAAAGCGCGTCAGCTCGCTATCTGCAAGAGGCGTTTTTGAGCACGGCGGTTAAGCGCGCCTCAATTCTCGCAGCGGCAGAAGATCGCGGTTACATTGGCCGCAAAGCCACGCCAAGTAAGGGCTTGGTATCCATTTCAAACTATTCCGGCGCGACAGTATCAATACCCAATAACACGCCGCTCATATCGGCCGCCTCGGTGAGTTATGTCACGGTCGGCGCGGTCAATATTCTGGCAGGCCAAACAAGGCAAGTCCCGATCACCCAATTAGTGCTTAAGCGCTTTACCTCAACCGTTGTCAGCGCGGATAAGTTCATGGAGATCATCTTGCCAAAAGAGGTCAGCGCTAACACGCACAAAATTGATGTGAGTGTGGCAGGTGTATCCGGCGGCTCAAGCTTGTGGGAAAAGCGCTATATGTTCCGGCGTACCACGTCAAAAGACCGTGTTTATACGGAGTTCTACCGACCGACAGAGCAAATTGGTATCCGCTTTGGTAACGGCATTAATGGCATGATCCCCGCCGAAGGCTCAACGATCACGCTAGACGTGTGGGAAACGGAAGGTGTCACCACGCTATTAGACGGCCAAAAGCTTGAGATCACAGGCACGCTTGCCAGCGCTAATGAGTTTTTATCTATCGTCACTGACACGTCTATCACGGGCGGCGCGCCAGCGGAAAGCGCGGAAGAAACGCGCTCAGGGGCGCTCTATATCACGCCATTCGATAACCAAATCGCATGGGAAGATGATTACGCGCACTTTGTCCGCGCCAACCTTGCTAACATCGTGTGGATCAACGCTTGGGGCGAACAGGAGCAAGAAGAACAGGACGGCGCAACCAACATTGAAAACATTAACACGATTTTCGTATCGGCCTTTTCGGATGTGGTCGATCAAGCCGCGCTAGGCGCTGATATTGTGCAATTGCTGATTGATACAAGCTATCTCAACAAGCGCTATGTTTACCGCCCCGTTAACGAGTGCCCATTTACTATAACGGTGACAGGCAAGGCAACAGGCGATAAAGACTTGGTTCATATCGCGCAAGTGATGCGCTTGCGCTTAGCTGATTTATTTGGCCGGACGCCACTCGAAATTAAAAAAGGCGCAATTTTAGAAAAAGACGTGAATCAGGCGCTGCGGGATCTTAATCTGCTTTATGACTTCTCAGTGAGTTGGACAGGCTACCCAAGCTCAATTTTGCTTAATGATTATGTTTACCTCGATGCTGATAATTCGGTGTTTAACTTAGAATATCTGGATGAGTAGCCATGGCCGATTATGATGACAATAACCCAAGCTGGCTAAGCGGCCAGCTTACACCGGAAAAGCAAAAGAGTGAGATGTGGCGCGGCTTTGCGCACGCGCTACAGGCGATATTCGATGAGCATATTTTGCCAACCGTTGATCGCCTTGCGGGTCTTAATTCGTACTTCACGATGCACACCGACGATCTCGCTATTCGCATTAAAGAACTCGGCTCGTTCTTCTACTTTGGCGGCAGCGTTGAGGCCGACGATATGCCGTTAGCCGTGATGCAAAAGCTTGATGAAATTCATTTCAAGCGCACGGATTTACCGCTCAAGAACGCAATTAGTCGCGAAATGGGCGGGATGAAGGTTGAATGGGAGCCGCTATACGCGCCTAAAGTGCTTACGCCAGCGGGTAACAAAGATTATTCGGTTAAATGGGATAGTACGTCCGGCACACTGATTAATGCGCTATTAACTGCCCGTGAAATGCAACAGCTTGGCGAAAGCATGGAGGATTATTTTATTACCTCACGGGGCGTTATTAGTGTCAGTTCATCTTCTTTGTCGCGCAGCGGCCATACCTCGGATGAGTTTACACAACTCATTCAGCGCATTATCACGCCGATCATTCCGCTAGATATTGTCTATGACGGTGAGCGTATTGTTATTCACTATGACATTATAGAGCCGCTTGAACGCCTATTCGCGAATGGCTCAATGCTAACTGAGGACTTTAAAGCGCTCATTGAAAGCACGCTAATGATCACGGGCGGCTACACAGAGCAAAAAAACACAGCTAATAACGCGCTGGCTATCCCGCCGGACTATCGGCACCGCTTTGATGAAGTGCGCTTGGACGTGATCCGGCTCGACAGTTAAAACCCCCGCTTTTTTCAGCAAAAAAACCGCTATCCATACAATCGAACCCAAATCACTTATTTGGGTTTTTTATATGGCTTCCGAACCTTCTCGCGGCGTGCTACTGGCGCGATATTTTGACCAGCGCGCCTTATCCATGATCTCGGCATCCCCAAGCTTTCGCCTTGGAGCGGTACTGTTTGGCTATGGCTTCGTTGATGATTCCGTTAACCCGCCGCTGGTGGATGTGATCCCCATTACCGCCACAAAAAACGACATAACCGCCGTCTATACCGATACGTCCCCGACTTACTTTTATAACGCGCAAACCCATCAAATCAATATCCGCTGTGAGATCCCCGCTGGCGCGGCTGGCATCCCTGCAAACGGCGCAAACGTTAACGTGGCTTGCATCCTCGATGAGCAAGGCCAAGCGGTCGCCATGCTTGCTGGGCAACCCTCCACGGTGAACAAAGACCGTGGCTATGTGGTGACAGGCATTATCGAATCAAACATTAACTAAGAGGCTATTATCGTGGCGATCATTCACGCTGGCGCAATCAATACGCCAAATCAAGATAACCTAGCCTTGCTCGCCGACGTGCAGGCTTTCGAACTGAAAACGTCCAGCGCACTTAACCGCCAGTTGCGGGGCATTATTGAGAGCGGCGTATACAGCGGCTTTATCGTCACGGCAGGCGCTGGCTTAAACGTGGTCGTTTCATCCCCTGATGAGTCAGCGGCGGCGGTCAACGTAGCGGATAAATACCTGATCACGGTAAGGCAGCAACATGATGTGATCATTCCGGTTGTGGCAGGCGTTGTAAACGTTATTGCATTAACGGCCTTTTACGATCCAAGCACAATCACAGATCAAGTTGATACCAGCTCAAGCATTAAGGCGTGTGAGATCAAGGCATACCCGCAAGGCTCGCAGCCTGCTAACTGCGTCGTGCTGGCAGTGATAACGGTTCCGGCGGCTGCGACGCAAGTTACCCTCGACATGGTGGATCTGTCCTCGCGCGAAGGCGTATCACTGGAAGGCTTTTGGAATAAATTAACTGACACTATTCAGCAATCAAAAATCCAATGGGTGAAATCGTTTGCGGCTGGTGGATTTAGACCAGCGGAAGATAAAACAGGCAATGCCGCCACCGATTTTATAGGCACTAGCGCGGCATGGTTTAAAGAAGGCTGGTTTAATTCACTGCGCGGCGGCTCAATTGATGTGATCGGAAAGGTGACGTCCGGCGGCCGTGATGCGGTGCTAGTTGGCGATTTTGGTTTAGGCACGGCGTCACAGGAGCTAAGCGAAGGCGCGGATATTCGCGCGCTACCCGCAATCAACGCCAAGTATCGCGGCCAAAAACTCGTTAACGCCCCAAATGCAACGGATTGGTTTTACATTGACGTGACCGCGCACAGCTCAACGTTTATGACCATTACCGCCACGCCGTTTAAATCGCTTAATCAATATGTTTGCATTAACAATGGCGGTGTGTGGTCGCCATGGGCACAGCTTTACACTACTGAAAACAAGCCGAATAAAACCGATGTTGGTCTACCTAATGTCGATAACGTCCGTCAGTATTCAGCCAGTAATAACAACATAGGCACAGGCGCGACCAATTATGCGGCTGGCAATCACAATCACTCGGCAATATCAGGCAATGCGGCAACCGCTACCAAGCTGCTAACGCCCCGCGCAATCAACGGCACCAATTTCGACGGCTCAGCGGCGATCACAACGACGCTATGGGGTACGGCGCGCACGCTCACTATTGGCAATAAAGCAAACTCAGTTAATGGCTCTGGCAATGTGTCATGGTCGCTTGCTGATATTGGCGCGTTACCAGTGGATGCTAACGCTGTCAGCGCTACCAAGCTGCAAACGCCCCGCGCAATCAATGGTGTGAACTTTGACGGCACAGCGGCGATCACAACGACGCTATGGGGTACGGCGCGCACGGTTACGATTGGGTCAACAGGTAAATCGGTCGATGGCGCGGCCAATGTGTCGTGGTCATTGGCTGAAATTGGCGCGCTAGCCGTTGGCGCAAATGCGGTCAGCGCTACCAAGTTGCAAACGCCTCGCGCAATCAATGGCACCAATTTCGACGGCTCAGCGGCGATCACAACGTCGCTATGGGGTACGGCGCGCACGCTCACTATTGGCAATAAAGCAAACTCAGTTAATGGCTCTGGCAATGTGTCATGGTCGCTCGCAGACATTGGCGCGCTAGCCGTTGGCGCAAATGCGGTCAGCGCTACCAAGTTGCAAACGCCTCGCGCAATCAATGGCACCAATTTCGACGGCTCAGCGGCGATCACAACGACGCTATGGGGTACGGCACGCACGCTCACTATTGGCAATAAAGCAAACTCAGTTAATGGCTCTGGCAATGTGTCATGGTCGCTTGCTGATATTGGCGCAGTTAATAAAGCTGGCGACGTTATGACTGGCAGCCTGCTTAACCATACACCAAGCGCGGCGCTATCTATGTATAGGCGAGTTCTCGCCGCTGGTGGCGGTCAGTTTAGAACTGCAACAGCGTCTATTACTGGGGCGCTTGAAATTCGCTTGCCCGTATCGTGGACGTCTACGATGCTGTCGTTTTGGATAGACGTCTACAATTATGCGACCAATCAGCTAAGCTCGTTTCATGTTGGCGGCTACAACTATTCAGTTAATAGCGCTTGGTCAAATTGTGGAGCGGTGCAAATTGGCGGCCGCTCGCTTCCTGTCCACTTTGCACACAATGGCACTGTTTGTACTGTGCTGATCGGGAATGCTGATACTGTTTGGAGTTACCCACAAGTGTCAGTAAGGGATTTGCAATTTGGTTTTTCTGATGGATCAACAGATCGATGGAATGAAGGCTGGGACATTGGTTTTGTTACTGATTTGGGCGTCATTAGCCAAACTGTTGCAAGTCCGATGGCATACAACATAGGCACAGGCGCGACCAATTATGCGGCTGGCAATCACAATCACTCGGCAATATCAGGCAATGCGGCAACCGCTACCAAGTTGCAAACGCCCCGCGCAATCAACGGCACCAATTTCGACGGCTCAGCGGCGATCACAACGTCGCTATGGGGTACGGCGCGCACGCTCACTATTGGCAATAAAGCAAACTCAGTTAATGGCTCTGGCAATGTGTCATGGTCGCTTGCTGATATTGGCGCGCAGCCAGCGGGATCGTATGCGGCGGCGAGCCACGTTCACGCTGACGCGACAACCTCGGCCGCTGGCTTTATGTCTGCTGCTGATAAATCCAAACTTAATGCTGTAGCCTCTGGTGCGAACAACTATACGCATCCAACAGGTGACGGTAATTTACACGTCCCCGCTACTGGCACAACAAACAGCGGCAAGGTACTTAAAGCAGGTGCAACCGCTGGCAGTTTGGCTTGGGGCACGTTAACGGCGGCCGATGTGGGCGCGTTAGCCTCTGGCGGCACTGCGGTTGCAGCAACCAAGCTTGCTACGCCACGCGCAATCAATGGCGTGAACTTTGACGGCACGGCGGCGATCACAATCACGGCGGCGGCTAACGGCGGCACCTCGGCGGCCTGTTCCGGCAATGCGGCCACGGCTACCAAACTTGCCACGCCACGCGCAATCAATGGCGTGAACTTTGACGGCACAGCGGCGATTACAATCA
>NZ_JBOFMC010000002.1:0-13045 GCF_051658185.1 Shewanella sp. | reverse complement strand
GTCAAAGTCATCAAAGGCGACGGCTTAAAAGGACTGATTGCCGCAGTGCCGCCGCTAGAGCGCCGCGCACTGGTATTGGTTGACCCCAGTTACGAAATCAAAACCGATTATCAAGATGTCGCCGAGACATTAATCAAAGCCCACAAACGCTTTGCCACTGGCGTGTTTATGCTGTGGTATCCGGTGGTGAATCGCGCGCAGACCGAAGGCATGTTAAGCCGCCTTGCCAATAGCGGCATCAAACGCCAACTGAGAATTGAGCAGGCCATCAGCCCCGACTCCACCGAGTTTGGCATGACAGCGGCAGGATTATGGGTTATTAACCCACCTTGGCAGCTCGATGACATCGCGCTTGAACTCACCGATTATCTCGCCAAAGCCTTAGGACAGGCGGGCGGCAGCGTCACCGTCAAGTGGGAAGTGGGCGAATAACCTCAAGCGCAGCCAAGATTACTCGATGATGCGCGTTTAGGGATAACGATAAGCGATAAAGATGCGAGCCAGCGAGCGTGATAACTCGCGCTCGCCAGTCTTGATAAGCTTAAGCGCCCTGTTGCTGTCGATAGCGTTTCAAGAGTATTTGCACCCGCTCAACATAGGCCTTTGTTTCAGGATAGGGCGGAATGCCATTGTACTGGGTCACCGTCGTTGGCCCCGCATTGTATGCGGCGCAAGCTAAGGCGATATCGCCATTAAACAGCTTAAGCATTTGCGCTAAATATTTACTGCCGCCGAGGATATTTTCTTCGGGCACAAAGGCATTGGAGACACCCATTTCCTTGGCGGTTTCAGGCATCAATTGCATCAACCCCATGGCACCACTGCGGGAAATCGCCCGAAAATCAAATGCAGACTCAGCATGAATCACCGCGCGGATCAGCGCTGGCTCCAACTGATGCTTACGAGCCGCTCTGGATATCAGCGAGTCATAGTGAGATCGAAATAACCGAATGTTGTTCCAATCAATTTTAGAGTCAGGACGGCAAGCAAAACACTCATAGAGCAATATTTGATACGCATTATTACTGGGAGCCTTGTCGGTAAACACCGTGACGCCATTAGGTTGTTGGTATTGATAAACTTTAACCTTTTCCTGCCCCTCACTGCTGACAATACCGCCGTCAGAATAGCGCGCCACAATCCGAGTCTTGCCAGCACTGTTAGGCTCCTCGGCATTCGCACTCAAGGGCACGAGCCAGCAGTACAGGCCAAGCGCCACGGCGCCAAACGCTAGCGTTTGACGTGCGCGGATCAACAAAACTGAGTTCCATGAGCAGGAGAAAGGCATCCACATCCCGTGTATTGGTTAAATTAGCGTACTTCAATAATAGCAAAGTACTGGTTTATCTCACGATTTAACGATCCAAATTCTACCCCAAACCACGCCAATGCCAATGCCAACAGCCTAGCCTGATGAAGCTTAATGGAGTCTAAGCAATCAAGCTCAACACATTTTAACCTCAACGGGTTGCATGCTCAGCAGCGACGCCTGCCTTGAAGGCTGCATATTCAGGCATCCGCTTTATGCCGGCGATGGCAGCAATGATCGAACCGGGAAAAATCTCAACTGCCGTATTCAGCTCAAGCACAGCGGCATTGTAGTAGCGAGCAGATGCCGCCATCGGGGTTTCGGCCTCATACACATCACTATGTTCGAGCGGCGCTCCCTGCCCAAACGGTTGCCAAGATGGGGGCTCCGTCGCTATCGCCAATCGGCTCATCTCCAATCGGCTGATTGAAGCGAACCATGCGGCCAAGTGTTGATTAACTTGCTCGACACTCTCCAGATAAGCGCTGACCTCAGCGGGCGCGATGCTGGATTTCGGGGGCATTAAGGGTAACCAAGCTTGGGCGTGCTGACTTGCCAGCGCGCGAATACGAGCGGCTAACGCCACCAGTTGCGGCTCAAGCGGAGAGTTTTGGATGGCGGCTGCGGTTTTAGCAGGATCTGCCGCTTCCGAGCAAGCTTCAGCGCCCTTGGCTGACAAAGGCTCAGCCGCTAACGGTGCCGCCATGCCTGGCGTCTGCGCGAGGAGCGCGGTTAGCGGCTCAAGTCTTTTGTTTAACGACACTTCCATACTCGATAACGCATCAAGCACGGCGCGATATTTTTTTACAAGGCTGACGTACCAGAGATAACTCACGATAAACACCAGCGCTAACCCCAAAAACAGCGTATCCATTGCCTACCCCTATTATTGTTATTTTAATGGCAACAGCTAATCACAAACAAAAGCAAATTTCATCAGCCATCAAGGGCGGCCTGCAGAAATATTACCTACCCACACCTCTGCCACAATCGCGTAAGCTCACGGCCAAGCATTCAGCTCCGATTCAGTGTTGACCCGCTATAGTCCTCATGCACAACATTTAGGGCAGCCATTTTGCTCGTGAATACTGGACTCCTTGAGAGTCCATTTTTTTTGCATTTGGCATTAGCGCTGTCCATATCCGCCGGGCAGAAGCGACGCTCACCCCTGATGATATAGCCACTCCATCAGCAGACTGCAAATCAACAAAAATACCCCAAGATTAAACAGATATCCCTGCAATTTTGCCGTCAATGTCATGTTTTCAGGTTGCGATATAATTTGGCTTACCGACATAAAAAAGAGCTGCGGAGCTAACCCCATCCCCACGAGCAGCAGCGCAACAGCGAGACTGCGCGTCAGCTCGGGTAGCACCAGTTGGTCGAGATAAAATGCATTCACCCCATACACCATCACCCCCAAAGCAACGGCATAACATAAGCAAGCAGCCAATAGCCGCTTAGTTACAAGATTAACCCTCGGTGCCACAACATCACTCCAAGTCAGCACAAACAAATATGATTACTTTAGTTTTTCTGAGCGGGGCGTCAACTGCTGCCCTGACCCACGGCCTGCTCGCATTGGCTAACATCGCTCCCGTGTACACCTAGGATGCCAGACGTTATTGAGCCTATAAAGGGGATGCAATATGCCAGCATTCCGCTTCAAGCAACATACCACTTAACGCTACAAACCACTTAACGCCACAAACCGCAGATCCCAAGCCTTATTTTAGCCACAAAAAAGCCCTGCAACAGGGCAGGGCTTTGACTCAACAACGGCTGCAGTTACTCAGCGCTGTTGGACTGCTCGTCTTTCGCTTTGCGTTCGCGCTTACTAAAGATGCGCTCCACAATCACGAAAAATAACGGCACAAAGAAAATGCCAAGGAAGGTTGAGCTCATCATCCCGCCTAACACGCCTGTACCAATCGCATTTTGGCTACCAGAACCCACACCGGTACTAATTGCCAAAGGAACAACCCCTAAACCGAAGGCCAAGGAAGTCATTAAGATCGGCCGTAACCGCACCCGTACGGCATGCAGAGTGGCCTCGACCAACCCCGTACCTTTCTCGTAGTACTCTTTGGCAAACTCCACAATCAAAATCGCGTTCTTAGTAGCGAGCCCCACCGTGGTTAACAGCCCCACTTGGAAGAATACGTCATTGGGTAGGCCGCGGCCATTCATCGCGATCAAGGCTCCGATAATGCCGAGCGGCACGACCAGTACAACCGCAAAAGGCACCGACCAACTCTCATAGAGCGCCGCCAAGACGAGGAAGACCACTAAGATCGAGAGCGCATAGAGCGCTGGCGCTTGATTGCCAGATAAACGCTCCTCGTAGGAGAGACCGTTCCACTCGATGCCAAAACCGGGAGGCAACTGTTTTGCCAAGTCTTCCATAATGGTCATCGCCGCACCGGTACTAAATCCGGGCGCCGTCGCGCCTTGGATGTTCATCGCCGGCAGACCGTCAAATCGTTCTAGGCGAGGCGAGCCATATTCCCAGACGCCGGTCGCGAAGGCCGAAAAGGGCACCATATCGCCTTTGCTGTTACGGACATACCAAGTGTCAATATCACCGGGTTGCATCCGATACTTGGCATCACCTTGGACGAACACTTTCTTCACACGGCCGCGGTCGATAAAGTCATTGACGTAGGATCCGCCCCACGCTGTAGTCAGTACGCTGTTGACATCGGTAATCGATACCCCCAACGCACTTAACTTAGCGTGATCAATATGTAATTGATAAATTGGCGCATCTTCTTGGCCGTTAGGGCGAACACCGACAAGATTTGGATTCTGCGCTGCCATGCCCAGCAACTGATTGCGGGCCGCTAACAGCTTGTCGTGGCCTTGGCCATTTTTATCCTGCAGGTACATGTCAAACCCGTTAGCCGTACCCAGTTCAATCACCGCTGGGGGGACAAACGCGAACACAAAGGCCTCTTTAATCTGACTAAAAGCCCCCATGGCTCGGCCAGCAATCGACTTAACATCCATGCCCGGCGCTTCGCGCTCTGACCAATCTTTTAAGCCCACGAACGCCAGCCCCATATTTTGCCCTTGACCGGCAAAACTAAAGCCCGCCACGCTAAACACCGAGTTAACGCCCTCTTCGGCCAAAAAGTGATCAGACACTTTTTCTAATACCTTCAAGGTGCTTTCTTGGGTCGCATTGGTCGGCAAAATCGCCTGACTAAATAAAATCCCTTGATCTTCATCGGGTAAGAATGCTGTTGGCATGCGGATAAATATCCAACCCACCGCGACAACCAGTACCACGTAAATCATCATCACCCTAAAGCTACGTTTGATGATGCCCGCAACGCTCGCCTCATAGCGCGAGGTTAATTTATCAAAGCTACGGTTAAACCAGCCAAAAAAGCCTGTTTCTATATGGCCATGGCCCTTTTTAACCGGTTTTAGCATAGTGGCACACAGCGCAGGAGTGAGGATCACCGCCACCAGCACCGACAAGGCCATCGCCGCCACGATAGTGATAGAGAACTGACGGTAAATCACCCCTGTCGAACCGGCCATAAATGCCATAGGTACGAATACCGCCGACAGCGTCAAACCAATCCCTACCAAGGCGCCCGTAATTTGGTCCATCGATTTGCGTGTGGCCTCAAGTGGACTTAAGCCCTCCTCAGACATAACCCGCTCGACGTTTTCCACGACCACAATCGCATCGTCTACCAATAGACCAATGGCTAGCACCATGGCAAACATGGTCAAGGTATTAATCGAAAAACCCGTGGCCGACAAAATGGCAAAGGTTCCGAGCAATACCACAGGTACCGCAATGGTTGGGATCAAGGTTGCGCGGAAATTCTGCAAGAACAAGTACATGATGACAAACACCAGTACGATAGCTTCCAGCAAGGTATGCACTACGCCTTCAATCGATTGCTCAACGAAGGGCGTGGTATCGTAGGGGTAAACCACTTCCAATCCTTGCGGGAAGAAGGGTTTCATCTCGTCAACTTTTGCGCGTACGGCTTTAGCCGTATCCAAGGCGTTAGCGCCAGTGGCGAGTTTAATCGCTAAACCCGATGCCGGTTTGCCATTATAAAACGACACCACTGCATAGCTTTCAGAGCCTAATTCCACCCGTGCCACGTCACCTAAAGACACGTTTGCGCCGGAGGTGTCGGACTTAAGGATAATTTTGCGGAACTGCTCTGGGGTTTGTAATCGGCTTTGGGCCGACACAGTCGCATTCAGCTCTTGGCTTGGGAGCGAGGGCGTTCCCCCAATTTGTCCCGCTGACACTTGGGCGTTCTGCGAACGTATCGCTGCAACCACGTCTAAGCTGGTCAGGTTATACTGAGTCAACTTCATCGGATCGAGCCAAATACGCATCGCATATTGCGCGCCGAATAGCTGGATCTCACCCACCCCCGGCACACGGCTCATCGGCTCGGCGACATTCGACCCCACATAGTCGGCAATGTCACTCTTATCTAAGCTGCCATCCTGGGAGACGAAACCGAGCACCATTAAAAAGCCTGAACTCGACTTGTTAACGTTAACCCCTTGGGATTGCACTTCCTGAGGCAATAATGTCATCGCTCCTTGCAGCTTGTTCTGCACCTGCACCTGAGCGATATCGGGATCGGCCTCGGAGTTAAAGGTCAGCGTGATTTGGGCGTTACCAAAACTATCGCTGGTAGAGGCAATATAACGTAAATGGTCAATCCCGGTCATGCGCTGCTCAATCACCTGCGTCACGGAGTCTTCTACAATTTTGGCAGAGGCTCCGGGGTAATTAGCGGTGATCACCACGGTCGGTGGCGCAATGCTGGGATATTGAGATACAGGCAAAGATCGAATCGAGAGGATCCCTGCCAACATAATCATTAAGGCGATCACCCACGCAAAAATGGGCCGATCAATAAAAAAACGTGCCATAGCGATGCCCTATTGTGCTTGCGTTTCAGAAATAACTTGAGTGGTAACCGGGGAGCCTGGGCGAATCTTTTGTAAGCCTTCGACAATCAGCTTATCGCCAACCGTTAAGCCGGAGGTGATCCGCCACTCATTGCCAATGGCTTGCGCCGTTTTAACGATTTTGGCTTCGACCACGCCTTGGTCATTGACGACCATTGCCACAGCTTCGCCCTTTGGATTACGGCTAATTGCTCGTTGCGGCACCATAATCGCCTGTGGATCAGTACCAGCATTCAGCACCGCCCGCACATACATACCCGGTAACAACAGGCCATCGGGGTTCGGGAACTCGGCGCGCAAAATCACAGAGCCGGTGTTTTCATCCACACTCACCTCGGCAAATTGCAATTTCCCTGAGTGACCATAGGTTGTGCCGTCTTCTAAAACTAACTGCACCTCGGCATTATCCGTCGCCTGCAACTTGCCTTGGGTTAGCTTTGCCTTCAGGCGCAGGAGTTGGGCGCTCGATTGAGCAATATCGATATTGATAGGATCAAGCTGCTGAATGGTCGCCAGCGTTTGACTTTGGTTGGCGGTCACCAACGCGCCAGCGGTCACGCTCGACTTGCCGATACGGCCTGAGATGGGCGCCAGCACTTCCGTGTATTGCAGGTTGATTTTAGCTGTATTGATGGCGGCTTCAGCCACGGTCACGCTCGCAAGCGCTTCTTTGTAGGCCGCATCGGCCTCATCAAAATCCTGCTGACTGATCGCGTTCGTTTTCACTAATTGCTGATAACGTGTCGCTCTGGCTTTTGCCGAGGCTAACGCAGCATTGGCGCGGGCTAAATCGGCATTGGCACTGACGAGCGCCGCTTTATAGGGCGCAGAATCAATTTGATACAAGGACTCCCCTTGCTTAACAAGGCCTCCTTCAACAAAACTACGCTTAGTGATAATCCCATTGACCTGCGGACGAACTTCAGCCTCGAGGAATGCTTTACTGCGGCCCGGCAACTCCACTTGGATCGCCTGCGACTTGGCAACAACATTGACCACGCCTACCTCAACGCTCTGCGGGCCAGCATTGGCAGGGGCTTTCGCTTCTTGAGGGCTGCAAGCTGCCATCCATAACGCCACACTTATAACTGAGGCAAGTTTAATTGTCTGCCGCATGAGAACTCCTTCAAAAATGAATGACCGATATACCAAGCCACTTATTTGGATTGGTATAGCCGTAATTATCACTAAAATAAAAAACCGTTATTTATCGCATACCCTATTAAAATCAACAAGGTCGACCATCAAGTAAACTGCAAACCGCTGAGCTTAATTACATCGCCACCCACAACCAAGCAACAGAGCCGCATCACATTTAACAGCTGCATAAATTAATAAGCTAATAAACTATAGGTAAGCTTATGCAATAGATAAACTGCTGCGCCTTGATCTTGGCAGTTCTATAGCGCTATAACCCATCTACAGCCAATCTATAGCTAATTTATGGTGAATGCGCGCAATTCCATCAGGGGGGAAAATCATGACACCCGCCGCATTACCGACGGTGAGGACGTCAACAACCCGCAAGAGCAGGTTGCTTATCAACAAATTAGCACTCGCATTGTAGTTACCCACCCAAGGCTGAGCAAATATACCAACCCTTTTTTACACATTAGCGAAAGTAAAGTTGTTAACCGCGCGGCAAGCACCGCGACTGCTGAGAATGAGGCAGGCCATCACGCCGCGCTAGCTCAAGCCCTAAACTAACCCAAGCGCTGTTCCGCTACAGCAAATGTGTTATCCATCAAACCTTTAAACTTAAAAATACATAATTATCATTAACTTGAGGCAATATAATGCGTGGCAATGGGGGATTGTTTGTATGCACATACCCAGCTTGGCAGCGCTTAAGCACCTGATGCAGTTATCAAACGCGATTCCAAGTGCCACAATTGCAGCTAAAGTGAAGCCTTAGGGCTAAGATTAGGGCAAGCCGCGTGAGTTTGGTTTAATTGAGTATTTCCCATCGGAGTCTGCGCTTATGGAGCTTTTTTATCACCCATTATCGCGATATTCACAAAAAGTGTTGATCGCACTCTATGAAAAACAGGCGCATTTTTCTCCTCGCATCACAGACTTTAGCGATCCTCAAACAAGGCTGCACTTTCAGCAGGCCTATCACACCGAAAAACTGCCACTGCTCAAAACGGCCACTGGAGAGCTTATCCCCGAGTCGAGCATCATTATTGAATATTTAGATAGGCATGTGACCAACAGCGCCCAGCTGCTGCCCCCCGAACCTGAGCGCAACCTACAAGTACGGCTGCTTGACCGGATTATCGACAATGATATCAATAATTTATTATTTAAATTCGAAAGGTTAACAGCGTCAAACCTAAGCAATACCCTTGATATCAAGCGCATCGAAAACCAGCTGCTGCAACAATTTGCGCGTTTAGATGCACACCTTAGTCAGCATCATTGGGTGTGTCAGGATAGCTTTACCTTAGCCGACTGCGCCCTCATCCCCTGCTTAAGCTATAGCTTTAACCACTTGAACCTATTGGACTTTGATCAATTAGTGCGCTACTGGCACCAAGCCCAATTACGCGGCGCTTGGATGCTCGTCCACCAAGAGGTGCAACTTGCTCAAACCACCCAACACCACGGCCTAAGGAGCATCCCTTAAGTTGCCACCGCGAGAACCTACGGCAGATTGCGCTCTTTTTTTAACTGTAAAAACGCTTTCCATTTAATCACTTCTGCCGGTAACTCGGGAGCAGGCTCAGTGTAACCTGCCTCCTTGAGCAGGGTGTCGAGGGGCACCTGCTTACCTTTACAGACAAACACCCCACGGACATGCACTAAGCAGTGCAAGCCGCGTTCACTGATAAAACGTTGCTCAATATAGAAGTATTTTTCATCCCACCCCACGACTTTGGTTTCAATCTCGAAGGTTTTTAAGGGTTTAATATCTCGGATGTAGGTAAACTCGGCGGCATTCACTATCGGCATCCACTTGAGTGCTAAAAAGCGTTTCAGCAGCCCCATTTCGGCCAACATGTAAGTGCGCGCTAAATCCATAAAGGCGGGATAACGGGAATTGGTCAGGTGAAAATTGATATCGCAATCACTGGGAAGGGCGCGGTAAGCAATTCGGCTCGTCCCCAAAAAATCAATAGCACGACACTGGCGAATACGCCAACATAATAACCAAAACAATCGAAAATACAGATTCATAACCAGCAGCCTCTGAAATAAGGCCCACAGGCTAACAGAGGTCATACCAGGGAGCAAGTGAGATCTTGCTCACACAAAAAAGGCGCCACAAGGGCGCCTGTTGATCAAAGGCTTACCGCGACACCATGATGGCATCCGCGATAAAACCGCCATAAACGTTACGAGGCAATGCCAGAGTGACGCAGCAACGCATCAATGCTTGGTTCACGTCCCATAAATTGCTTAAATAGCACCATAGGTTCGACGGAACCGCCCATCTCTAAAATGTTGTGCAAAAAGCGTCGTCCCGTTTCGGGGTTAAAAATCCCTTCTTCCTCAAAGCGCGAAAAGGCGTCCGCCGACAACACTTCAGCCCATTTGTAGCTGTAATAGCCCGCGGCATACCCGCCCGCAAAAATGTGGGCAAAACCATGTTGGAAACGGTTAAATGCCGGTGGAATGAGCACCGCCACCTGACGACGCACCTCATCTAAGGTGGCTTGAATGCATGCGCCTTTCGCAGCATCGTATTCATGGTGCATTCTAAAATCGAACAGCGAGAACTCTAATTGGCGCAGCATCATCATGCCAGATTGGAAGTTTTTCGCGGCGAGCATTTTATCCAACAATGCCTTTGGTAATGGCTCGCCGGTTTCATAGTGGCCAGAGATTTCCGCTAAGGCCTCTTCTTGCCAGCACCAGTTTTCCATAAATTGGCTCGGCAATTCGACCGCATCCCATGGCACACCGTTGATACCAGACACGCCCGCAACATCAATTTTGGTGAGCAGATGGTGGATACCATGACCAAATTCATGGAACAGGGTCGTCACTTCATCGTGAGTAAACAGCGCCGGTTTACCATCAACCGGGCCATTGAAGTTACAGGTCAAATAGGCCACAGGTTTTTGCAAACCCTTGGCGGTTTGGCGGCGCACGCGGCAATCATCCATCCACGCGCCGCCACGCTTACCGGTGCGGGCATAGAGATCTAAATAAAAACTGCCGCGGTGCTCACCGGTTTCATCAAAAATATCAAAGAATCGGACATCATCATGCCAACGCTCAAACTCGGTTTGCTCTTCAATCCTTAAGCCAAATAACCGCGATACCGTGTAAAACAGGCCCGCCAGTACTTTGTCTTCAGGAAAATACGGCCGAAGAATTTCTTGTGAAATCTCATACTTATGCTGCTGCAATTTTTCAGCGTAAAAACTTAAGTCCCAAGAAGCCATTTCGGTCACGCCAAACTGTTCCTGCGCAAAGGCTTTTAGCTCAGCAAGTTCGGCCTTAGCTTGATCTTTAGAACGCAGCGCCAGCTCATTTAAGAAAGCCATCACCTGCGCGGGCGTTTCTGCCATTTTGGTGGCGAGGGATTTTTCGGCATAGCTGTCAAATCCTAATAACTGTGCCAGTTCATGGCGCAGCGCGAGGATTTCATCCATCAATGGGCCATTATCAAACTCGCCGGCGTTCGGGCCTTGATCCGAGGCGCGGGTCACAAAGGCGCGGTAACATTCTTCCCTTAACTCGCGGTTTTCACTGTAGGTCATCACTGGCAAATACGAGGGGAAATCCAAGGTAAATAACCAGCCCTCTAACTCGCGAGCCTCGGCCATGGCCTTAGCGGCTGCCTTAGCCGAATCTGGCAAGCCTGCGAGTTCAGCTTCATCGGTAATCAACTTAGTCCACGCTTGGGTCGCATCGAGCAATTGATTTGAAAAGCCGCTGGTCAGCTCAGAAAGACGTTTTACGATTTCACCATAACGCACTTTTTGTGCGTCATCTAAGCCGATGCCCGAGAGTTCGAAGTCACGCAAACTGTGTTCAATCACCTGCTGCTGAGCTTGGCTTAATTGGGAGAATGCCTCACTGGCGCGCAGGCTTTTATAGGCTTGGTACAGGCCTTGATGCTGGCCTACGTAGGTACCATACTCCGACAATAGCGGCAAACAAGCATCGTGGGCGGCACGCCACTCCTCGGTACTGGTGACAGAATTCATGTGAGAAATGGGTGACCAAATTTGGCTAAGCTCATCATCCACTTGCTCTAATGGCGCGACGAGGTTTTCCCAGGTAAAGGGACCTTGATGTTGCAGGACTTCATCAATTTTTGCTCGGCATTGAGCAAGCGCATGCTCGACGGCAACTTGAATGTGTTCAGGTTTAATCTGTGAAAAAAGCGGTAACGTCGTGCCATTAAGCAAAGGGTTGCTCATAGTGATTCCTCTACAGTCTGTATAGGCTATACATAGGGGCTCAACTGTCATTTATCAAGGCAAAAAATGCAATTGCCTCCTTGGGTCAGCCCAAGTGACGTTGAAAAATAAAAAAGTGAATTATCTCTCAATTCATTCTTTGGACCGGTTTGGGATGTCAATCTTGATGGCTAGATCGCAAATGCGATTAATTCCCATTAATTGTTAATCTTAGGCCCGCTATGATCGTACCCTAGACAAAAAATGAAGGATTGGCAGCAGATTACCGCTATGAAAAAATGGATAATGGCGACTCGCTCGCTCAGTAAACTCTCGCAACGGGTTCTCGCCGCAGGCTTAATCAGTGTAAGCCACTGCAGTTTGGCCGATGAGGCCGTGACTGCGCCAAGCCAGTTCCAGTCAATGGAAAGCATTGCCACGCTAAACGCTGCCGAGGCGGAACAAGCGGCAGCAGCAGAGCAAGATAGCACGCCTTGGGCGCTTCGCGTCGATATCGGCTGGGACAGCAAATACCTCTCCGAAGGGCGCAATAATTTGCCGGATAGCGGTATCTTTTGGCTCAATGCTGCGGCGCAATATGGCAACTTGACCACCTACGCCCTCGTCGGGCGCGCCGACAACTCAGCCTACACTGAGTGGAATATCGGCCTTGAATACGCCCTCAGCATGAGCGAACACCTCGACGCCAATATCGGCTATCAACGCATTGAGAGCTTTAGCGATGCTCGCAGCCAAGATAACGAACTTTTTGCCGAAATCGCCTATAACCGTTTACCTTGGCTGGTTCCTGCAATCAGTTATGTCTATTCCACTGAAGCGGCGGGTTACTTTGTTGAGGCCAGCCTGCACAGCAATTGGCCGCTGAGCGAGCGCTTTACGCTCACCCCTTATATAATTCAAGGTTTTGATTTTAAATACATCACACCCGATCACAATGGCAGAAACCACCTGCAATTTGGCCTTGAAGCCCATTATCAATTAACTGCCAATATCGAGCTCTATGGTCATCTCAGCCACAGCCTCGCTCAAAGCGATATCATCCGAGAAGCGCAGGCAAATGGCGACCTCAGTTCACAGGATCACACCTACGCGGGACTGCACCTCGTCATGAACTTTTAATCCGCAAGGCAACCCAAGGGCAGACGGCAAAAGTTTGGCAAACCCATGGGCCAATGGCTACACTCAATCGGTCGTTGGAGCGACAGCAACACCGCGTAAGTGACACGCGTTCATTGGCGAGGAACATGGAATGTTACAGCAAAAAATGCCGCTTAAGCCGTTCACCTTTGGATTATGGCAACCCAAGTGCACACAAGCACTGCGCTTATGGCTCAGCACCTTGATAGTTAACCCCTTTGTCGCCGCTCCCTTGCTGGCCGACGTGGCGGTAACACAA
>NZ_JBOFMC010000001.1:0-6793 GCF_051658185.1 Shewanella sp. | reverse complement strand
GGAGAGGCGTTGATGGCGCCGTTACCTTGTGCTTTGTAAGCTGTTATCGGCAGGGGGACGGGGGAACTATAGCCAATATTGACATTATTCAACCACAAATGCTGCTATGAGTTGCACAGAGGATTTTAGCGGGTATCATGTCATAAATTCGTTTTAAGCTTTGGACTACTTTTTAAGCTTTTATTACTATAGGGGGGCCTAGATGGCCACAGTTGACTTAGACGCAATCCTAGATCTCAATACACTCGAGCAGTACTGCAGTGCCATTGGTGCCCAAACCTTACTCAAGAGTGTGGTGTTATTTGAGCAATTGATGCCTGAATACGTTGGGAATCTAGTAAAAGCTAATGATGCTGCTGATAAGGATACCTTGTGCGCGGAAGCCCATAAATTCAAGGGCGCTGCGGGTTCGATTGGATTAAAGCGTATTCAACAAATTGCTCAGTTGCTCCAGCATGGTGAAGATGCCCGTTGGGCGGCGGAACATGGTGCTTGGGTTGCACAAATTGTTGAATTTGCAAGTGTTGATTTACAGCAGTTAAAGTCGTTTTTGCAGTCCAAGGCGTAAATTCGCACTTGGCGTGAGTAGGGCGCGTGATGGGAGCAGCGATGTTGTTGCCCAAGCGCCCTCAATATCATCCCGTTTGACTCTTCATTTCTTCATTTCTTCATTTCTTCATTTCTTCATTTCTTCATTTCTTCATTTCTTCATTTTGATGGCGTTTTATCACTCTAAGCGAGCTATTCCTGAGTTATCTGTCGCTATCAGTTTTTTGGGGATGCGTGCTGTGCCGTCATCGGTGATAAGTGCAACATCCTCTACCATCATGTGGCATTGGTCTTATGTCATGAGTCTTTTGCCACTAACTAATGGTGCTGTGCTTGCAGCGCTTAGCGTGACGTCATTATGTAGGATATCGCCCGTTAAGTTGGCTAACGGAAAGCTGCTTATTACGAAGGTGCTATGCCTAGGGGCGAGCATTAGGTAAATGGCCATAGCAATTAGTATGTTAGTAATCAGTTAGCTAATAGGGATTTTGCTCACACTCTTGAGAACTCATGGCGAGTGCTTGTTCCTCACTTATGATAGAGTAAATTTAATTTTTTAATCCATCATCTGAGCGGCAATCGATAAAATGAAAAGCTTACCGAGTCTCAAGAATCTATTTTATTTGGTGAATCTGCACCAAGAGCAAAATTTTAATCGTGCAGCTAAGGTGTGCTTTGTCAGTCAATCTACCTTATCCAGTGGCATTCAAAACCTCGAAGAACAATTAGGGTATCAACTTATTGAGCGGGATCATAAATCGTTTATGTTCACCGCTATTGGTGAAGAAGTGGTGTTGCGGTCGCGAAAAATTTTAACTGATGTCGATGATTTAGTTGAGCTTGTTAAAAATCAAGGCGAACCGATGACTGGCGATATTCGCCTTGGCTGCATTCCGACTATCGCGCCATTTTTACTCAGCCGAGTCGTGCGCCAATGCCAAGAAACTTATCCTGCAATGAGTTTATTACTCAAGGAAGATACCACGGATAGATTATTGGATGCCCTAGGCAAAGGTGAGCTTGATTTATTGATCCTTGCCTTACCGGTTGATACCACCGGCTATCACAGCATGAAAGTGGGTATCGATCCCTTTAAGATGGTCATGCATAAGGATTTAGTCGGTGGCATTCATCAGCCTGTGGACTATCAAGCCTTACCCGATGAAAGTATCTTTTTGCTGCAAAGTGAGCATTGCATCACTGGCCATGCGATTACGGCTTGTCAGTTAACGGATAGCGCAAAGGTCAATCCATTTGCAGCAACGAGTTTGCACACCTTAGTGCAGATGGTCAATAGCAAACTGGGTACCACCTTTTTACCGCAAATGGCGATAGATGCGGGCATCCTGAATGACACGGATTTAGTGGTGATGACGCCACCGGGTGAGGCGCCCTATCGCGATATTGGCCTAGTTTGGCGACAAACGACGAGCCGCATTTTGACCTTTAGAGCATTAGGTTTATTGATCCAAGGCTTGTTAGCCAAAGAGCCAGCTTAACCTAAGCTGATGGTATGTTGAGGTTAACGCGACACGCGACTTTACAGAGGGGAAACCGCAAACACATCAATTGAGTGTTGTTTCCCTTTTAATTTGATGGGCCCAAGATTCGTTAAACGGTAGCTGCTGTCTGACGTATCTAACCGCGCAGCCAAGGTGCCCGATATCAACATGCGTTGACCTAGGGGATTACACTGATCCTGCAGCCTTGCTAAGGTGTTGAGTACATCACTAAAAAAGCTGATTTCCTGCTTTTGCACCCCGACAACCGCGGCAACGACTTGTCCACAATGGGCCGCTGCCTTGAACTTGGGCACAAAACCATAATTTTCTTCAAAATAATGGCGTTGCCAATTGAGTTGCTGGCTAAATTCATAATAAATATTCATGCAACGGTCATGCACAACGCCTTCTTCTAGCGGCCAATGGATGAGGACGGCATCTCCCATATAACGATATATTTCTGCCTCATTATTGGTCACGGTATCCGATAGCAAGCTAAAACTGTCTTGGATTAAGCGGCTAAAGCGATAATCACCCAGAGATTCTGCGTGCGTTGTTGACGCAACCATATCGAGATACAGGAATAAGCGCTGTTCATAGCGAGGTTTATGGTATTTACCTAAGCCAATGTTAAGGAGGATCCGTGGCCCAACCAGTAACGCCATTTGCTCAACAAACGCCAGGCTGACCCGCACCACCACGAGGTAGACAATCAATGCTTGGAAGGAGGGACTATACAGAATATGGGCCGTTAGCATTTGTCTTAAAGTCGACATGTGATTTTCAATGGCCCACATGTTTAAGAACTGGGTCATGTAAGCCAAGGTGGTCGCCCCAAGCATTAGGAATAACCCTTTAAAAATCACTGAGAAAATATAAGGAAGGCGATTAATCGCGCTGAAGTCGGTAATTAAGTTAGACATCCAATGCAGGCTGCCAAAGATAATACCCATATAGATTGCCAGCGTAGCCAGATCCGCCGAGCCTACCGCCCATTGAGGGAGCTCAGGTGATTGGGCATATCGAAAAAACACGAACGCGGCCATGGCAAATGCCCAAGCCAATATCGCAAAAAGCAGTTTTTTCGCTTGTCTACGTGTTCTCACAACGATTAAGTAACCTAAATATGGCCATTTTTTTAGAATGCGGTAGTTTATAGAAAAGTGGAGCGGATGTGCTACTCATATTTGTGATTTGGATCAAGGCAAATGCATATCGTGCTTAAAATTTAACAAAATGCCTTGTTTAGGATCATCGCGGTAAATGCGGTCTTTAAATAAAAGCCGCGGGGATTGATGAGCTGCAAGCTGCCATCTTCGGCAATGCTTTGGGTGAGGGCTTTACTATTGGCCGCTTTGGGGCGTAATTGCAGTACCTCACCATGGCGAGCGGTGAGTGTGGCTACCTTGCCAAGGGCGATGAGTTCCATTATTTCTTCCCAATCCTGTTGCAGCAAACGTAACTCTTCTTGATCCGGCTCCCATAAAATGGCGGTGCCTACCCGACGCTCGCCGATAGGGAGGTGCCGCTCGCCCTCGACAGGGATCCACAGGACCCGCTGTAACTTGTGGCAGACCAAACTGTCTTGCCATGTTAAGCCTTCAATATTGGTTAACGGGGCGACACACACATAGGTGGTTTCTAATGGTCGTCCTTGTGCATCGATGGGAATCGTCTTGAGTTCAACGCCAAGGTGCAAAAAATCCTGCTCGGGTTTAGAGCCTGCGATGGCGCCGAGTTCCATTTCGATTAATTGGCCAACCCAACCTTTGTCGCGTTTAAGATCCTTGGGGACAAGCATGCCACGCTGGCCTGCAATTTGCGCCAAACTAATACCTGCCAGCATATTGGCGCGCTCGAGGAGTTCGTCGAGGTGAGTTGGGGGGATAATGGGTTTCATGGCGCAATTCTACCCCAAATAGTGCCCATAGCAAGGCTGGTTAAAAAGTGAGCGCAAGTGTTGAGGAGGGAAATTGGGTAAATCAATTTGATTAAACTTATGATTTATAAGTGTAAATCTATTTTGATCTTGAATGTGGTTAACTTGTTCAAAGTTACTCTCGGTTTTCCCTTGTGTTCCTCACACAGTTATCCACAGATATTATGGATAACTCCAAAAACTGTGGGTGTTAACCGATTGAAACCGACAAGTCAACGGCAAAAATACACAGTTTTATGCCAATTTGTGGACAGCGCTAGGTATGTTCTGTGTATAAGATTGGGGTCGGTTTGCAAAGTCATCCCCATCATCTTGGTTGCTTAAAAAATAAGCTGCAGGTATTTTATTTTGAGTAAATCTTCGCGGAGTGTTTTTAACTTAATGAATAAAAACGAATATTTTTGAAACTCATCATGAGTGTTTGCGGGTGGCATTTGCTGTTTTTTGAACGATATAACAAGTTTACGGGAGTTTCAAACAGAGATATCCACAGAAAATGTGGATATCCTCGAGTTTTGAGGCTTGCTATGTTGATAAATTGGCTAATGTGATCCATTTATCCAAAGCCTGTCCAAAAATAGAGGTTTGCTGCGCGACTAGCTTTATGAAACAATCCCGTTATTAAAATTTATCCTTATATGGAGTCCATGTGATTGATAGCGACGGTTTTCGCGCAAATGTGGGCATAATAATTTGTAATAGGTATGGCCAAGTCATGTGGGCGAGACGGTTTGGTCAACACTCATGGCAATTTCCTCAAGGTGGTGTGGATGAGGGTGAGTCCGCAGAAGAGGCGATGTACCGAGAGTTGTATGAAGAGGTTGGCCTACGACCTGAACATGTGCACATTTTAACGTCGACCCGTTCTTGGTTAAGGTATCGCTTACCAAAACGGTTAGTCAGACAAGACAGTAAGCCTGTGTGTATTGGGCAGAAACAAAAATGGTTTCTATTGCAACTTAAAAGTGCTGATAGTGCGATTAATTTGAGTTCCTCGGGGCATCCCGAATTTGACGATTGGCGCTGGGTAAGTTATTGGTATCCCGTGCGGCAGGTGGTTTCTTTCAAGCGTGACGTTTATCGTAAGGTCATGAAGGAATTTGCGCTCACGGCATTGTCGTTCCAAACTCAGGAGATCCCGCGCAGGCGCGCAAGACAAAAAAACGCAGGCTGAAATCAAAGGAGGATTGGAAACAGTGTTAAATACGCTTAGGGATATCACTCAGGCCGTTGCCGCTGCCCACAGCCTTGAAACGGCACTCGAGGTGCTCGTTTCTGCCACTAAAGCGGCGATGGAAACGCAATGTTGCTCTATTTATATCTTAGAGGAGCAAGAGTTAGTGCTCTCGGCCACCGACGGGCTTGAAAAGCGTGCCGTGGGCCATGTGCGTATGCCGCTGTCCCAAGGCCTCGTAGGCTTAGCTGCTGAGCGTGAGGAAGCGGTTAATCTGGCCGATGCTCGGCTCCATCCTCGATTTAAACTGTTTCCTGAAGTGGCTGAGGAAGAATACCGCGCCTTTTTAGCCGTCCCCATCATTTACCAAAAAGCCGTTGTTGGGGTTATCGTTGTTCAGCAAGCCAGTGCCCGCCAGTTTAGCGAGGGTGAAGAGGCTTTTTTAATGACGCTCGCCGCGCAGCTGGCTATGGCGATACGGGGCTTGCGCCAAAAAGCGCAGGTAAGCGCCCATCAGCAACAAATTTTATTTCAAGGCACTCCCGCTTCTAATGGGATCGCAATTGCCCATGCTTTTGTGTTAGGCGGTGAAATCTCGTTGGAGCAAGCCGAAGTCCGTTGCCAAGATATCGCACAAGAGGCGCAGCGTTTGGTGGCGGCAATGGGGCGTTGTAAGGATGCCATTGGCGCATTATCCCAGCGGTTTGATCGTGAGCAAGACGAAGAAGTTGTTTCGATTTTTAATGCGCTGCAGCTATTGCTTGATGATGCCAGTCTTGGGGGGGAATATGCCCGCGAGGTGCAACTGGGCTGGGCTGCCGAATCGGCCGTGAGCCGTGTATCCCTTAGATATATCCAACAGTTTTTGGCAATGGAGGATCCTTATCTTAAGGAGCGGGCAAGCGATATTCGCGATCTTGGCCAAAAGGTATTAAGGCAATTAATTGAACCTGAGCGCTTAGAGCTTGAGCCAGATAAGCCTGTTATCCTCATCGCTCGCGAAGCCGATGCCACTATGCTGGCAGAATTCCCGCGGCAAAAACTGGCGGGAATTGTGACTGAATTGGGCGGTGTCAATTCCCATGGGGCAATTTTGGCAAGAGCGCTTGGGGTGCCTGCGATAACTGGGGTGGAGCAACTGCTTACCGCCGATATCGATCAAAAGTTATTGGTGGTCAATGCCAGTCGTGGACAACTCATGGTATCGCCATCGCCGGCAATCGTTAGTGAGTATCGCAGTTTAATTTCGGCGCAAAAAGCGCTGCAACGTCAATATGCCCAAGAATTGGCGTTACCCTCCGTCACCACGGATGGGCTGCGTATTGGTTTATATTTAAACGCGGGTTTATTAAGCGGCGTCGCCTCTGAAATTGCTGAAGGGGCTGATGGTATTGGCCTGTATCGCACTGAAATTCCGTTTATGTTGCAGCAACGATTCCCCAGCGAATCAGAGCAAATTCATGTTTATCAACAGGTGTTGCAGGCCGCTTCTGGGCGTCCGGTGGTGATGCGTACCTTAGATGTCGGTGGTGATAAGCCGTTACCTTATTTCCCGATTAAGGAAGACAATCCGTTTTTAGGGTGGCGCGGAATTCGCCTCTCTCTTGATCATCCTGAACTGTTCCTTGT